>NZ_JACDRR010000031.1:999-11061 GCF_013449375.1 Pectobacterium sp. CFBP8739 | reverse complement strand
CCATCTAAACCTATCGGGTCCGGCGACAGATACTGTCCGCTCTCCGCATCATAGTAACGATGGCGATTGTAGTAAAGCCCCGTTTCCGCGTCGTACAGCTGCCCCTGATAGCGCAGCTCACAGTACACTTCCTCGTTCGCCGCATCGCCCAGATAACGCCTCAGCGGAATAGGCCGTCGCTCTTCGCGGTGAGCGCCCCACAGCCCCTGCTCCCCGCGCCAGCGAATTTCCCCCGCCTCACTACACAGCTCTCTCGCCGTCCCCGTCAGGTCGGTCACGATGTAGTGCAGCTGCGTGCTGTCGCCCTGCGCCTCCACCTGTGCCAGCGGCCGGAAACTCCCCGGCTCGTACACCCACTGCACTTCCCGTGCAGCACTGCCATCTGCACGATACTGCTGCTGACCGATAAGCTGGTCACCGTCCCACCGGTACGCCACCCGCGCTACCGCCTGCGCCGACGGGAGTTGTCCCTCACGCACCTTACTGACTCTGCGACCAAACGCATCGTAACGATACCGCCAGCGTGCCCCGTCCGGCAGGCTCACCCGTACCAGACGGTCCTGTACGTCCCAGTCAAAGTACGTTTCCTTCGGCCTGAACCCCGCTCGCGTTTCCCGCTTCATCGCCAGACGCCCGCAGTCGTCATACCGGTATTGCGTGTGACCGCGCTCAATTACCCGACCCGCCGCATCGTACCGCGCCACCGACTGTACCACTGCATCCTGCACCTTCAGCGTTTCACCCAGCCCCGGCGCTATCTGTGACACCTCGCACAGGTTCTGTTCGCTGTCGTAGCCAAACAGCCGTGCCTGACGCCGCCGTCCCTCATCGCGACGCTCCGCCGTCACCTGGCCTGCCCCGTTCAGCCGGAACGCCTGTTCCCCCCAGTGGCTGTCGCTGATACCCGTCAGCCGGTCCAACACATCGTACTGGTAGCGGCGCTCCAGCACGTCATTCACCCGGCCGTCCGCCCCTTCCAGCGCCTGACGCTGCAGCAGCCCCGTCGGGCTCCATTCATGGCGCAGTGAGAACCCGCTGCCGTTACTGCGCCGCTGCTCTTCGCCCGCTGACGTGTGGCTGAACTGCAACGGCTGGTGCGAACCGATACCCAGTGACGACAGCCGACCCGACTGCCACGCCAGTTGCAGCGGTGCCAGTATCCCGTCGACTACCGCTCGCTGACCGCCCGCATCATAACCGCTCTGCACCACTTCGCCGTTCACCGTTTCCGACGTCACCTGCCCGGCACGGTTATAGCTGTACTCCACCACCGCATCCGGGCTGGCGGCTTTGGTCAACCGACCCGCCATGTCATACGCCAGTTCGGTGATGCCGTCCGTTTCCCCGTCCGCTTTGCGTGCCGTGATGCGCGTTATCCGCCCTGCCGCATCATGCTCGTAGTGCAGTGCGCTGCCATCCGGCGCGGTGCGCTGCATCAGACGGTCTGCCACATCATACTGATAGCGGTACACCCGACCGTCGTAATGCCGCTCCTCACTCAGCCGCCCACTACTGTCAAAACCGTAAGTCCAGTCCCGTCCCTGACTGTTCGTCACCCCAGCGAACTCGGCTTCCGCGTTGTAGTGGTAGCGCACCGTTGCCCCCAGCGGGTCGGTCGCCTCCAACAGGTTATCGAACGCCCCGTAGCGGAACTGATAACGCTGACCCAGCGCATCCGTCACCGCCGTCAGGTTACCTTCCACATCGTAACCAAACCGCGTCTCGCTGCTGTCTTCGTACACCACTTTCGATGGAGACTCGCGCACGCCGTCATATTCCCAGCGTCGCACCTGCACGCCCGCCTCATGCCCGATATGCCGCTCCGTCAGTCGGTCCAGATCGTCATAGCGGAACGCTACCGGCGGTGCATTATCTCGCTCAAGGCGGCTCAGCAGGCCACGACGGTTATAGTGGTAACGCTGCAACGCGCCGTCTGGGCCTATCACCGTCGACAGCAATCCCGTGTCATCGTAGCGGTACAACCACTCACGTCCTTCCGGGTCGTTCACCTCCACAACCTGCCCAGCCGCATTACGCTGATAACGCCAGGCATGGCCGAGCGGGTCGGTATAAGCCAGTAATTGTCCGTTATCGTCATACGTATAGTGATGCGTCGCGCCGTCAGGTAGGGTAACGTCGGTTACCTGCCCCCAGTCGTTACGCTGATACGCCGTGCGCCCACCCAGCGGGTCGGTCTCGGCCACCAGTTGGTTGTCCACCCACTCGTAGCGGGTCTCACCGCCGTCAGGGGTGCGTTTGAGCAGAATATTATTACGCGCGTCGCGCACATAGCTGAACACCCCACCAAACCCGCTGTGGTAATGGCTGGTCAGCGTCTCATCGTCGTAGTCAAAGTGACCCGGCCAGTAGCCTTCCGAGGTGCTGTCTCGGATGGCACGGCCTTGTTTATCGTAGTCGTGCTCAACCCAGGTCGAACCTAAATCCGACCAGCGCAGCAGCCAGCCTTCCGGCGAGTAGCGATAATCAAAGTTGCGCCCCTCATCCGCCCGCACGCGCAATAAATGCCCGTGCTCGTCATAGGTATAGCGCACCAGTGTTTTTAACGGCTGGCGCTGCGGGGTGCAGAGCGTGAGTGTCGTGATGCGCTGGCGCTCCGACATTACATGAATCAAACGCCCGTCCGACAGTGCCACCCAACGCAGCTCACCCCACACCCACTCGAAAGTCACGCGATGGCCCGCCGCATTCTCAATCGACGTCAAACAAAGCTGGAGACCACGCGCATACTCAAACCGATAGCGTAGGCCCCCGACATGCTGGAGCACCAGTTGCCCCGCCTGCCGCGTCAACCGCCATTCTGGGTTTGACGCGGCGCGACTGAACTCCCCCTCGTTGGGCAGGGCAAAGAAGGCCTGATTGAATTCGCCGTCCGTTAGCGTTGCTACCCCGTTATCGAGCATCAGGCTGATGTCCCAGTTAGTGCGCCAAAGCGTACCTAACAACCCCGAATAACGTTTCCCCGTCGAACGGTAGTCGCGTTGCAGTGAAAGCGGCAGCGGGCTACTGACCTGAAAATCGGTGCGCTGCTCCACCACAGCCCCCGTGGCCATATCGACGGGATCGCCGTTACGCTCACCCTTTTTAGAATCGGCTCCCGTGCCGTCGTTCTGCTCCCGCGCCCTGTCCTGAGCCGCCGTATCCGGTTTAGTTTCATGCGTAGCACCGGGTGTTATAGGCTGCGTACCTTGAGGGAGGGCTATCGTGTCCTTATCGTCTTGCGGCGTACCGTTATCTTTGCGGGTGACGTCCTCAGGTTGTTGTGGTGGCTTTTGATCGCCGCTAGCTTCGCTTTGCGGTTTAGCGTGCTGCGGCGAGGTTTCCGATGACGTGGAATGAGATTGCTCAGAGGATGTATGAGAAGTCTGCGCCGCGTGTGTCGATCCGGTTGCATGACCTTGCCCCCCAGCCGCCCCCGTCTCAGAGATGCCGAGCTTGCCTTTGTTATGCCCGCCACCACGTCCGGCAAGAACCGCCATTGATGCCAGTACCGTTGCCGCAATACCGCTCGATACGCCAGACTCTCCTGAAAGTGCCTTATCTTTAGCAACTTCATCATCCGAGCGATAATCGCCTGACTCACCCTTTTGCACATCCATTGCCGACAGTCCAGTACTCCCTTTTGGCCGTGAACTCGCAATAATTTGCGTCATGATTTTAGGGATGAACGCCGCGAATTCGGCTTCAATTAAGCCCACTATGCTGTCAAACAATTCAAGTAATAAGCCAAGAACATTGACCAGCAACTGGAAGGTATCCGCCATCAGGGTAACAATCCAACTGCGCCCACCCGACAGGCCGTTCACCAGGAGATCCAGCGCCTCTTTTATTGTTTCCAGCAGCGCTTTCCCCTTGGCCGCATACTCCCTGATACTAGCGCGTATGCTCGTGAGCCAGTTGACAATATTACCGTTCCCCAATCCCCGAATAATCTGCGTGGCTTCCCGAATATTCTGCGCGTCGTCGCCTTTTCCGCCTTTCAGCTTGCGCATGGCTTTGGTAATCGCATTACCGCTGACTTTCAGCGCATCCCCAACACCGGGAACAAACCCAATGACACACAACACCCCGTCAATCTGGTGCATCGTGTCCTTAAGCAAATCAGGGTTTTCATAGCTATTCCAGCACCACTGCCCAAGGAAATACACGTCCATGGCTTGCCCGACCACGGGAACGCACCCCAAAATGACCTCACAGAGCAGCAGCACGGCATCATCAATGCTGGCCGCCCTACTCGCTAACTCCGCCGACAGTTGATGCTGGATCCGGCGGATCTCTCTTTGGAGTTCGCCATCGCTGCCATAAAGTTGCCTTTCCAGTACCCAGAAGCGTTTTAATGCCGGTTTATATTCATCCGGTATCATGCTCTGCGGCATTCTCACTGACTGTTGGACCGCGCCATACTCCACCAGTCCTTGCTTGCTGAGCATGACGAACAGGGTAAAATATTCTCCAGCAAAACTGGCATAAGCAGGGTTAGACATCAAAACAGGGTTATTTTGTACCGTTTTTTTAGGATCGAACGTATCGCTGCCTTCCCCCATCAACAGCTCAAATGTGCCACACCCCATATCATGGATAAAAAACATTCCGTTATCGTCGGTTTTGCCCTCTATCTTGTGGTCTCGGCTATCGGTTAATTGAAAAGGGGCGTTCGGTATTGGGTCACCTGAATCGTAATGGTAATAAACGAGTATTTCGCAACCACAGGTTGTACACCCTCCTGAAATTTTATTATCCGTGGTGAAATTACGCTTTGCGGCATCCCCGCTGACAGCTAACGCGCTGCTTTTATCCTGACTCATGAAATGACGTCCTTTTTATTTTATGCTTCGTCCAGGTGGTCAATGGCTGCCTGATACAGGCGATCCATACGGCTTTGCGTGCCAATGTATTCCGGCTGTGCCAAAATATTTTTTGCCCAAGGTTGTTGAATAAACGTCGGCGACAGCTCCGTCGCTAATGCCAGCCAGCGCACAATATCGCAGTCATTGTTAAAGCCGCAGTATCTCGCCTGTTCCGCCTGCTGATGGGTAAACGCTCGTAGTTCATCGTCAGACGCATGTTGCCAGTCAGCATGGTAAGTGCGCAGATGTTCCATATAGCGCGCCAGATTGTGATGCCCGTAAGGCACCATGATGGCTTGCCATTGTTCAGCACTCAGTTGGCGAGGCAGGATGTCAGGAATAGAGTGTGGTTCACGGGCGATGAGGTTTAAGGCGCGTACCGTACCGTCAGGCGAAATATCGCAGAAGCTGGCTATCGGGCCATAGAGCGCACAGGCTTCTTGAGCGGAGCTGGCGGATAGCAACTGATTCACCACCTGCCAATCCCCCACACGCAGGATAGCGTTTTCCCCAGAAGGTGACGCCACCAGATTCCATTGCCGTAGGTGCTTCGTCACCTCAAGCAACTGATCAAGCGGCGAATAGGCTTGCATAAACCACGCCAGCTGTAACCCCATACCCCAGCCCGGTTGGGTAACAATGTGCTCTTTCACCTGCGGCCAGTTAGCAACATTAAGCGGGATACAATAGGGAGATACCGAGGCATGAACGCGCCCTGTTTCCCCCCAGTACAAGCGGGTCTGCTCCAGGCTGCCGCCCCAACGCTCGGCCAGCCAAGGCACCGCATTATTCATCGATGCTTCGGCGATAACAAAGCAGCCCCCCTGAGCGATACGCGTTTGCCAGCCGGTATCATCTTCCAATATCAGTTCAAGAAAAGGTTGCAGTGCACTCACAGCGTGACCTCCGTTATGTCAGGTAACTCTCCCCGCATCCAACCGGGGCGATGATAATTAAGCTGTACACTTTCAACACGTTCAGGCTCAGATTTAAAAATCCGAATACTGTCCGCCATTGAATAACGTTCAGTGAGATGAATAAAGATCGGGTGAAAATAGAATTCACTACCAAGCACCCAGCGATGAGCAGACCAGGCTTCACATTCCGCTTCGCTGGCTTTGGGGTAATAATTCTTAGCTAATGCTATGCCGCTAATAAAGCGCGCTTTGACTATTTCAATATCCAGCGGGAAAACACACCTTGCACTGACAAAAAGAAATAATTCATTCGCGAGTCGATGTAATCTATTGTCATTGGAAAGCAGGTCATATTGATAGGGCGTTAACGTAATGTGGTAAGGGTTATTCATGCCACCGCTATTTTCATGCTTAATTTCCTGCTGTGCGAACAGCCTATATTCCCCACGCTCACTCGTGACAATGGGTAAATATAGAGTGTCCAACGGACCGAGGAAATCAGTTTGAGCAGCACGATCCAACGTCAGCCACCACGCCGATAAAACCTCGGGCGCATAGCTACGAAACAGAGCCCTTGTACCATTAGGCCAGAGACAGGAAATGCGCTGCTGCCAAAAACCAGCCATCTGCTGCAATGTCAGGTCGCCATGCATTAGCATCACCCCACCATGCTGCTCCGGCTGTGTATCAGTCAGCCAATGCAGCAATGTTTCTCCTGGTTTGCCTTCTTCTATTTTCACCACTATTGGTGCCCAAACCTGCCAACTTTCAGCGTCCTTCCCCAAATTCAGCCGTTGCCATATATTCGCCGCCGCAGGTTGAAAAGCTTGCCAATATTCAGGTAACTCGGGATAACTCAGCGGTGAAATAATTGCGTATAAGGGCATAGCAGACTGGCTGATTTCAAACAGGGTATAACCGTTTTCCATCATCACTATTTGCCTGTAAATAAATGAGATAATTTTAATACAATGGTTTTTATTAAAAGTCACAATAGCACCCTGATAATCATGCAGATTATCAGGGCGGAAAAATCAGCTTATTTTTATGACACGACATGAATAATAAAATTGATAAATCGAAAAGCAATTACAGCGGCAATCCTTTTTCCCAACGTTCCCGCACTTCAGCAGGAGACAACGGTGGAAATTTAACGCCGCGATCCAGCAACACCTGTTTTACCTTTAGTGCCCAAGGGTAGTGAGGCGATTTAGGAGACATAATGGATAAGCTGTCGTGTACACGCCACGCCAAGCTACTGCCCGTTGAAGAATAGATATCGAAATTTGCCCCCTGCTCAATCAGCCAATAAACAATTTCGTATTCATTTACGTAGGCGGCATAAAGCGCACTATTTCTTTTATTTTGATCTTCTACATTCAGATCAGCCCCTTTCTCAACGAGTAGCTTAATATCAGCCCATCGTTGCTCATTAATGGCGCTAAATAGTGCAGGCTGACCACGACGGCCAATTGCATTCGGATCTCCACCTGCGTCCAGAATAATGCGCAGCCAGTCTGGATCTTTGGCTCCCGCCACGGAATTTACGGCGCTATCGCCAAATCCATCTTTATAGTTCGGATCGACACCCAGTTTAAGCGCCAGCGTGACGGCCTTTTTATCCTTGGCCTCATAAATCAGCCATAGCAGCGGCGTGACGCCTTCTTTTCCCTGAATATTCAGGTTAACGCCCTGTGACAACTGATGACGCGCTGCTGATTCGTCACCTTTTTGAATACTTTCCAGTACCGCCACTACGGACGGTTCAAAAAGCTCACTCGCCCGCATACTGTGTCCTCCTGCCTGACAAGCGGTTAATAATCCCAGAATAACGACACCTACCCATTTTATCCGTGCCAGCCATTGCATTATATTCCCCTGAATGTATTGGTTATCTTCCCGATATCTTCCTTTTTCTGGCTTTCAATGCCCGCAATCACCTGATCCATACCATGACGCGCAATCGGTGAACCGCCAACAGCGGGAAGCGCCATCATATCACCGCTTGCTTTCGGCAGGCCCCCCTCCAGTAATTTTGCAACACCGATGACTCCCCCAAGCACTGCGCCGGCAGTTCCACCAATCAATGCGCCCGCGCCAGACAATAAACCTGGAATCAAAGCCTTACCGTAGGTTTGAGCCATGGTTAATATCTCTCCATCGACCGCTTGTGTTTTAATCAACGATGCTGTTTCTGCCAATGTCGCACCACCACCTCGCACAACAGTATTCTCATGTAATCCTGCTGCATTGAATGTATAGCCAGGAAGCTTTGTCGCACTGACCGCAGCAGAGGCTAACCCGCCCCCCAGAGAATGACCAACGATGACAGGTGGTGGATTTGGCATCAGATCTTTGACTTGAGTCGCGAGATCCATGGCTTGTTTATACTGCGCTGATTCAAATCCCATACCCTGAGTGGCGTTAGTCAACCAGTCTTTAACACCTGTCACCGCATTATTGGTGCCTCGGTAGGTCAACATCGTTTCGCCATTAATGGCTGACTTGAATAACGCAGAACCAAATCCAGTCTTGAGATCCGTAAAATCATTGTCAGTCAAGCCAGGAAGCTTGCTGGATTCTAATAATTCCAGCCCAACCGGAGCCTTAGGCAGTTTATCCAACACACCTCGCCGAAATTCATCGACCGAATACACATACTGGGCGGCCTCGGCGCGCAAGATGCTGTCGTTGTTAAACGCCAGTCGCTTTGCCGCATCGGCTAATCCCGGCAGAGATGCCGCTTCGGTCGACAACTTGGCGCGCGCCAGATAGCGATCTTTACGCTGAGCAACAGAGAGCAAGTCATCAAGAATGGGCAGCTCGGCAACGGGCGCCCATTCCATTAACGTCGGCAGCAGCATCGGCGTCAATGCCAACAGAGGTGCACGACTTTTGGCCGACTGTTCGGCACAGGATTTCACTGGGGACTGATAGGGCGAATCACCAATAATGACATTCCCACTGCCTGCGGCGACCGAGCCGCCACAGCCGATCGCATCACCGATACGCGCCGCCAGCTTGCCATTGATGATGACCGTACCGGATCCCGCAGATATCGCGCGATTGTGTACGCCGTGGGGCATATTCGGGCAGGGGCAAGCGTGGAGTAAGACCGCATCGCCCTTACGGGCCGCCGGTTTGCCATTGATGATGACATCACCGCTGCCTTCAATAATCGGGGTGGCAGGGAAACAGCCGTGCCCCGCACAGCTGTCCCCTAAACGTGCTGCTCCTGGCATCGTTCCTCCTTAACGTCTGTCTGGCGCATCGGGCAGCGTAGGCTTCGTCGGATCTTCTGGCGTAATCGATACCGGCGCTGTCCCTACGCCAGCCGCTCCGCCATCGTTGATCTTCACTATCGTCCCAGAAATCGTCACACCCGCGCTATCAATCTTGATAAAACCACCCGGCGCTTTAATCGTCAGCGCCTGACCCGCTTCCAGTACAATATCCGCCGCTTTCAGATAGCTGTCCGTATTCACCAGAACACGCTGGTGCGCACCAATTAGCGTCTCTTCAGAGCCGGACATCGTCGTCTGGCGGCTTCCTTCGATACGGGTAATCTCCCCGCCGCCGATGAAACGCTTGAACGAAGCACCAATCTTCTGAATGAAACTCCGGCCAATCTCCTGATGATGATCCTGACCGATATTCTCAAAGTCATCTTTTCCTACCGTTCGGTGACGATGGCGAGTGACTCGCTGAAACTGATCTTGATCCACGCTAAGGTGCTGATCACGCCCCACGCTCTGTCGATGGATATTGTTGATCACGCCATCCATGTCTTTCTGTGCATGGTAGTAAATCTGTTCACGCGTCGCTTCATCCTCAAAGCGCAGCTCGTTGAAACCACTGCCTTTATGGGTATCGGTACGCAGCGTGGTGCGCGTCTTATGTGCCGGTAAAATATACGGCGTTGGATTAGTAGCGTGAAAAGTACGTCCGGTGATAATCGGTTGATCCGGATCGCCTTCGAGGAAGCTGACGATCACTTCATGGCCGATGCGCGGGATGGCGATCATGCCGTACTGGCCGCCCGCCCAGCCCTGACTGACGCGCACCCAGCAGGAACTCTGGTCATTGCTCGCACCGTAGCGATCCCACGGGAATTGCAGTTTTACCCGACCGTATTGGTCGCAGTAGATTTCTTCCCCCGCCGGACCGACAACGGTGGCGATTTGAGGGCCGTCCACCATCGGTTTGTACGGCATCGCGGCGCGCCACGTTGTCGTCCCTTTCACCACCGCAAAGCTGTTGCTCATGGTGGTCGGTTCGCC
>NZ_JACDRR010000031.1:630-947 GCF_013449375.1 Pectobacterium sp. CFBP8739 | reverse complement strand
ATTCGGGTGCTCCGTCAGGGTGAACGTGCTGCCTGGCATCAGCCCCGCGCAGTTCGATTCCCCTTCGCTCGTCACCGCCCCTGAGCGCAGTGCATCCAGCCGATAGCCGCTGAATGCCTTGCCGCTCGGGTCTTGTTTGTAGCGCCCCGGATAGTCGTAGTGCTGATAACTTTCGCGCTGGTGGGCGAGTTCGTTGCTCATCTTCTTGTGCGACAGCCCGTAAGCCGGCGTTTTGAAGCAGTAGTCTTTCAGCTCCACGTCCGAGGTGCTCACCCGCTCCGCGTAGTGGAAACGCCGAACATATTCGCCTTCGCTCA
>NZ_JACDRR010000031.1:0-575 GCF_013449375.1 Pectobacterium sp. CFBP8739 | reverse complement strand
CCTTCTTCATATTCGTGGAAGAAATACATGCCCTCCTCGGCGGCCAGTCGGGTGATAAACGCCAAATCGCTTTCCCGATACTGCACGCAGTATTCCCGCGCCGCGTGCTCATGACGCAGCGCAAAGGCGTAGTCGGTAATCCCCGCTTCTTCCAGCAGCGCACCAATAATTGCGTCGGGCTTTTGTGCCTGAAAAATACGCGCATTAGTGCGTAACCCCAGTCGCCACAGAGCAGGACGGACGTCCATCTGATAGCGCGTGCGCCGAAAACCGGTGTCGCCCTGCGTGAAGCCACTGATAATCCCGCTGACCCGACGCTTCAGCTCGCCTTCATACCAAACCATCAGCTCGCATGGTTGGTCCAACACCGCGCCGAAATCCACATCCGGTTGCGCACTCGCCAGACTCAGCGACAGACTGAAAGGCCGGTTCAGCCCCTCATCCAGCCTGAAATCCACCACCGCGAAAGTGCCTGCCGCCAAGGCACCGACCTTTACGGTGAACTGTAATCCTGTACTGTTTGCCACCCGTCTTCTCCTTCTTCCTTCGCCGTTACCATGGCTACCGCACGCCTC
>NZ_JACDRR010000030.1 GCF_013449375.1 Pectobacterium sp. CFBP8739 | reverse complement strand
ATGGAGGCGCATTATAGGGATCCGTTTTCGTTACACAACAACTTTCTTGATCTTTTTTTCTGTTCGCCTGTTTTTCGACCCTTTCGATGAGATCTTACTCGATCCACACTACTTTTCAGTTGCCGATGTCTCATATCTGTCGATATTTTGTCTGTAATGCGAATAATCAGTAATGTGGTAAATGACTACGAGGTTGTCGATGAGCGCAAAAACATTCCGCCGTTATAACGGTATTTCTCCCATTTTAGGAGAAAGAGTCATGGTCGATCATTCCAGCGTGGTGATTGGCAAAGTAACACTAGGCGATGATGTTGGTGTCTGGCCCCTTGTCGCCATACGCGGTGACGTTAACTACATCACTATCGGTGCTAGGAGTAATATTCAGGATGGATCCGTGCTCCATGTCACCCACTGTTCAGAGAAAAAGCCAGAAGGTAACCCGCTTATTATTGGGGAAGATGTCACTGTAGGCCATAAAGCGATGTTACATGGCTGCCAAATAGGAAATCGGGTTCTGGTAGGAATGGGATCAATACTCCTGGATGGCGCCGTTGTTGAGGATGATGTCATGATCGGCGCGGGTAGCCTGGTCCCTCCTGGAAAGCGGCTAGAGAAGGGACATCTATACCTCGGCAGCCCAGTTAAAAAAATTCGACCGCTGACTCAAGAAGAAATAGAGGGATTAATTTACTCGGCAAACAACTATGTTCGTTGGAAAGACGAATACCTTGCTCAGGACAGCGAGTAGCCCCCCTCATCATCCCATTCTTCAGCGACGATCATTTTTTCCAATTCATCCTCAAGATCCCATCGATATTCCCTGAACAGCGCCAGCCACTGTTCAGGGCTATCGCCGCCATAGCGTTGCTGGAGCTGTACTGCGCTCACTAGACATTCCTGCTGAAAGCCATTCACTAAAACGGGAAAGCGGATAGCCATTACCTTATCATCCCAGCTTTCACGATCTGGGAATTGGATCGCCTGATTCACTTCGCAAGATCCTGCTTGAGTAAACCGATCACGGGTTCCACATCAGGCATCACGCCATGCCAAAGCTTAAACGCATGGGCCGCTTGCCCCACTAACATTCCCAAACCATCTGCATAGCGGATAGCACCATGCTGTACGCACCATGACAAAAAAGGTGTCAGTTGCGGCAAATAGAACATGTCATAGCAACCTGTATCCGGCGAAATGAGTTCTGGCGGTAAGTTAGGAATACTGTCGTACATCCCAGAAGATGTCGCGTTAATGATCAGATCGAATGACTGGCCATGTAAATCGTCGAGAGCAACAGCTTGAATATCTCCAATGCCACTGAAGATCTTAACTAATTCATCAGCCTTGGAAAACGTCCTGTTGGTCAGCACAACCGTACAGCCATAAGCCAGCAAAGGTTGGATAACCCCACGCGCTGCACCACCAGCCCCCACCAGCAACACACGATCCAACGGCTTTACCAGCGCCAATCGTTGCAGATCGCTAAGTAAACCAATGCCATCTGTATTATCACCAAACAGGCGCCCGTCACTCAGCCTTTTCAATGTGTTGACCGCCCCAGCAAGCGCCGCGCATTCGCTACGCTCATCAGCTTCGGCAAAGGCACGCTCTTTAAAGGGCGCCGTGACATTCGCACCACCAGCACCGCTGAGAAAATACTGACGCAGCATCTGCTCAAAATCATCCAGAGGCGCTAAAACTCGCTCGTACGTCAACGTTATCCCCGTCTGTGCAGCAAATAGCTCATGTATGCGAGGTGACTTACTATGCGCAATAGGATTACCAAAAACTGCAAAAGACATTACTTCAGACACGTTCCTCTCCAACTTGCAGCTACCCCTGGCGAATAAGTTCGCCTGTTAATACATCCCTGATTTCCGATGGGTTCATTCTTCCGCCAACATCCCCAACCA
The DNA here is from genome assembly GCF_013449375.1 of Pectobacterium sp. CFBP8739. Classification (GTDB taxonomy): domain Bacteria; phylum Pseudomonadota; class Gammaproteobacteria; order Enterobacterales; family Enterobacteriaceae; genus Pectobacterium. The sequence continues at coordinate 23,329 of NZ_JACDRR010000030.1, read as the reverse complement.
GCACAGGAAAATCATCACCAAACTGTTGAGAAACTTCCTGAGCCGTGCGGCAAGGAGGTTGACCACTTAAATTGGCGCTAGTCGACACCAGCGGTTTACCGTAACGCTGACACAGTTCTTTGACTAACGGGTGGTCGCTAACGCGCACCGCAAGTGAAGAAAATTGCCCCGTTAACCACTGCGGAGTCGTGCGTTTTGCAGGCAATACCCAAGTAACCGGACCAGGCCATGTGGAAAACATCATCGCCTTCTGCTCATCGGATAACGCGCTGTCATCAATATAAGGAGCCAGTTGGCTAAAATCTGCCGCAATCAAGATCAGTCCTTTTTGCCAAGGGCGCTGTTTTAACGCTAGCAGGCGATTAACCGCCACTTCACTATCAGGATCGCAGCCCAACCCGAATACTGCTTCAGTCGGGTACGCAATAACCTGCTGCTTATGTAATTCCCGTAAAACGGGAATCATTAGTTCATCAGAGACATCACTCATTCTTATCAACTTCTGCCGCTATCGGCTTTCCACATAATTTACTGGCACAAAATAGCTTGGTACCTTGTGCCGTTTTTTTCTCAAACAATAAGGCGTAATGGCAAGAAGGACACTCACCCGCGATCGGTTTATGGTTTAACGTAAACTGACAATCGGGATAGCGATCGCAAGAATGAAACACCTTACCGTAGCGAGACTTACGCTGTAACAGCGTGCCTTCATTACACTGTGGGCATCGAATCGCCGTTTCATCAGGACGATCGATAGTCTCGGTATGATGGCATTCAGGGTAATTTCCACAGCCGATGAACATCCCATAACGACCTTGCCTGAGTACCAATGTCGACTGACAAAGTGGGCATTGCTGCCCATCCAACACTTTGACGATATGTCCATCAGCCTGCGCTTTCAGCGGGCGAATGAATTCGCATTCTGGATACGCAGAACAGCCGAGAAACGGACCGTGCCGACCAGAACGGATAACCAGCACTGACCCACAGTCTGGACATATTTCCTGTTTTTTTTCAGCAAACAGTACGGGTTTAGCCATTCGAAATGTTATCCCTCTGGCTATTGCACATAACCGTCATTGACCTCAAAGAGTAATTCTTCCATTTGCTGATAGGCATTCTCACAGCCAGGCACATTGAAAAGCACCATGAGGATGACCCATTTCAGATCTTCCAGATCAAATTCCTGCGTTTCCAACGCCATGACGCGTTCGATGACCATCTCCCGCGTTTCAAGATTCAGAACCTGAATTTGCTCAAGGAACAATAAAAAGCCACGACATTCCGCATCAAGACGCAACACTTCATCCTGCGTATAGATCCGCATAGCCAACGGATCGTTCGCCAAATAAAGCGGAGCAGTCTGCCCTTCCTGAATATCGGCCAATTTTTCCAGCCAACTCAACGCGCTATAGATATCGTTACGATCGAATCCAGCGCGGGTGAGGTCATCAGTTAACGTATCCTGATCGACACGCATTTCAGTTTCATTGTGGATGTAGCTCTCAAACAAGTACATGAGTACGTCGAACATGGCCTGCCCTCCTTAATCGGACATAGCCGCCGGGTACTGCTGCGATCCATCCTGCTAACTCCAGCTCTAATAGCTTGGTGACTATCTCTGGCACAGGTTGGCCGGCACGTTCAGCGACAACGTCAACAGGTGTAACCTCATCTCCTACGTTAGCCAACACGTCGGCAAATGGCAATTCGCCATCCTCTTCTTCGTTAGAAATAGTTTGCCCGCTTTCCATTGGCAGCCACTGTAGCTCACTCACCAATTGCTCAAGAATATCCTTCGGATGTGTCACCAGACTGGCTCCTTGCTGGATCAACCAGTGCGTTCCTTCAGTCATAGGGTTACCGATTGGCCCTGGCAAAGCGAAAACCTCACGTCCCTGTTCTAAAGCATAACGTGCCGTGACCAGCGACCCACTGCGGATAGACGCTTCAATAACCAAAACCCCCAACCCTAATCCACTAATGATGCGATTTCTTCTGGGAAAATTAGTTGGGAAAGGCGGCATCGCGAGGGGAAATTCGGAGACCAATGCACCACCAGCGCCACAAATACGTTCGGCAAGCTTAACGTGTCGCTTGGGATAAACATTCTCCAGCCCGCTTCCCAATACGGCAATCGTTCTCCCTCCCGCATCCAAAGCAGCCCGATGAGCAATACCATCAATGCCAATAGCTAACCCACTTGTCACAGTAAGGTCATTTGCGGCAAGTTCTTGAGCAAAAAAGCCTCCCCAGCGCTCGCCGTAAGCACTGCTGCCTCGGCTACCAATAATCGATACTTGTGGCGATGCCAATAACTCAGGAGAGCCAGCTACAAAAAGCAACAGCGGAAAATCACGAATGTTGTTCAACAGAAAAGGATACAGGGCATCTTCGCACGTCACGATATGATGATTGGGATAAGACGACCAATTGAGTGTTTCTTCCAGGATCTTACGATCGTAGGAACAGAATTGTGTGATCTGATCATCAGACAGGCCTAACGTGCGCAGGCCCTCGTGATCGAACACCTTTAAATCAATAAGTTTTCTGATAATAGCCCTAGCGCGCAAGGTGCCTAGGTGCCTTACCCCCGTCATACGTAGCCAAATTTCCGTTGATAGCATCAGCGTCCCTTATTCCGCTATGTTCAGATAAGTGGTGCAATTCAGTGCTGATGCTGTCAATCGGGGCAGGAAATGTCTAGAATGAACGCTAAGACTCTCTCACTATTCAGATACAGATCTAAACATATATGGCAGTTTTGCAGGTATTACATTTCCCAGACGAGCGGCTCCGCATTACTGCGCAGCCCGTAAAAGAAGTCAATGCAGATATTCAACGTATCGTGGATGATATGTTCGATACCATGTACGAAGAAGAAGGTATTGGGCTTGCCGCAACACAGGTGGATATTCATCAGCGTATTATTGTCATTGACGTCTCTGAAGAACGAAACCAACGGCTGGTGCTGATCAATCCCGAGCTGATTGAAAAGAGCGGCGATACGGGTATCGAAGAGGGTTGCCTGTCGATCCCTGAAACGCGTGCGCTGGTTCCTCGTGCAGAGCATGTAAAAGTGCGTGCATTAGATCGCGAAGGTAAGACGTTCGAACTTGAAGCAAGCGAGCTACTTGCCATTTGTATTCAGCATGAAATGGATCATTTGGTTGGGAAACTGTTTATCGATTACCTTTCCCCGCTTAAACGCCAGCGCATTCGTCAAAAACTGGAAAAACTGGCTAAGCAGAATAGTCGAGCCCGCTAATTTTCATTCTGACAGGAAGCACCGTGTCTGATTCTTTACGCATAATCTTTGCCGGCACCCCTGACTTTGCAGCGCGTCACCTTGATGCGCTTTTATCATCAGGACATGAGGTCGTTGGCGTTTTCACCCAGCCCGATCGCCCAGCAGGCAGGGGCAACAAGCTCACCCCCAGTCCGGTAAAAGTGCTGGCAGAGCAACATAGCATCCCCGTTTTTCAGCCTAAATCTCTGCGACCTACAGAAAATCAGGCGATAGTTCAGGCGTTAAATGCCGATGTTATGGTCGTTGTCGCCTACGGCTTAATTCTGCCGCAGCCCGTATTATCCATGCCGCGCCTTGGCTGCATTAATGTCCACGGTTCCCTGTTGCCTCTCTGGCGTGGTGCGGCGCCAATTCAGCGTGCACTGTGGGCAGGGGATAGCAAAACCGGTGTGACGATCATGCAAATGGATGTGGGACTTGATACGGGCGCAATGCTGCACAAAATTTCGTGCCCCATCCTGCCTCAAGATACCAGCGCAACGTTGTACGATAAACTTGCTGAGCTGGGACCGCGTGGCTTATTGGAAACGCTAAAACAACTTGCTGATGGCAGCGCTGTCGCTGAAGCACAAAATGACGCCCTTGCCACCTACGCAGAAAAACTCAGCAAAGAAGAAGCTCGCCTAAACTGGCAATTATCTGCCGAGCAACTTGAGCGCTGTATTCGTGCTTTTAATCCTTGGCCTGTCAGCTATTTCACGGTAGATGAACAACCGGTGAAAGTCTGGAAAGCCGAAGTCATGACCACAGCACATGGCTCATTGCCCGGTACCATCCTTCAGGCAGATAAGCAGGGTATTCAGGTGGCAACAGCGGCGGGTATCTTGAATATTCAGGGATTGCAGCCGGCAGGCAAAAAAGTGATGAGTGCGCAGGATCTGCTTAACTCACGTCGTGAGTGGTTCGTTCCCGGTAATATACTGGACTAATCTATTTTTCATACCGGCGTCATGCCGGTATATCCTCTCTTTTTACGTATACGTCATCGCTAACACATGAAAAGCTCATACAATCTACGCAGTATTGCCGCAAAAGTGGTGGGGCAGGTTCTGGATCAGGGACAATCGCTCAGTGCCTTATTACCCGTTCATCAGCGTGAAGTCTCCGATAAAGATCGCGCACTTTTGCAAGAGCTTTGCTTTGGCGTATTACGCGTTTTACCGCAGTTGGAATGGTGTATTCAACAACTGATGGCAAAACCCCTGACGGGCAAACAACGCACACTGCATTACCTCATCATGGTCGGTATCTACCAACTGCACTACACTCGAATCCCGCCACATGCAGCTCTGGCAGAAACGGTAGAAGGTGCTGTGGCACTCAAACGACCACAGCTCAAGGGGCTGATTAATGGCGTATTGCGCCAATTCCAGCGTCAACAAGAAGAACTCATCCAGCGTGAGGCAACTCACTCATCTCACTACCTGCATCCAAGCTGGTTGCTGACGCGTCTTGAGTATGCCTATCCAAATCACTGGCAAAGTATCGTTGAGGCAAATAATCAGCGCCCTCCAATGTGGCTACGCGTGAATCGGTTACACCATACGCGGGAAGCGTACTTAAATTTACTGGCGCAAGAGGGAATCGAAGCATTTCCTCACACTGAATACCCCGATGCAATACGGTTAGCTTCTCCCTGCGCAGTCGATCAATTACCGGGATTTTCACAAGGATGGTCAACGGTGCAGGATGCTTCTGCTCAGGGTTGCGTCTATTGGCTCGATCCACAACATGGCGAGCAGATCCTCGACCTCTGCGCTGCACCCGGTGGAAAAACGACGCATATTCTAGAAGCTGCGCCAAAATCTCACGTGCTCGCCGTCGATATTGATGCGACGCGTCTAAGTCGAGTAAAAGAAAATTTACTGCGATTACAAATGCATGCAGAAGTGAAACAGGGTGATGGGCGTTACCCCGATTCGTGGTGTGAAGGGCGTATGTTTGACCGAATTCTGTTAGATGCCCCCTGTTCCGCCACTGGCGTGATTCGTCGTCATCCTGACATCAAATGGCTACGCCGGGACAGAGATATCGAAGAGTTGGTTGCTCTGCAAAAAGAAATTCTTGACGCCATTTGGCCACATCTCAAAGCAGGTGGCACGATGGTATACGCCACTTGTTCCATTCTGCCGCAAGAAAACGCTCAACAAGTTACGGATTTCCTGACTCGCCATGCCGATGCAAAACTGGTTGATACAGGGACAAGCGAAATGCCAGGCATACAGATGCTGCCTCATGCTGATGGTGGCGATGGTTTCTTTTACGCGAAGCTGGTAAAAAACTGATATTGAACCCAGTATTATCTGCAACAGGCAGCAATCAATAAACGGCATGGCTTATTATGAAAATTATCATCCTTGGAGCGGGTCAGGTCGGTGGAACACTGGCAGAAAATCTAGCAGGGGAAAATAACGACATCACTGTCGTTGATACTGATGCAAACCGGTTACGTCAGCTTCAGGATAAGTTTGATCTGCGTGTCGTTACTGGCTATGCCTCTCATCCGCGAGTGCTACGTGAAGCAGGAGCTGAAGATGCGGATATGCTGGTCGCCGTTACCAATTCAGATGAAACGAATATGGTAGCCTGTCAGATTGCTTATTCTCTTTTCAAAACACCAAACCGGATTGCGCGCATTCGTGCTGCCGAATACATTCGTGAAACAGAACAGCTTTTTTTACCCGAAGCGGTTCCCATCGATCACCTGATCTCCCCAGAGCAGTTGGTGATCGATAACATCTACAAACTAATCGAATATCCCGGAGCTCTTCAGGTTGTCAACTTTGCTGAAGGCAAAGTGAGTCTTGCTGCGGTGAATGCCTATTATGGCGGCCCATTGGTTGGTAATGCCCTCACCTCTCTCCGTGAACACATTCCCCACGTAGATACCCGCGTTGCGGCTATTTTCCGTCACGATCGTCCAATTCGCCCACAGGGTTCCACTATCATCGAAGCCGGCGACGAAGTGTTTTTTGTTGCCGCCTCCCAACATATTCGCGCAGTGATGAGCGAATTACAGCGTCTTGAGAAACCGTATAAAAGAATCATGATCGTTGGCGGGGGTAACGTCGGTGCAGGGTTAGCCCAGCGGTTAGAAAAAGACTACAGCATCAAGTTGATAGAAAGAAATGCAGATCGTGCCGCAGAGCTAGCTGAGCTTCTGCAGGATACGGTGGTATTTCACGGCGATGCTTCAGACCAGGAACTCCTTGCCGAAGAACATATTGAGCAGATTGATGTATTCATCGCCATTACCAATGATGACGAAGCGAATATTATGTCAGCGATGCTGGCCAAACGTATGGGTGCGAAAAAAGTAATGGTGCTTATCCAACGCCGGGCTTATGTCGATCTGGTCCAGGGTAGCGTTATTGATGTCGCTATCTCCCCACAGCAGGCAACCATTTCTGCGCTACTCAGCCATGTCCGTAAGGCAGACATCGTTAGCGTATCCTCGTTGCGCCGTGGTGTGGCCGAAGCAATTGAGGCCATCGCCCACGGTGACGAGGGCACATCGAAAGTTGTTGGAAGAATGATCGAAGATATTAAGCTTCCACCGGGTACGACTATCGGCGCAATTGTTCGTGGTGATGACGTCATTATTGCCAATGCAAATAGCAAAATAGAGCAAGGCGATCATGTCATTATGTTCTTAGCGGACAAAAAATTTGTACCTGATGTTGAACGACTATTTCAACCAAGTCCCTTCTTTTTGTAATGAAGGAAAAGATTCATCGCAAATCAATAATCTGGCAAAGATATGGCTATTGGTTAGAATTAATTCATATTTTTGGCAAGGAGAACGGATATGAGCATCATCAAAGAATTCAGAGAATTTGCCATGCGTGGCAACGTTGTCGATTTGGCGGTGGGTGTCATTATTGGTGCTGCTTTCAGCAAAATTGTCTCTTCGCTGGTCTCAGATATTATTATGCCGCCACTTGGGCTTTTGATTGGCGGGGTCGATTTTAAACAATTCAGCCTAATTCTTCGTGATGCCCAAGGCGACATTCCCGCCGTTGTCATGAACTATGGCGCTTTCATTCAAAATATTTTTGACTTTATCATCGTCGCTTTCGCTATCTTTATAGCAATCAAACTCATGAACAAGCTACGCCGCAAGCAGGAAAATTCGCCTGCCGCACCACCGAAGCCTAGTGCTGAAGAGAAACTGTTAGCTGAGATTCGCGATTTATTGAAGGGACAGCAGCCTAAGCAATAAGAATTGAGTTTTTATTAATTCTTACTTTCGCTACACAGAAAGTAGAAAGGCCAGAGGTAAATAATCACTTGATTGCTTACCGCTGGCCTCCCAACTACCTTTCTTCACATGTTTTTCTTTTCTACGATAACTTCCTTTCCCTTTTTCATTCACTTCAATACGTTGGCGAAATAATGGGTCATGTAACAGTGCCTCAATGGCGTTGTCCTGAATTTTCCCACGCTTATGACGATATGTGGTCATCATTACTCCTAAGAAAGTTGGGTCAATAATCTGTATATGTATCAATAAATCAGGCGAAGTATATAGCCGAAATGGAAAGATGAGAATAGCAATCCGGAGAATTATTCTGGCAGCTAGAACTTTTCATTGAGCTGTGTTTTGTATTCCTGATGTAGAAAATCAGTATTGATCCCTTTTTGCTGCAAGCTCATTTCCAACATACGCAAGCGTCGAGAGGCTTTCTCGTATTCAGGCGAATCGCGGGATATCGTTTCAAGAAAGTTGGTTAGCTGTAAAGCAGCTTTTCTTTCTTGAAGTTCTACAGGTAAATATCCAGCATTCTTGAGCAACCGATAGGCTGTTCTTAGCTCCTGTGGTATTCCGCTATCATCATCAAGAACCAAAGGGCTGCCGGAACCTGAGAGATTATCAAAAGCACCATCTTTCTGAGCCTTGCTAATATGTTTTTCAACTAACTCATCAATCAACCACATGGCAATCTCTTACCTGTTCTCATTAATGGAGCTTAGTTTATTCCAGATGTAAAAAAACCGGGTTTCCCCGGTTTTTTTATGCTCTTACAGATTACTCTGCAGTAGCAACTTCTTCTGTCTGAGAAACTGAGCGATCAACGAGCTCGATGTATGCCATCGGCGCATTGTCACCAGCACGGAAGCCACACTTCAGAATACGAGTGTAACCACCAGCACGACTCGCGAAACGCGGGCCCAGTTCATTAAACAGTTTTGCCACGATCTCGTTATCACGAGTACGGGCGAATGCCAGACGACGATTAGCAACGCTGTCGGTCTTGGCAAGAGTAATCAGCGGTTCAACAACGCGACGCAGCTCTTTCGCTTTCGGCAGGGTCGTCTTGATGATTTCATGACGAACCAAAGAACTAGCCATGTTACGGAACATAGCCTGACGATGGCTGCTGTTACGGTTCAGTTGACGACCACTCTTACGATGGCGCATGACCTTATCCTTCTCAGTAAAACCTTAACCTGTGATCTGGTTACTCATCAGCAATGCTTGCCGGTGGCCAGTTTTCCAAGCGCATGCCCAGAGACAGACCACGGGAAGCCAGTACGTCTTTAATCTCAGTAAGAGATTTTTTACCCAGGTTAGGCGTTTTAAGCAACTCAACCTCGGTACGCTGTACCAGATCACCGATGTAGTGGATAGCTTCTGCCTTAAGGCAGTTAGCAGAGCGGACAGTCAATTCCAGATCGTCAACAGGGCGCAGCAGGATCGGATCGAATTCTGGTTTCTCTTCTTTAACTTCTGGCTGACGAACATCACGTAAGTCAACAAAAGCTTCAAGTTGTTCAGCCAGAATGGTAGCCGCACGGCGGATCGCCTCTTCAGGATCGATCGTGCCATTGGTTTCCATTTCGATGACTAGCTTGTCCAAGTCAGTACGCTGTTCTACACGAGCCGCTTCAACATTGTAGGCAATACGCTCTACAGGGCTGTAGCAAGCATCAACTAACAGACGACCAATCGGGCGCTCATCTTCTTCCGTATGAATACGGGCAGATGCCGGCACATAACCACGACCACGTTGAACTTTGATACGCATGCTAATAGACGCGTTCTCATCGGTCAGATGGCAAATTAAGTGCTGCGGCTTGACGATTTCGACATCACCATCATGGATGATATCGGCTGCAGTCACAGGGCCAATGCCAGATTTATTCAGGGTAAGAATAACTTCATCTTTGCCTTGAACTCTCACCGCCAGCCCTTTCAGGTTGAGCAGGATTTCCAGGATATCTTCCTGTACGCCTTCTTTGGTGCTGTACTCATGCAGTACACCATCAATCTCAACCTCGGTCACCGCGCAACCTGGCATGGATGAAAGCAGAATACGGCGCAGTGCGTTGCCAAGAGTATGGCCGAAGCCCCGCTCTAATGGCTCAAGGGTCACCTTGGCGTGCGTCGAACTCACTTGCTCGATATCAACCAGGCGCGGTTTTAGAAACTCTGTCACAGAACCCTGCATTGTGTCCTCTCTTTGGTACTAAGCTTTACTTGGAGTAAAGCTCGACGATCAGGTGTTCATTAATGTCCGCAGACAGATCGGTACGTTCAGGAATACGCTTGAACACACCTTCCATCTTGGCAGCATCAACTTCCAGCCAAGTTGGCTTTTCACGCTGTTCAGCCAGCTCCAGAGCGGCTTTCACGCGAGATTGCTTTTTCGCTTTCTCACGGATGCTGACTACGTCATTCGGGGATACCTGATAAGAAGCGATGCTAACAACGCGACCGTTTACCATGATAGCTTTGTGGCTTACCATCTGACGTGCTTCAGCACGAGTGGCACCAAAACCCATACGATAAACAACGTTATCCAGACGACCTTCCAGCAGTTGCAGCAGGTTTGCACCTGTGTTGCCTTTCAGACGTGCAGCTTCTTTATAATAGTTACGGAACTGACGCTCCAGAACACCGTAGATACGGCGAACTTTTTGTTTTTCACGCAACTGTACACCATAGTCAGACAGACGCGGTTTACGCGCACCGTGCTGGCCAGGAGCTTGTTCAATTTTACACTTGGAATCGATCGCACGAACACCAGACTTCAGGAACAGGTCGGTGCCTTCACGACGGCTCAGCTTGAGCTTAGGACCCAAATATCTTGCCATTTTCTTTCTCCAACAATCCTAAAAGCGGCGTTATACGCGGCGCTTTTTCGGCGGACGACAACCGTTATGAGGGATCGGAGTCACATCAGTAATATTAGTGATGCGGAAACCAGCCGCGTTCAATGCGCGGATAGTAGACTCACGGCCCGGACCAGGTCCTTTAACCATAACTTCCAGGTTCTTAATACCGTACTCTTTCACGGCCTCTGCGCAACGTTCAGCAGCTACCTGAGCAGCGAACGGCGTAGATTTACGAGAACCACGGAAGCCGGAACCACCGGCAGTTGCCCAACCCAGCGCATTACCCTGACGATCAGTAATGGTTACGATGGTGTTGTTGAAAGAAGCATGGATATGAGCCACACCGTCAGAGACTTGCTTTCTTACACGCTTACGTGCACGAATAGGTGCCTTTGCCATTATTCAATCACCCCGATTATTTCTTGATCGGTTTGCGCGGACCCTTACGGGTACGGGCGTTAGTCTTGGTACGCTGACCGCGAACCGGCAGACCACGACGATGACGCAAACCACGATAAGTACCAAGGTCCATAAGACGCTTGATGCTCAGGGTAACTTCACGACGCAGATCACCTTCTACAACAAACTTGGCAACTTCGTCACGCAGCTTATCGATTTGCTCTTCAGACAGCTCACTGATCTTAACATCTTCGGCAATTCCTGTTGCAGCACAAATAGCCTGCGAGCGGGTTTTACCGATACCGAAAATCGACGTTAACGCAATAACGGTATGTTTATGATCAGGAATGTTAATGCCTGCTATACGGGCCACTATGCACTCCTACAATTTTATACAGCAACACCATTCTGAAAAGCCCGTTTTCAGGATACTCAAATAATGTTGCAGTTACATACAAAAGATTGGCTGGCTAATCTAGCCAGCTCAATCCAACTTTGCAAGAAAAATATGCGAGATAATCAGCCTTGACGCTGTTTATGCTTCGGCTCGGCACTGCAGATCACACGAACGACACCGTTACGCTTAACAATCTTACAGTTACGACATAATTTCTTGACGGAAGCACGAACTTTCATTTTTACTCTCCGTAACTTCTCAAGCTCACCTAATTAACGGTTATAGCCTTTCAGGTTTGCTTTCTTCAATGCAGACTCATATTGACTCGACATCATCAGAGTTTGCACTTGAGCCATAAAGTCCATGATGACGACAACAACGATCAATAAAGATGTACCCCCGAAATAGAAAGGTACTTTCATTGCGTCACGCATAAACTCCGGGATCAGGCAGATAAAAGTAATATACATCGCACCAATCAGAGTCAGGCGAGTCATCACTTTATCGATATATTTCGCCGTTTGCTCTCCCGGACGAATTCCTGGCACGAATGCACCGGACTTCTTCAGGTTATCTGCTGTTTCACGCGGGTTGAAAACCAACGCAGTGTAGAAGAAACAGAAGAAGATGATTGCAGACGCATAGAGTAACACATAAAGCGGTTGTCCGGGCTGCAAATACAGCGAAATAGTTGTCAGCCAGTTCCAACCGGTACCGCCCCCAAACCAAGATGCAATCGTGGCAGGGAACAGAATAATACTGGAAGCGAAGATCGCGGGAATAACCCCAGCCATATTCACTTTCAGCGGTAAATGCGTACTCTGTGCTGCATAAACACGACGACCTTGTTGACGTTTTGCATAATTAACGACAATACGACGTTGACCACGCTCAATGAAAACAACGAAGAAGGTTACTGCAAACACTAAAACTGCAACCAACAGCAACAGGAGGAAGTGCAGGTCGCCTTGCCGAGCTTGCTCGATGGTATGGCCAATGGCCGGCGGTAGCCCCGCAACAATACCAGCAAAGATTATGATCGAGATACCGTTACCAATACCACGTTCCGTAATCTGTTCTCCTAGCCACATCAGGAACATAGTCCCAGTGACCAGACTCACAACAGCGGTAAAGTAGAAAGCAAAACCTGGATTTATCACTAAGTCTTGCATTCCAGGCATATTCGGCAGACCAGTAGCAATACCGATCGACTGGAATATAGCCAATACCAAGGTACCGTAACGGGTATACTGGCTGATCTTACGACGGCCAGCTTCCCCTTCTTTCTTTATTTCAGCCAACGCTGGATGAACCACCGTCAGCAACTGGATAATAATCGACGCCGAAATATACGGCATAATACCCAGAGCAAAGATAGAAGCACGGCTGAGAGCACCACCAGAGAACATGTTAAACATTTCAATGATGGTGCCTCGCTGCTGTTCAAGCAATTTGGCAAGCACAGTGGCATCAATACCAGGAATCGGAATAAAAGAGCCAATACGGAAAACAATTAGCGCACCGATAACAAACAAAAGTCTGCGCTTCAGTTCACCAACTCCGCCTTTAGCACTCTGAAAATCTAATCCTGGTTGTTTAGCCATCTGCTACTTATTCCTCAATTTTACCGCCAGCAGCTTCGATAGCAGCACGAGCACCTTTAGTGACACGCAGACCACGAATCGTTACCGGACGAGCAACTTCACCAGACAGAATCACTTTCGCGAATTCAATCTGAATGCCAATAACATTAGCGGCTTTCAGCGTATTCAGGTCAACTACGTCGCCTTCTACTTTAGCAAGATCAGACAGACGAACTTCTGATGTGATCATTGCTTTGCGAGAAGTAAAGCCAAATTTTGGCAGACGACGGTATAAAGGCATCTGACCACCTTCAAAACCACGACGTACGCCACCGCCAGAACGAGATTTCTGACCTTTGTGACCACGACCGCCAGTTTTGCCCAGGCCAGAACCGATACCACGACCTAAACGCTTCGGTGCGTGTTTAGCACCTTCGGCCGGAGACAGAGTATTTAAACGCATCTGTTACTCCTCCACTTTAACCATGTAGGAAACCGCGTTGACCATACCACGAACCGCAGGAGTATCCTCACGTTCAACAGTATGACCAATACGACGCAGACCCAGGCCAAGCAGTGTCGCCTTATGTTTCGGCAGACGACCGATTGCACTACGGGTTTGAGTGATTTTAATAGTCTTTGCCACGGTCATTACCCCAGAATTTCTTCAACGGATTTACCACGCTTGGCAGCGACCATTTCCGGGGACTTCATGTTGGCCAAACCATCAATCGTTGCACGAACCACGTTAATCGGGTTAGTGGAACCATAGGCTTTAGCCAATACGTTGTGAACCCCTGCAACTTCCAAAACGGCGCGCATTGCACCACCGGCAATAATACCGGTACCTTCGGAAGCTGGCTGCATGAACACACGAGACCCCGTGTGAGCACCTTTAACTGGGTGCTGCAGGGTGCCGTTGTTCAGCGCGACATTCATCATATTGCGACGGGCTTTTTCCATCGCTTTCTGGATCGCTGCTGGAACTTCGCGAGCTTTACCGTAACCAAAACCAACGCGGCCGTTACCATCACCCACTACAGTCAGTGCGGTGAAGCTGAAAATACGACCACCTTTAACGGTTTTAGATACGCGATTTACCGCGATCAGCTTTTCCTGCAGTTCGCCAGCTTGTTTCTCGATGTGAGCCATCTTACACCTCTACCTTAGAACTGAAGGCCAGCTTCACGGGCAGCATCTGCCAGTGCTTGGACTCGACCATGATATTGGAAACCGGAACGGTCGAAAGAGACATCTTTGATGCCTTTTTCTAACGCGCGCTCTGCAATAGCTTTACCTATTGCACTTGCTGCGTCTTTGTTACCGGTAGACTTCAGTTGTTCAGCGATAGCTTTTTCTACAGTAGAAGCGGCTACCAGGACTTCAGAACCGTTCGGTGCAATGACCTGCGCATAAATATGGCGTGGAGTACGATGTACCACCAGACGCGTCGCACCCAGTTCCTGGAGCTTGCGGCGTGCGCGGGTCGCACGACGGATACGAGCTGCTTTCTTATCCATAGTGTTACCTTACTTCTTCTTAGCCTCTTTGGTACGCACGACTTCGTCGGCGTAACGGACACCCTTGCCTTTGTAAGGCTCAGGACGACGGTAGGCGCGTAATTCCGCAGCAACCTGACCAATAACCTGCTTATCAGCACCTTTCAGTACGATTTCAGTTTGGCTTGGGCATTCTGCAGTAATACCTGCCGGCAGTGCGTGGTCTACTGGGTGTGAGAACCCAAGAGACAGGTTAACCACATTGCCTTTAACAGCAGCACGGTAACCAACACCAACCAGTTGCAGCTTCTTAGTGAAGCCTTCGGTAACACCGATAACCATTGCGTTCAACAGAGCGCGAGTGGTACCCGCCTGGGCCCATCCGTCAACGAAACCTTCGCGCGGGGCGAAAGTCAGAGCGTTGTCAGCTTGTTTCACTTCAACAGCATCGTGGATCTTACGACTCAGCTCGCCGTTTTTACCCTTAATCGAAATATCCTGACCGTTGAGTTTTACCTCTACGCCGGCAGGAATGACGACGGGTGCTTTTGCAACACGAGACATTTTTCCTCCCGATTAAGCTACGTAGCAGATAATCTCGCCACCAAGACCAGCCTGGCGAGCTGCACGATCAGTCATAACACCTTTAGAGGTAGAAACAACTGCGATACCCAAACCGGCCATAACTTTTGGCAGCTCATCTTTTCTCTTATAGATGCGCAGACCTGGACGGCTTACTCGCTGAATGCTTTCTACCACAGCTTTGCCCTGGAAATATTTAAGTTCTAATTCCAGAACTGGCTTGGTGTCGCCTTCGATTTTGAAATCTTCAATGTAACCTTCTTCCTTCAGCACGTTGGCAATTGCCACTTTCAGCTTGGAGGAAGGCATGGTGACCGCAACTTTGTTCGCGGCTTGACCGTTACGGATACGGGTCAGCATATCCGCGATCGGATCTTGCATGCTCATCTGTCTTTACTCCCGTGATTCAATTGGTGACAATTACCAGCTAGCCTTTTTCAGACCCGGAATTTCACCGCGCATAGCGGCTTCACGGACCTTGATACGGCTCAACCCGAACTTCCGCAGGAAAGCGTGCGGACGACCAGTTTGGCGGCAGCGATTACGCTGACGAGACGGGCTGGAATCACGCGGCAGAGTCTGCAGCTTAAGAACAGCATCCCAACGATCTTCGTCGGATGAGTTCACACCAGAGATGATAGCTTTCAATTCCTCGCGTTTAGCGCGGTATTTTTCAGCCAGTTTCACACGAACAACTTCGCGTGCTTTCATGGATTGCTTAGCCATTAGTAACCCTACCTTACTTGCGGAATGGGAAGTTAAAGGCGGCCAACAGCGCACGGCCTTCATCATCGGATTTCGCAGTAGTGGTAATGGTAATGTCCAAACCACGAACGCGATCGACTTTATCGTAGTCGATTTCCGGGAAGATGATCTGCTCACGCACACCCATGCTGTAGTTACCACGACCATCGAATGACTTGGCAGACAAGCCACGGAAGTCACGAATACGCGGTACAGCAATGGAAATCAGACGCTCAAGGAACTCCCACATGCGTTCGCCACGCAGAGTTACTTTACAGCCGATCGGATAGCCCTGACGGATTTTGAAGCCTGCAACAGATTTGCGTGCTTTGGTGATCAACGGTTTTTGACCGGAGATTGCTGCCAGATCAGCTGCTGCGTTATCCAGCAGTTTCTTGTCAGCGATCGCTTCACCAACACCCATATTCAGGGTGATCTTCTCGACCCGAGGGACTTGCATGACAGAATTGTAGTTAAACTCAGTCATGAGTTTTTTAACTACTTCGTCTTTGTAGTAATCATGCAGTTTCGCCATCGTACTACTCCAAATTACTTGATAGTTTCGCTATTAGATTTAAAGAAACGGACTTTTTTGCCGTCTTCGAATCTAAAGCCTACACGGTCAGCCTTACCAGTTGCCGCATTGAAGATTGCAACGTTAGAAACTTGAATTGCAGCTTCTTTTTCAACGATGCCGCCTGGTTGATTCAGAGCCGGAACCGGCTTCTGATGTTTTTTTACCAGGTTAATACCTTCAACAATGACCTTACTAGCAGACAGGACATTTTTTACTTTACCGCGCTTACCTTTATCTTTGCCGGTTAGCACGATAACTTCGTCATCACGACGGATTTTCGCTGCCATGATTCGCTCCTTAAAGTACTTCTGGTGCCAGAGAGATAATTTTCATGAACTTCTCATTACGCAGTTCACGAGTTACCGGCCCAAAAATACGCGTACCGATAGGCTGTTCGCTGTTATTGTTTAAAATAACGCAAGCATTGCCATCGAAGCGAATGACAGAACCGTCCGGGCGACGAACACCCTTCTTGGTGCGCACCACTACCGCCTTCAGAACATCGCCTTTTTTCACCTTACCGCGAGGAATTGCTTCCTTGATGGTAATTTTGATGATATCGCCGACGCCTGCGTAGCGACGGTGCGAGCCACCTAGAACCTTGATACACATTACGCGACGTGCACCGGAATTATCGGCCACATTCAGCATAGTCTGTTCTTGGATCATTTTAGTGCTCCGCTAATGTCAACTACTACTTTAGGACCCTTTCGGGCCATTAAATACCCCATAATTGAGGGCGCAGCATTATAACACCGCTTCCTTGGTATGGGTAGAAAAAATAAACGGCCCTTTGCAGAGCCGTTTATCATAAGAGAAGAGCGCTACTTTATTACAGAATCGCTTTCTCTACAACGCGAACAAGTGTCCAAGACTTAGTTTTGGACAGTGGGCGGCATTCGCGGATTTCAACCACGTCACCGATACCACATTCATTGTTCTCGTCATGTACGTGCAGCTTAGTCGTACGCTTGATGAATTTACCGTAAAGCGGGTGTTTCACAAAACGTTCGATAGCAACAACCATGGATTTCTCCATTTTGTCACTTACAACACGACCTTGCAGAGTACGGATTTTATCGGTCATTACGCACCCGCCTTCTCAGTCAGTAAAGTCTTAACACGTGCAATATTGTGACGCACTTGTTTTACCAGGTGAGTCTGTTGCAGTTGACCACTGGCAGCCTGCATACGCAGGTTAAATTGCTCACGCAGTAAGCCGAGCAGTTCAGTGTTCAGCTCTTCAACGCTCTTTTCACGCAGCTCATTTGCTTTCATTACATCACCGTCTTAGTTACAAAGGTGGTTTTGATAGGCAGTTTCGCTGCTGCCAGTTGGAATGCCTCACGGGCTAACTCTTCCGGCACACCGTCCATTTCGTACAGGACTTTACCTGGCTGAATCAAGGCAACCCAATATTCCACGTTACCTTTACCTTTACCCATACGAACTTCAAGCGGTTTCTCGGTGATCGGTTTGTCCGGGAATACACGGATCCAGATCTTACCTTGACGCTTAACAGCACGGGTCATGGCACGACGTGCAGCTTCGATTTGACGAGCAGTCAGGCGACCGCGGCCAACAG
This sequence comes from Pectobacterium sp. CFBP8739, assembly GCF_013449375.1. Taxonomy (GTDB): domain Bacteria; phylum Pseudomonadota; class Gammaproteobacteria; order Enterobacterales; family Enterobacteriaceae; genus Pectobacterium. The sequence goes on along the minus strand of NZ_JACDRR010000030.1, from coordinate 5,534 downwards.
CTTTCAGACCGAAAGTGCCGAAGCTAACATCCGTACCCTGCGCCAGACCACGGTTGCGGCCCTTGTGCACCTTACGGAATTTTGTACGCTTTGGTTGTAACATCAGCGACTCTCCTTACTTGCGGCCTTTACGCTGCTGCTTTTTAGGTTGAGCAGCCGGTTTTTCCGGTTGTTCAACGGCAGCCATACCACCCAGGATCTCACCTTTGAAGATCCACACTTTCACACCGATAACACCATAAGTGGTGTGCGCTTCGGAGGTGTTGTAGTCGATATCCGCACGCAGTGTGTGCAACGGAACACGACCTTCGCGGTACCATTCGGTACGTGCGATTTCAGCGCCGCCAAGACGGCCGCTTACTTCAACTTTAATACCTTTAGCGCCCAGACGCATGGCGTTCTGTACCGCACGCTTCATAGCACGACGGAACATGACACGACGTTCCAGCTGAGAAGTGATGCTGTCAGCAACCAGTTTTGCGTCCAGTTCAGGCTTACGAACTTCTGCGATATTGATCTGTGCAGGTACGCCAGCGATATCCGCTACGACTTTGCGCAGTTTTTCAACATCTTCACCTTTTTTACCGATCACGATACCTGGGCGAGCAGTGTGAATAGTCACACGGATGCTTTTTGCAGGACGTTCGATAACGATACGAGAAACGGAAGCCTTCTCCAGTTCCTTCGTCAGGTATTTACGAACTTTAAAGTCGCTGTCCAGGTTGTCAGCGAATTCTTTGGTATTCGCATACCAGGTAGAGTTCCAAGGTTTGACAATACCCAGGCGAATACCATTAGGATGTACTTTCTGACCCATTGCTAGTCTCCAGAGTCTCAGCGATCGGACACAACCACAGTAATGTGGCTGGTACGCTTCAGGATGCGATCCGCACGACCTTTAGCACGCGGCATAATGCGCTTCATGCTTGGGCCTTCGTCTACGAAAATTTTCGCGACTTTCAGATCATCAATGTCAGCGCCATCGTTGTGTTCTGCGTTAGCAATAGCAGACTCCAGCACTTTTTTAACCAGACCAGCAGCTTTCTTGTTGGTGTAGGTCAGAACTTCCAGAGCTTGCGACACTTTCTTACCGCGAATCAGGTCTGCCACCAGGCGAACCTTTTGAGCAGAAGAACGAGCGTGGCGATGTTTAGCGATAGTTTCCATCTCTTCCTCCTACCTTAGCGCTTCTTGGCCTTTTTATCGGCCGCATGGCCGCGATAAGTACGAGTCGGCGCGAATTCACCCAGCTTGTGACCGACCATTTCATCGGAAACAAACACTGGTACGTGCTGACGACCATTATGGACAGCGATGGTCAAACCGATCATGTTTGGAAAGATCGTTGAACGACGGGACCAAGTGCGCAAAGGCTTCTTGTCACCGCTTTCCACCGCTTTCTCTACCTTCTTCAGCAAGTGCAGGTCAATAAATGGACCTTTCTTGAGAGAACGTGGCATGGTTTATCCTCTAAGATTATTTAGTACGGCGACGTACGATAAATTTATCAGTACGCTTGTTGCTGCGGGTCTTCTTACCTTTGGTCTGAACGCCCCACGGACTAACCGGGTGCTTACCAAAGTTACGACCTTCACCACCACCGTGTGGGTGGTCGACTGGGTTCATTGCCGTACCGCGAACGGTAGGACGAACACCACGCCAGCGTGCAGCACCAGCTTTACCCAGAACGCGCAGCATGTGCTCAGCGTTGCCAACTTCGCCCAGCGTAGCGCGGCAGTCGGATTCGACTTTACGCATTTCGCCAGAACGCAGACGCAGGGTAACGTAAGAACCGTCACGAGCAACGATCTGAACGTAAGCACCAGCAGAACGAGCCAATTGGCCGCCTTTACCTGGTTTCATTTCTACGTTGTGAACCGTTGAACCGACAGGGATGTTACGCATCGGCAGGGTGTTACCCGCTTTAATCGCAGCATCAACGCCAGATTGAATCTGGTCGCCGGCTTTCAGGCCTTTCGGCGCCAGGATGTAACGGCGTTCGCCGTCTTTGTACAGAACCAACGCGATATTCGCGGAACGGTTCGGATCATACTCCAGACGCTCAACAACCGCAGGAATACCATCTTTATTGCGTTTAAAGTCAATCAGACGATATTGCTGTTTGTGACCACCACCGATGTGACGGGTAGTGATGCGGCCATTGTTGTTACGGCCACCGGATTTGCTGTTCTTTTCCAGCAACGGGGCATAAGGTTTGCCCTTGTGCAGCTCAGGGTTAACCACTTTAACAACGTGGCGACGACCCGGAGATGTCGGTTTACATTTAACAACTGCCATTGTCTTTCTCCTCCGACTTACTCAGCGCCGCCGATGAAGTCCAGATTCTGGCCTTCTTTCAGGGTGACGTAAGCTTTTTTCCAGTCGCTACGACGACCAATACGCTGTCCGTGACGCTTAACTTTACCCTTAACTACCAGGGTGTTTACGTCTTTAACTTCTACTTCGAACAGTTTCTCGACAGCAGCAACGATCTCTGCTTTAGTCGCGTCTTTAGCAACTTTGAGAACGATGGTGTTAGTTTTTTCCATCGCGGTAGATGCTTTTTCAGATACGTGCGGCGCGCGCAGTACTTTCAGCAGACGTTCTTCACGGATCATGCCAGCATCTCCTCAACTTGCTTAACTGCGTCAGCAGTCATAACGACTTTGTCGAAGGCGATCAGGCTAACTGGATCGATTGCAGCTGCATCACGCACGTCAACCTTGTACAGGTTACGCGCAGCCAGGAACAGATTCTCATCCAGTTCACCGGTAATGATCAGCACGTCTTCCAGTGCCATTTCTTTCAGTTTCTGAGCCAGCAACTTAGTTTTTGGTGCTTCTACAGAGAACTTCTCGACAACGATCAGACGATCTTGACGTACCAGTTCGGACAGAATGCTTTTCAGCGCGCCACGGTACATCTTTTTGTTAACTTTCTGACTGTGGTCCTGAGGCTTAGCAGCGAAGGTCACACCACCGGAACGCCAGATCGGGCTCTTAATAGAACCAGAACGCGCACGGCCAGTGCCTTTCTGACGCCAAGGTTTTTTACCGGAACCAGTTACTTCAGCACGGGTCTTCTGGGCGCGAGTACCTTGACGGGCACCTGCTGCATAAGCAACAACAACCTGGTGTACCAGCGCTTCGTTGAAATCACGACCGAAGGTAGTTTCGGAAACAGTCAGCGCGCTTTGCGCGTCTTTCAATACTAATTCCATTGCTATCTCCTCACGCCTTCACAGCTGGTTTAACGATCAGGTCGCTACCGGTAGCTCCCGGTACAGCACCTTTAACCAGCAGCAGGTTGCGCTCAGCGTCAACACGCACTACGTCCAGGCTCTGAACAGTTACACGTTCGTTACCCAGCTGGCCTGCCATTTTCTTGCCTTTGAACACTTTGCCCGGAGTCTGGTTCTGACCGATAGAACCCGGAACGCGGTGGGACAAGGAGTTACCGTGGGTAGCATCTTGGGTACGGAAGTTCCAGCGCTTAACTGTGCCAGCAAAACCTTTACCTTTAGATGTACCAGTAACGTCTACTTTTTTAACGTCCGCGAAAATTTCGACACTGATGCTCTGACCTACAGTGAACTCTTCGCCTTCAGACAGACGGAATTCACGCAGAGTACGGCCAGCTTCTACGCCAGCTTTAGCAAAGTGACCTGCTTCTGGCTTAGTAACACGGTTTGCTTTTTTAGCACCAGTAGTTACTTGCACAGCGCGGTAACCGTCGTTAGCCAGGTCTTTAACCTGAGTGACGCGGTTTGCTTCAATTTCGATAACGGTTACGGGGATAGATACGCCATCTTCAGTGAAGATACGGGTCATGCCCACTTTTTTACCGACTAAACCAATCATTGTTTCAACCTCTCAATCGCTCAATGACCTGATTAACCCAGGCTGATCTGCACGTCTACACCAGCAGCCAGATCCAGACGCATCAGAGCATCAACGGTTTTCTCGGTTGGCTCAACGATGTCAACCAGACGCTTGTGAGTGCGAATTTCGTACTGATCGCGCGCATCTTTATTGACGTGCGGAGAAATCAGAACGGTAAAGCGCTCTTTGCGGGTCGGCAGCGGGATCGGACCACGTACTTGCGCACCAGTGCGCTTAGCAGTCTCGACGATTTCCGCAGTTGATTGATCAATCAAACGATGATCAAACGCTTTCAGGCGGATACGGATTCTTTGGTTCTGCATGAGACCAGAGCTCCAATTATTTATAAACGTAAATAATTACTCCTCACACCCATTTCGATTGATGGGGGAGTGTAATCGTTAGCACATAACCCCCATATCGGGAGTATTGTTTCGGTCAATAAACGAATATCAACCCCTGATTCTGATTGAATCAGGCTTACCTTGTTTTGGTAAGCTCGCGCATTATACGCAAATTGGCTGAGGAAGCAACAAGCAGGATGAAATGATTTTAAACGCGGCCGGAGCGATATGTCTGAGTCCGGCCGAGGTTAGGCTATAGGGCGATTTATGACGCTATGTTACTCAGCTTTTAACTGCGCTTGAAGATAGTTTTGTATACCAAGTCGTGAAATCAAATCCAACTCAGTTTCTAGCCAGTCAATGTGCCCTTCTTCATCGGCAAGAATTTCTATCATTAAATCCCTGCTGACGTAGTCATGCACCGAATCAGCATAGGCAATCGCCTCGCGCAGATTCTTTGCACCATCCAACTCAAGTTGGAGATCTGAACGTAAAATCTCTTCAACATCTTCACCAATGTTTAACTTCCCCAAATCCTGTAAATTCGGAATGCCTTCAAGAAACAGGATACGTTCAATGTAGCGATCAGCGTGCTTCATTTCGTCAATAGACTCATGATATTCGTGATCATTAAGACGGGTTAAGCCCCAGTTTTTAAACATTCGGGCATGAAGAAAATATTGGTTGATGGCTACCAGCTCGTTGCCCAATAACTTATTCAGGTGTGTAATGACTTTTTTATCGCCTTTCATGACATGTTCCTCCGCTCCAGTTCTTAAAGTGTAGAACCGGTAAGCGGAGAGTCAAAAAAACGACCCTACATTTTATGCTACTTCATACATGTCAGGAATTTTAGCTTGCTCTTCCTCGAAAATGACACGCGCCTGACGAATGCATTTACCACAGTCTGTCCCAATAGGAACGAGTTTGCGTAGTTGCTGCATAGATTGAGGCTGGTGCTGACGAACAGCATTACGGATAGTTTTGTCAGAAATTGCGTTGCACAAACAAACATACATACCAGAATGACTCATCGTTATCGCGAGTGTCTTTCACGCTACCTTTCGGAACACTGCAACGGTATTTGAAACCGCTCCTAGCGATTTTTTAACCAATTGGCTCATTGTAAATAAGAATTGTTTTTATTTCAATTTGCATATTATCGTTCAGATGTAAAAAATCGCCGCATGCGATTTTCAATATTGCTTACGACGATACGACAGACAGGTGGTAGCTCTGAATCTCTGCCATAAAAAAAGGCACCGAAGTGCCTTTTTCATGCATTAAGTTTATCAGCGATTAAGCGATA
>NZ_JACDRR010000003.1 GCF_013449375.1 Pectobacterium sp. CFBP8739 | reverse complement strand
AGCGTCTTTACGATCTATCCATTACTACCGCTCGGGTATTTCGTCAGACGCTTAGCGATCAGGCAACCTGAACCGGAATCGCTTTTGCCTGACGTTGTAGCTCGTTATCACCAGAGAAATAGGCTACTTTCGGGCTGTGGTTTCTGGCTTCCTCGTCAGACATCTGCACGTAGGAGCAGATAATCAGTTTGTCGCCAACACAGGCAAGGCGAGCGGCGGCACCGTTCACGGAGATAATGCGTGATCCTCTTTCGCCCACAATCGCGTAGGTCGAAAAACGCTGGCCGTTATCAACGTTGTAGATATCAATCGCTTCGTATTCCAGAATGCCGGCGGCATCCATAAAATCCTGATCGATGGCGCAAGAGCCTTCATAATGCAAGTCAGCCTGAGTCACTTTTACTCGGTGCAGCTTGCCTTGCAGCATGGTACGTATCATCGCTTTGTTACCTCGGTTCATACAGTCAAATCGACCTGGTGGTTATCAATCAATCTGGCCTTGCCTAACCAGGCAGCCATCAAAATCACTGCTCGTGTGCTGGCAGTGTTCAGCGGTTGTAGCGTCTCCGCATCACGGATAAACAGTTCATCAGGCGTAAAACCCGCTTCGCGCAACTGCTCTGCGGTTTGTTCCAGCAATGTGTCTATCTGGCGATCGCCGTTGTCCAACTGCGCCGACAGATCCATCATCAACTGGTAAAGTTTCGGTGCCAACTGGCGTTCTTCAGCACTGAGATAGCCATTACGTGAACTCAATGCCAGCCCATCTTTTGCACGCACGATAGGGACGCCAATGATATCAATGTCGTAGCCCATATCTCGGACGAGTTGTCGAATCAGCGCTAGCTGCTGATAATCTTTCTCACCGAAGCAGGCTAAATCTGGCTGTACCAGATTGAACAGCTTGCTGACGATGGTGGCTACGCCGCGAAAATGTCCTGGACGGCTGGCACCTTCCAACATAGAAGACAGGCCAGGTACATCGACAAACGTTTGTGATTCCAGTCCATTGGGGTATACCACATCTGGGCTCGGTGCGAAAACCAGATCGGCTCCGCGACGGTTTAATTTCTCACAGTCTTCCTGCAATGTCCGGGGGTAGCGGGCTAAATCATCTGGCCGCTCAAACTGCATGGGATTGACAAAAATGCTGACAATAACGATATCGGCACGTGCCTTGGCTTCATCGACCAGCGTCATGTGCCCGTCATGCAAGTTACCCATGGTAGGAACCAACGCAATGCGTTTCCCTTCCTGACGCCAGCGGCGAACTTCGCGGCGCAGCAGCAGAGGGGTTTCGATAATTAACACGCTCGTACTCCTAAACAAAACAACCTGATTAACGGAATGCTCGTTTTTTAATGAAATGAATGTTCTTCGGCTGGGTAGAGACCCTGTTCGACTTCTTGTGCATACAAACGTACTGCCGAACGGATATCTCCCCCGCTTTGCGCCAGAAAATTCTTGGCGAATTTAGGCGTGTTGTCACCGGTAATGCCGAAAGCATCATGCATGACCAGAATCTGCCCGTCGGTCACGTTGCCGGCGCCAATGCCGATCACCGGAATCGACAGCGCATCCGTAACGCGTTTAGCCAGCGCAACCGGTACACATTCCAGCACAAGCAACTGTGCTCCCGCTTCTTCAAGCGCAAGCGCATCGGCCAGCAGTTGATTGGCATCGCTTTCGCTCCGGCCCTGAATTTTATAGCCACCGAAGATGTTAACGGACTGCGGCGTCAGACCCAGATGACCACAGACTGGCACGGCGCGCTCAGTCAGCATTTTTACCGTTGGGGCAAGCCAGCTTCCGCCCTCCAGTTTCACCATATTCGCACCTGCACGCATTAGTTCTGCGGCCTGGCTGAACGTTTGTTCTGGCGTGGCATAGGTCATAAAAGGCATATCGGAGAGAACCAGCGCCAGTGGGGCGCCGCGGCGAACACACTGTGTGTGGTAAACGATGTCGTTGGTGGTCACGGGTAAGGTGGAATCGTGACCTTGCACGGTCATTCCCAAAGAATCACCGACCAGCATTACACGGATGCCTTGTTCAAAAAACAGGCGGGAGAAACTGGCGTCGTAAGCGGTAATCGTAGCGAATTTTCGCTGATCTTGTTTCCATTGGCGCAAATGGGAGATAGTCGTCGGTTTCATGACGGTCTTCCTATGTCAATAGGGCGAAGAATTAAGGGGGACATTCTAATGTAAGCCGACGAGTAGCGATATACCCGTCGCGCGTCAAGTTGCAGATGTGAGAGGTGTTGATAAGCGAGGCTGTCAGTTGGCCTCGCGATTCCGTCGGTTTATTGTCTGTCCCATAATGTCAGACCGTTGCGATCGACATGGGTTAGCCGCTGGGCAAGCGTTTCGCCGTCGGGGAATGTCAACTCAGGGGCAATTTCCGCGAGCGGATAGAGCATGAATTCGCGATTTTTCATGTCGTAATGCGGCACGGTCAAACGTTCAGTCTGGATGATGACGTCGCCAAACAGCAGAATGTCCAGATCCAACGTGCGTGGGCCCCAGCGGTGTTCCTTGCGTTCGCGACCTTGTTCCAGCTCGATAGCCTGTGTGTGATCGAGCAGAGATTCGGCCACTAATGCGGTTTCCAGTTCAACGACGGCGTTGAGGTAGTCTGGCTGATCCTGCGGGCCAAGCGGGCGGCTACGATAAAATGAGGAACAGCAAACGACGCGCGTATGTGGAATCGCGTCTAGTGCAGACAACGCCGTGCGTACTTGTTGCAAAGGCTGGGCAAGGTTGCTGCCCAGCGCCAGATACACACGTACCATCAGGCTTGATCTCGGCGTGACGCTGTCGGTTTACGCGGTCGGCGAGGGCGGGAACGACGGTGTGGTGTCGGGCCGTCATCCAGCGACTTCAGCATATTTTGCTGGCGTGGTGGCGCAGCAACCTGGAATTCCCCCCACCACTGCGCCAGACGCAGCAGCTCCTGATGGTTTTCGATTTCGGCACGCAGACAAAGCAAGTCATACGCGGCGCGGAATTTCGGATGTTCCATCAGTTTATAAGCGCGTTTCCCCTGACGACGAGACAGGCGAGTTTGCAATTGCCAGATATCGCGGACTAAAGAGGTAATACGCTTAGGAATCGCCAGAGAACGACACTGTTCATCCAACACATCGTTCATCGCCAGCGAGAAGGCATCGAAGTAAGCCAGACCGCTTTCCTGAGCCAGCTTTTGTGCATGCTCAACCAGCGGATACCACAGCATGGCGGAAAACAAAAACGCTGGATTGACTCGCATGTCATTTTGCAGGCGCTGATCGGTATTTTTCAGCACCTGTGCAACCATGCGCTCCAATGTGGAATCGCCGCTTGGTGTGAAGTAGCGACTCAGCAGCGGGAAAAGCGGCTGGAACAGCTGGTATTCACACAGCATCTTATAAGTTGGGTAGCCATAGCCTGATTGAAGCAGCTTTAGTGACTCTTCAAACATGCGTGCCGCAGGAATATCGTGCAGCAATGAGGCCAGACGAGGAATCGGTTCAGCGGTTTCTGGGCTGACCGTCATGTTCAGTTTGGCCGCAAAACGGACGGCGCGCAGCATACGCACCGGATCTTCACGGTAGCGCGTTTCAGGGTCGCCAATCATTCGGATGACACCCTGACGTAGGTCGTTCAGGCCACCGGTATAGTCACGAACGCTGAAATCAGAAATGCTGTAGTAGAGGCTGTTGATCGAGAAATCGCGGCGCTGGGCGTCTTCTTCAACCGAGCCGAAAATATTGTCGCGCAGCAGCATGCCGCTCTGAGCCTGCTGAGAAGAATTCTTGGTTTCCTGCTGTTCCTGATGCTGATCGTGGTGACCACGGAACGTGGCAACTTCAATCACCTCTGGCCCGAACATGATATGAGCCAGACGGAAACGACGCCCAACCAAACGACAGTTGCGGAACAACTTGCGTACCTGATCGGGCGTAGCGTTAGTGGTGATATCAAAATCCTTTGGCTTTTTGCCCAGCAGCAGATCGCGTACACCGCCGCCAACCAGATAAGCCTCGTAGCCCGCTTTGTTCAGGCGATAAAGTACCTTCAGCGCGTTATCGCTGATGTCGCTGCGTGAAATAGTATGTTGGTCACGCGGGATCACCGTCAGGTTCTGATGCGTTTCCTCTAATTCGACCATTTCGTTCTCACGATTCAGTACTTTACGACAAAAATTAGCAACTCGGGAAAAGATAATACACCTCGATAGTGATGGATAAATCAACAGCACAGCATTGGCGTCGCCCCCCAAAGGGGCGGCTAAGGATGGCGCGCCATGAAAAATAGCGGCTAATCATAGCTCACCAATGCCCCTTTGAGAATGCTGATGTGATCGTGGACGCGTTTATTACCGCCTGTAACGGGACGATATCAAGGGACCAGTGCGCGACAGACCATGCCAGCAGTGCGGAAAGCGTCATGTCTTGCGCGTTTTCCGGCAGCGGTTGATTCAAGAATCGCAGTGCAGCCAGCAGCACGGGACGCGGATCGCTGTTCGGCAGCGCCGGGGCATGATTCTGTTTAGACAGTTTATTGCCCTCGGTATTCAGCACCAGCGGCAGATGAACATAGGTAGGGATCGCGTAGCCCAACTGCTGATAGAGTGAAATTTGCCGGACTGTCGGTTCGATAAGATCGGCACCGCGCACGATCTCCGTAACTCCCTGATCGTTATCGTCGATCACGACGGCCAGATTATAGGCAAACAGCCCATCGCGGCGGTGGATAATAAAATCTTCCTGCGCGAGTGCCGTGTCGGCATACAGTTCGCCACGCAATTTATCGTGAAAGTGAAATACTGGCCTCGCCTGACGCAGGCGTAGCGCGGCGTTATCGGAGGGCAGGTTACGCGTCCGGCAATAGCCGTCATAGTGTCCGCCTAACTGCTGAATACGGCTACGCGTACAGGTGCAGTAATAACTCATTCCCTGCTGTTGCAGTAGCTGAAGAATCTCACGGTAACGCGCATGGCGCTGTGATTGGTAAACCACATCGCCGTCCCAATACAGACCGTAATGTTCTAACTGGGCGAGTATACGGGAGGCAGCACCGGGAATTTCCCGTGGCGGATCGATGTCTTCAATGCGTACCAGCCAGCGCCCTTGTTGGGAACGCGCCTGAAGATAACTACCCAGTGCGGCGATGAGTGAGCCAAAATGCAGATCGCCAGAGGGAGAAGGCGCAAAACGTCCGACGTAATGGTCGGTTTCAGTAAAGGGATTCATTTCAGGAGAAGGGGTAGTTTCGGTAAAACGACTTTTCTGTGTAAAACAAGCTGTTCCAGACATAAGGGGTTGATGCTATCTCATCAGCGTTTTATCCAGACAGAAGATAGAGTGATGAACATCATTCATCAGCGGTAGCGATCCTAGAATCGGCCCCCGCGATAGGCAGGAGCTGATTCTGGACAGGAAAATTAGCCTGCCATTTGCTTTTCGCGTATCTCTGCCAGTGTCTTGCAGTCAATACACAGATCGGCGGTCGGACGTGCTTCCAGACGGCGGATGCCAATCTCGACGCCACAAGATTCGCAGAATCCGAAATCCTCTTCTTCGATTTTCACCAGTGTTTTGGCGATTTTCTTGATCAGTTTGCGCTCACGGTCACGGTTACGCAGTTCGAGACTGAACTCTTCTTCCTGCGCTGCGCGATCCACGGGATCGGGGAAATTAGCGGCTTCATCGCGCATGTGCGATACCGTACGATCCACTTCATCCATGAGTTGGTTGCGCCATGCTTCAAGAATGCGCTTGAAATGAGCCAGCTGAGCGTCGTTCATATACTCTTCGCCCGGCTTCTCCTGGTACGGCTCTACTCCGGCAATTGCGAGAATGCTCAGAGAAGATGTCTTACGGTTTTGCCCTTCTTGCATGTTGCTTCTCCTACATAACACGACACGCATAACACCCTTTTATGCAGTGAAATTGCGGCGTTGTTGGCCATAACTTCAGCTATCTGGGTATATCGGCCCCCATAGGGGGAAAAAACAGGCCGCTATAAATAGCAGATGGAGATGGGGTTGGCAATGCTTCCTGACACCGGCCTGATAAAGTGTGAGGCGCAACCCGTATACATTAAATAACAAACAATCTGTTACGCCTTTGGTGGTGCGTTCGGCGTGTTATGCAATGCTTTTACTTCATCCCAACAACGGTAGTTTGTGCGTCAATGTAATACCGTCAGGGCATAATGTGGAGCCGTAACATAAAATTTCAACCCCTGCCCGCTGTGCTTCTGTAAATAATTCCGCATAGCGTGCATCAATATGTTGGGCGGTGGAAACTTGTTGGATTCCTGAATGGAGCACGGCGAAAAACAGCACTGCGCGTTTTCCATTGGAAGCCATCTGTTGCAGTTCACGCAGATGCTTCTGCCCTCTGAGCGTCACTGCATCGGGAAAGTAACCACATTCATGTTGCAATAATGTGACTGATTTCACCTCAATATAGCAGTCAATCCTGTCTGGCGCCTGTAAAAGCAAATCGATTCGGCTATTTTCCGTACCGTATCTCACTTCCGTTTTTACGTCTGAATAACCCGACAGTTCTTCTATTCGATTCTCCAATAAGGCTTCGCACAATAATGTGTTGGCACGCAGAGTATTGACACAAATCCAGTGATTTTGTTGCGTTTCTGTCAGTTCCCAGCTGTGCGCATACTTCCGTTTAGGGTTATCGGATGTGGAGTACCAGACGGTATCGCCGGGCGTCGCACAGCCCGTCATCGCTCCCGTATTGGCGCAGTGCAGCGTGAGCGTCTCACCTTCTGGGGTCACGACATCGGCCAAAAAGCGTTTGTAACGCTTAATTAACCGGGCGGGTTGTAAACGCGGAGTATAGTCCATGAGAATCCTGTTCTATTTAATAAATGACCAACTTTCCAACTGTTGATAGCGGGTTTTACCATTATCGAAAAGTGATTCGTAAAGCGAAAAGTGCGTCATATCAACCTGCCAACTGAAGGTCGCGGCGGGAATCGCAACGGGGCGAGTCGCGCCGCGTAGCAGCGTAATGTGTGGATGAAAAGGTAATGCCGTTTGATAACAGCCGTTGCGTGCGGCCTGGGAACGCAGCAGTTCTGCCAGTTGCAGCAGCCCGCGTGGTGCGCGGCGACAGCCCAGCCAGACTACGCCGGGACGCGGCCAGTGTCCGGCGTCATCCAGCGTAAGGGAAAATACAGGCTGACGGATGCGACCCGCCAATGTTCGTAAGGCCTGCGCTTTTTGTTCGCTAACGTCACCTAAAAAAGCCAGCGTCAGATGAAGATTGGCCGCCGCGACCGGACGACCGGCTTCTGGGGCGAAGTGCTCGGCACGCCAGCGGATAATCTCTTGCTGTGTGATTTCCGGTAGTGATAGGGCAAAAAACAGGCGGCGGGGGGCTGACATGGCGATCTCTCTGTTCTGATTCCATCCGATGCGACATTCATCATGATGCTACAATGCTCGCCGCTGAAAGTTAACCTTATACGGAGATGTCTGTGATTTTACCGCCTGTCAGCGCCGTGCTGGATGATGTCATAACGGCGCTACATACTGCGCCTCAGGTGCTGCTCAATGCCCCAACAGGGGCGGGAAAATCGACCTGGCTGCCGTTGCAATTGCTGCAGCAGGGTAATTTAAACGGGCGCATCATCATGCTGGAGCCGCGTCGTCTTGCGGCGAAGAGCGTAGCCTGGCGGTTGGCGCAGCAGCTCGGTGAGGAACCGGGACAGACGGTAGGTTATCGCATGCGCTCAGAAAGCCGCATGAGCGACGCAACGAAACTGGAAGTCGTCACCGAAGGGATGCTGACCCGTCTGTTACAGCAGGATGCGGAGCTGCAAGGCGTGGCGCTGATCATCCTTGATGAATTTCATGAGCGTAGCGTACAGGCTGATTTGGCACTTGCGCTGCTGCTCGATGTGCAACAAGGGTTACGTGACGATTTAAAACTGTTGATTATGTCCGCGACGCTCGACAATGCGCGGCTGGCGGCACTGCTGCCGGAAGCGGTCTGCGTGGTTTCCGAAGGTCGTAGCTATCCGGTTGAACGGTGTTATGTGCCGCTGAATAATCAGGAACGATTGGAAGAGGGTGTTGCGCGACAGGTGCGGCGTTTGCTCAGTGAAGAAGACGGTTCGCTTCTGCTGTTTTTGCCCGGCGTCGCGGAGATTCGCCGCGTGCAGGCGCTGCTGGAAAATAGCGTATCGAGCGAGACGGATCTCTGCCCTTTATATGGTGCGTTGACGCTGGTGGAACAGCAAAAGGCAATTCTGCCTGCTGAACCGGGTCGTCGTAAGGTGGTGTTAGCCACCAATATTGCAGAAACCAGTCTAACGATTGAAGGAATCCGACTGGTGATGGATAGTGGTCTCGAACGTGTCGCCAGCTTTGATGTGAAAAGTGGTGTCACCCGACTGGTGACGCAGCGAATCAGTCAGGCCTCTATGGTGCAGCGCGCCGGGCGTGCCGGACGGTTAAGCCCCGGTATGTGCTGGCATCTGTGCTCGCGTGAACAGGCAGAACGCGCAGCGGCCCAAAGCGAAGCCGAAATACTGAACAGCGACTTAAGCAGCGTCTGGTTGGACTTATTACAGTGGGGCTGTACCGATGTGGCGCAGTTAACCTGGCTGGATAGGCCACCTGCCCCCGCGCTGTATGTCGCACGTCAGTTACTGCGCCAGCTAGGTATTACCGATGAGCAAGATAGGTTGACCGCAGAGGGGCGCAAGATCGCCGCACTAGGTAGCGATGCTCGTTTGGCGACGATGTTATATGCCGCATCACAGCAAAATTCAGATGCGCTGGCGACCGCCGGATGTCTGGCGGCGATCCTCGAAGAGCCGCCGCGTAGCGGGTCGATTAATCTGGCCGACTGGCTGCATCGTCCATTGCCACACTGGCTGCGACGAGCAAAACAGCTGACACGCCGTTTATCGACGGATCCGGGGTGCATTGACAGCGGAGAAGCTGACTGGCTGCTTGCACAAGCTTTCCCCGATCGCATCGCTCGGCGGCGCAGTCAGGATGGGCGCTACCAACTTGCGAACGGCAGTGGCGCGATGATGTCGGCTGATGACGCGCTGTCGGGTACGGAGTGGTTGTTGGCTCCGGCACTGCTGCAAAACGGCCGAACGCAAAACAATCAGAACGCGGATGCAAGGATTCTGCTGGCGTTGCCACTGGATATTGAACGGCTGGAACGGCGGCTACCCGGACTAATAAATGAACATAACGTGGTGCACTGGGACGAAGAAAAGGGTACTCTGCGCGCCAGCCAGCGTGACCAGATAGGTAGCCTGACGCTACGAACGCGCCCGTTGAATAAGCCTTCCGATGAGGCTCTACAGCAGGCGCTGTTATCCTGGATTCGGGAGCAGGGGATTGAGGCATTAAACTGGGACGCTGCGGCGTTGCAGCTACGCGCCCGGCTACAGTGTGCCCACCAGTGGTTGCCCGAGGTTGATTGGCCACTGGTGGATGACGATACGCTGCTGGCAACGCTCGAAATCTGGCTACAGCCATCACTGTCTGGCGTGCGTGACTTACGTGCGCTACACCAGATTAATTTGAGTGAGGCGCTACTGCGGTTGTTGGACTGGTCACTGCGTCAGCGGCTGGATAGCGCATTACCCACGCACTACACGGCACCCGGCGGCAGTTGCCTGCCTATCGCCTATTATGACGATAAGCCACCGGTGCTGTCGGTGCGGATGCAGGAAATGTTTGGTGAGCAGCAGAGCCCGCTGTTGGCAGAGGGGCGTGTGGCGCTGGTACTGGAACTTTTATCGCCAGCGCAGCGTCCACTACAGATTACGCGGGATTTAGCGGCATTCTGGCAAGGCGCTTACCGCGAGGTGCAAAAAGAGATGAAGGGGCGTTACCCCAAGCATGTCTGGCCGGACGATCCGGCGAATACGGCTCCGACGAGACGTACCAAGAAATATCAGAATCACTAATTTCAGACGTTTCCGCTTTCCCAAAAAAGGGGCTGGAAACAGAGTAGGCGGCTTGAGCGCAGAGCAGATAGCCGTGAACAACCTGATGGAGAAGTTATTGTAATGTCTGGGGATGACCGCGAACCTATCGGACGCAAAGGGAGAGCGCCAAAACGTAAACCTGAACGCAAACAGGCCATACGACGTCGCAGGGATGACGACTATGATGATGATGACTACGATGATTATCAGGACGACTATGACGACGATGATGATGACGGCGACGAAACCATGACGCGTAAATCGCAGAGAAGGCGACGTTGGCTAGGACTGGCGATTAAACTGTTCCTGATCTTTGCCGTGGCGATGGCGATCTATGGCGTGTACCTCGACAGCCAGATCCGCAGCCGTATTGAAGGCAAAGTCTGGCAGTTGCCCGCCGCCGTCTATGGTCGCATGGTCAACCTTGAGCCGGGCATGGCCTATAGCCAGAAAGAGATGATTAGTCTGCTGGAAGGCATGCAATATCGTCAGGTAAGCCGCATTACCCGTCCGGGTGAATTCAGTGTGCGCGGCAATAGCATCGACATGCTGCGCCGTCCGTTTGATTTCCCTGATGGGAAAGAAGGGCAAATTCAGGCGCGACTGACGTTTGCCAACGATCGCCTGTCGCAGATCCAGAATCTGGATAATCAGCGCAACTTTGGCTTTTTCCGTCTCGATCCGAAACTGATCACTATGATGCAGTCGCCAAATGGTGAACAGCGTTTATTTGTGCCACGTTCCGGCTTCCCCGATCTGCTGGTTGATACGCTGGTCGCGACCGAAGACCGCCATTTTTATGAACATGATGGTATTAGCCTGTACTCCATTGGCCGTGCGTTTTTAGCCAACATCACGGCAGGACGCGCGGTACAGGGCGGCAGTACGCTGACGCAGCAGTTGGTTAAGAACCTGTTCCTGACTAACGAGCGTTCGCTGTGGCGTAAAGCTAACGAAGCCTATATGGCGCTGATCATGGATTACCGCTACAGCAAGGATCGTATCCTTGAGCTGTATCTTAACGAGGTGTACCTCGGTCAGAGTGGCAACGATCAGATCCGTGGCTTCCCGCTTGCCAGCCTGTACTATTTTGGTCGCCCAGTGAATGAACTGAGCCTCGATCAGCAGGCGCTGCTGGTGGGCATGGTGAAAGGGGCGTCTCTGTACAATCCGTGGCGTAATCCGGAGATTACGTTAGAGCGACGCAACTTGGTGTTGCGCCTACTGCAGAATCAGCAGGTGATTGATGCCGATCTGTACAACATGCTGAGCGCGCGTCCGCTGGGCGTACAGCCAAAAGGCGGCGTCATCAGCCCTCAGCCTGCGTTTATGCAACTGGTGCGTCAGGAACTGCAACAGCGGCTTGGCGACAAGGTTAACGATCTCTCCGGGGTGAAGATCTTTACCACGCTCGATCCGGTCTCGCAGGATGCGGCGGAAAAAGCGGTAGAGGTCGGTGTTCCGGCATTGCGCGCAGGCCGTAATGTCAGCGATCTGGAAGCGGCGATGGTGATTGTCGATCGTTTTAGTGGCGAAATTCGCGCGATGGTCGGTGGCTCTCAAACGCAGTACGCTGGGTTTAACCGAGCGTTACAGGCGCGTCGTCCCGTTGGGTCGTTGGCGAAGCCGCCGACCTATCTGACCGCGCTGAGTCAGCCGGACACTTATCGTTTGAACACCCTGCTGGCGGATGAGCCGCTGTCGATCAAGCAAGCTAACGGGCAGCTATGGCAGCCGAAGAACTACGATCGTGAGTTCCGTGGCCGCGTCATGCTGGTTGATGCACTGGCGAACTCGCTGAACGTGCCGACCGTTAATCTGGGGATGGCTGTGGGGCTGAATCAGATCACGGAAACGTTGAAGCGTTTAGGGATTCCGGAAAACGTGATTCAACCTGTACCAGCGATGCTGCTGGGGGCGATCAGTCTGACGCCGATGGAAGTCGCGCAGGAATACCAGACGATCGCCAGCGGCGGTAATCGTGCACCGCTTTCCTCGCTGCGGTCAGTGATTGCGGAAGATGGCACGGTGCTGTATCAGAGCTTCCCGCAGGCTGAGCGGGCGGTTCCGGCACAAGCGGCCTACCTGACGCTGTATGGTATGCAGCAGGTTGTCGAACGCGGTACGTCGCGCTCGCTGGCGGTGAAGTTCCCGAATTATCATCTGGCGGCGAAAACCGGTACCACCAATGACCTGCGTGACAGCTGGTTTGCGGGGATCGACGGTAAAGAAGTGGCGATTAGCTGGGTAGGGCGCGATAACAACGGCCCGGCCAAGCTGACGGGGGCTAACGGTGCGCTGACGATTTATCGTCGCTATCTGGAAAACCAAACGCCGCTGCCGTTGATGCTGACACCACCGGAAGGCATTACGACCATGACGGTGGATGCCAGCGGTAACTTTATCTGTAACGGCAGCAGCGCTGGGCGTGTCTTGCCAGTCTGGACGGATAACCCGCAGGCGCTGTGTCAAGCCAGCCAGCCGCAGCCTTCCGCACAGCAGGGACAGCAAGATGGAGAAGGCGTCGCCGACTGGATCAAAGAAATGTTTGGTCAATAATCTATCGTTGCTTCAACTGGTTGCCGTCTCTTAGCTATATCTTATGCAGCCTGAGAGACGGTTTCGTGCGCTTACAATACGGTTATTTTATGCTACCGCGTAGCACGCGCCCGACACGAGGCGACTCAAACGCCGCCGCCCCGTGACCCCAGGCTTTCGGCGGAAATTATGCCGCTGACGCGGTACCTTCGTCTGTATCTGGCTTAGCGGACCGCTTGCGACACGTTCCCTACGTGGCGCAAGCTTTCGCCGCGTCCTGCGGCTCATCCGAAGCCAGCTACCTCCTCAGCATAATTTTTTACGCCTGACCACGGAAAAAACCGCGATACTTCTAGACTTGTGTATAAGGGATAGGATTAATTTGGGGGTATTTTTTTGTGCCTGCTATTTTGAGTCGAGCACCACATCTTGCCTGAGACCGCTTTTCCTGACATGCCATTCTGTTGCTGACAGGTAAAAGTCTTGCGATTGGTATTCCATTGCGCCTATCATGCAGCCTTTATCGTAATCATTATCGTTCTCTTTTGGATCGACGATTACGGGAATAGTGAATTCTGCCCACCCTTTTCCTTCGGTGACATGACAAACCCAAAACGCTATGCAAAATCAAACTGTACCGCCTGATACCACCTTCAGACTGGACGATGTCAGCTTTTCCGTTGCTGGACGCACGTTATTACACCCCTTATCTATTACGTTCCCTGTGGGGAAAGTGTGCGGTCTGATTGGTCACAACGGCTCAGGCAAATCGACCTTGCTGAAAATTTTGGGCCGGCACCAGCCCGCCAGCAGCGGAACCGCATTGCTGGGGGAACAGGCGACCGGAAGTTGGGACAGTAAATTGTTTGCCCGTCAGGTTGCCTATTTGCCGCAGCAGCTTCCCGCTGCCGAAGGGATGACCGTGCGTGAGCTGGTGGCCGTAGGGCGTTACCCGTGGCATGGCGCATTAGGCCGTTTCGGCAGCGCCGATCGGGAAAAGGTCGAAGAAGCCATCACGCTGGTTGGGTTGAAGCCCTTTGCTAACCGTTTGGTGGATAGCCTGTCCGGCGGTGAACGGCAGCGAGCCTGGCTGGCGATGACTGTCGCGCAGGATAGCCGCTGTCTGTTACTGGATGAGCCGACCTCCGCACTGGATATTGCGCATCAGGTTGAAGTGCTGGCGCTGATTCAGCGCATGAGCCGCGAGCGCGGCATCACCGTCATTGCGGTGCTGCATGATATCAATATGGCTGCCCGCTACTGCGATCATCTGGTGGCACTGCGCGGTGGCAAGATGATTGCGCAGGGGGAGCCTGTCGCGCTGATGCAAGGGGACGTACTGGAAAACATCTACGGTATTCCCATGGGCATTCTGCCCCATCCGGCGGGTGGCGCACCGATCAGCTTCGTTTGTTAACTCGGTTTTTCTGCTCATGATACCTGAACGTTTTTCTTCTCTATCCTCTCCCGATCCGCTACGCCGTCGTTTGCTGACGGCGCTGCTACTGTCGCCGCTGGTGTATTCGGCGGCGAGCAGAGGAGCCACGGCCACATTTCCCGATCTACACCGTATCGTGGCGCTGGAATGGTTGCCCGTTGAGCTGCTTCTGGCGTTAGGCATTACCCCCTTAGCGATCGCGGATAAGCATAACTATAACCTGTGGGTGAAAGAGCCTGCGCTATCTGAATCGGTGATTGATGTGGGGCTGCGTACCGAGCCGAATCTGGAGTTGCTGACGCAGATTCGCCCGTCCATGATTCTTTATTCTGAAGGCTATGGCCCTTCGGTCGCGAAAATGTCCCGTATCTCTCCGATGCTGGGCTTTGGCTTTAGCAGTGAAAAAGGAAAACCGCTGACGGCGGCACAGTCCTCGGTCATGAAATTGGCTGATGCGTTAAATTTGAAAGCTGCCGGGGAGCGGCATCTGACGGAACTGGCTCAATTTCTTCAGCAGGAAAAAATCACCCTTCAGCCGTATACCCAGCGACCTCTGCTGTTGATCACGTTGGTCGATAGCCGCCATGTGCTGGTGATTGGCAAAAACAGTCTGTTTCAGGAAGTGATGGATCATATCGGGATAGAGAATGCCTGGCGTGGTGAAACCAGCTTCTGGGGCAGTACGATTGTGGGCATTGAGCGTCTGGCAGAGATCGGCGATGCCCATGTGCTCTGTTTTGAACACGGTGATAGTGCCGCGCTCGATCGGCTTGATAGTAATCCGATCTGGCAGGCCATGCCGTTTGTGCGTAATCAGCGTGTGCAGCGCGTGCCAGCTGTCTGGCTGTATGGCGGAACGCTCTCGGCGATGCGCTTCTGCCGCGTATTGAATCAGGCACTGGAGGCGAGAAATCATGGTTAATCCTTTGTCTGTCGATTCCTCGCCCCCGCGTGTTGGTCATCCGCTGATGCTGTCAGTGGTCGTGATGGGTTTTTTACTGATCGTGATGCTGGGAATGGGCAGCAACAATTTGCAGCAGCAATTACCGGTGTCACAGTGGCTTGAAGGGCTGACTCAGCCCGCTCAGGACAATATGCAACAGCTTCTGTTCCATTACAGTCTGTTGCCACGCATGGTGCTGGCGCTGCTGATTGGCGCGGGACTGGGACTGTGCGGCGTACTGTTCCAGCAGGTCTTGCGTAACCCGCTGGCTGAGCCGTCAACGCTGGGGATCGCCACGGGCGCACAGCTCGGGATCACAGTGGTCACGCTGTGGGCGCTGCCCGGTGGTGCATGGCTCCAACAGGCCGCGGCTATGGCTGGGGCGCTGGTGGTTGGTGCGTTGGTCTTTGGCGTCGCGTGGGGCAAACGTTTATCGCCCGTGACGCTGATACTGGCGGGGCTGGTGCTGAGTTTCTACAGTAGCGCGGTCAACCAACTGCTGGTCCTCTTCCATCATGAGCAGCTTCAGGGCTTGTTCCTGTGGAGCAGTGGCGTGCTGAACCAGCAGGACTGGAGCAATGTGCAGTTTGTTCTCCCGCGTCTTCTGGTGTGTTTCTGTTTGGCGCTGTTGTTGATTCGTCCGCTAACGCTGCTGGGACTGGATGACGGCGTCGCGCGTAACTTGGGGCTTGGGCTGTCGCTGGCACGTCTGAGTGCGCTTGGGCTGGGCATTTTCCTGTGTGCGCAATTAGTGAATGCGGCAGGCATTATCGGTTTCATCGGTCTGTTTGCGCCGCTGCTGGCGAAAATGCTGGGGGCACGGCGGTTACTTCACCGTCTCTTATTCGCGCCGCTACTGGGGGCGCTGCTGCTTGGCGTTACCGATCAGGGCGTAATCTGGCTGAGCCGCGTGTGGCTTGACGTTCCAACGGGAGCCGCGACGGCGCTGATGGGTGCGCCTCTGCTCCTGTGGTTGTTGCCGCGCCTGCGTAATAGCGGTCAACCTGCGATGGTTGACAGTAGCAGTACACCGGCGGTTGAACGTCGCCTGTGGGGAACATGGCTGGTACTTGGCGTCATGCTGCTGGGAATGGTGGTGATTACGGCGCTGATGTTAGGGAAAGATGCCGACGGCTGGCAATGGAGCGGCGGCGATGTGTTAACGCAGTTGCTCTCATGGCGCTGGCCTCGGGTGCTGGCGGCGTTAACCGCTGGAGTGATGCTGGCGGTCGCGGGCACGCTAATACAGAAGCTGACGGGTAACCCGATGGGGAGCCCAGAAGTGCTGGGTATTAGCTCCGGCGCATCGTTTGGTGTCATTATTTTGCTGTTCTTCGTTCCGGGCAATGCATTCGTATGGCTACTTCCGGCCGGTAGCGCGGGTGCGGCACTAACGCTGTTGATTATGGTGATTATCGCCGGACGCGGTGGTTTCTCGACGCAGCGTATGCTGCTGGCGGGGATTGCGCTGAGTATGGCGTTCTCCACGGTGATTGCGCTGCTGCTAGCCAGTGGCGATCCGCGGATGGGGACGGTGCTGACCTGGCTGTCAGGCTCAACCTACGCGGTCGAGCCGGCAGACGCAATACGCACGGCGGTGATTGCCGTTCTGCTGCTGTTGATTGTCCCGCTGTGCCAGCGCTGGCTGCGTATTCTGCCGCTTGGCACCACGACAGCCAGAGCGCTCGGCGTGGCTGTCACGCCAGTTCGTCTGCTGGTTTTGCTGTTGGCATCGGTGCTAACCGCGATGGCAACCCTGATGGTCGGGCCGATGAGCTTTGTCGGGTTAATGGCACCGCATATGGCGCGGATGCTGGGCTTTAACCGCGTGTTACCGCAAATCGCCAGCTCGGCATTGGTTGGTGGTGCGCTGATGGTTATTGCGGACTGGTGCGGCCGAATGATCCTCTTTCCGGCACAGGTTCCGGCGGGGCTGCTCGCGACGTTTATCGGTGCGCCTTACTTTGTTTATCTATTGCGTAAACAGGTGAAATAATGCGAGCCTCGGCGGGGAGGGAAGCCCGCCGACGCCGTGTGATTAGCCGGAGAGGTTAATGGCTTCGACCAGCATCCAGAAGGTGGTGAACACCAGAGAAAGTGCCATGATGCCGTTGAAGGCTTTCAGTTTCCACGGTTCCTGAAGATGTTTACCGATGCGATCGCCGAGTAGCGCCCAGACTAAGATACAGGGCAGATTGAGCGCCATAAAGGCGACTACGGTGGTAAAAAGGCCGCCGCTCGCGGCATAAAGCAGCGCGATGTTGCTGGACATCAGCCAGGCTTTCGGGTTCACCGCTTGGAATAGCGTCCCTTGCAGTATGGTCATCGGCTGTACGCGCTCCTGTAATTCCGGTGCCGATGAGCGCACGATTTTCCACGATAGCCACAGCAAATAGACACACCCCAGCACGGTGAGCGGGAGGCGAATCATGCTCATCCAGCTCAGCAGAAGTTCCAAGGCCACGCCCATCAGCGCCGTTTGTATCCCGCAACCAACGGAAATGCCCATCATCATCGGTAGCGTACGACGCAGGCCAAAATTGACGCCTGAGGTTGCCAGCAGCAAATTATTGGGCCCCGGCGTGATGGACATGACGGTGACATAGCTGAAAAAAGAAGGGTCGAGCATGGTGTTATCCTGATGATGGGGGAGAACACTATGGTAGGCAGAAAAAAGAAATGGTTACAGATACACAAAATGATTATTGTTATGGGTACAAAATGCATTAATCGTTAACTGTACTCATTGGCTGGCGGGGGAATTGTGTCCATTATCGACTCACAAGAAAGTACGCTCTATCAACAGCTCGCGGAAACCTTCGCCACGGCGATTCATCAAGGGACGTTAGCGCCGGGAAGCCGCTTGCCTTCTATTCGCCGCGTTGCTGGATCGCATCAGGTGAGCGTGAATACGGTATTGAATGCCTGGCGTATTCTCGAAGATCGCGGGTTGATCGAAGCGCGGCCGCAGTCCGGCTATTTTGTGCGCGGACGTCTGCCGTCGCTGACGGAGAGCAAGCCCCACCCTGCACAGGTGATTGTGCCGGGCAGTGAGAAACTGGACCTGATTGATACCGTGTTTGCTGCCCAGACACACCCAGATTACACCAACATTTCTCTGGCGTGCCCACAGCATACCGATTTCTATCCGACCGAGAAGATTAGCCGTATTACCGCTTCCCTATTGCGGCGACAGCCTGACCTGATTGGCCGTTATGCGCTACCGCCGGGCAGTGAGCGACTGCGGAGAGAAGTGGCGCGGAGGGCGATGGATTTGGGTATGACATTGACCCGCGAGGACATCACGATCACCCACGGCTGTATGGAAGCGCTACAGCTAGCGCTACGCACGGTCACACAGCCGGGCGACTGTGTGGGGCTGGAAACGCCCACCTATTTTTATCTCTTTCCTCTGCTGGCCAGTCTGGGATTGAAAACGGTAGAGATTCCCACCGATCCACAACGTGGCCTCGCGCTGGATGCGCTGGAGCTATTGCTGTCAGAACAGCGACTACAGGCGATTATTGCCATGCCTAACGCCCAGAATCCGCTCGGATGCAGCATGACGCTGGCGGATAAAAAACGGCTGGCAAAGCTGGTGAACGACTATCAGGTTCCGCTTATTGAGGATGGGTTATATAGCGAACTTCAATTTACCTGGCCGCTGTCGCCGACGGTGAAAGCCTTCGACCGTGATGGCTGGGTAATTTACTGCTCTAGCTTCACGAAAACGCTGGCACCCGATTTCCGCATCGGCTGGATGGCATCGGGCCGTTTCCGTGCCAAAGTAGCGCGGCTGAAAGCGGTCTCGTCAATGGCGGAATCGGCGCTGCTATCGGAAACGCTGGCGCAGTTTCTGGAGTCCGGCGGTTACGATCACCATCTGCGCACCCTGCGTCGCCGCTATGCCGCACAGATGGATGAAGCGCGTGGGTTGATTGCCCGACATTTTCCGCAGGGAACACGCGCGACGCAGCCACAGGGCGGTTTTGTCTTCTGGTTGGAGTTACCGGGTGACGTGGATGGTGTTGAATTGTTCCATCGCCTGCTGCAAGAGCGGATTTGCGTCACGCCCGGCGAACTTTACACGCTGAGCGGTCGCTGTAAGCACGCGCTGCGGCTCTCGTGCTGCTACCCGTTTGATGAACGCTACACGTATGCACTTAAGCGCGCGGGGGCGCTGGCGTGTGAAATGAGCGGTATCGAGCCGGGTAGCGTAGCGTTATGAGTAGCCTTATGGCGTGCCGTTGCGTCCCCAGGTCAGGTAGCCCGCGCGTTCGCTTAAACGCTCATAGTAGGCGCGGACGGCGGGATAGTCCGTGTGTTCCAGCGGCGTTTCATACCAGCGGTTTACCGATAGCCCGATGGGAATATCGGCCAGCGTGAACGTTTTTCCTGCGACGTAGTGGCCGGTTCGCTCTAATTGCTGATTCAAAATGCCCATGGTGCGCGACCAAAGATTACAGGATGCGGCTAAGAGCGCCGGATCCTGATGTGCGGGGGATTGGCGTACCAGCGACATAAAAGCGTAACGCCATGAGGGATTGAGCTCATTGGCCTGCCAGTCGATCCATTGATCGACCGAAGCACGGCTACGCGGATCTTGCGGGTACAGCCAGGCTCCGTCCTTCGCATTGGCGAGGTAACGTATAATCGCGTTCGATTCCCACATGACAAAATCGTCGTCCTGAATCACCGGTATCATGGCATTGGGATTGAGTGCCAGAAATACCGGTGACTGCGGTGACTGATAGCCTTCACCCCAGTCTTCGCGGTCAAAAGGAATCGCCAACTCATCACACAGCCACAGCACTTTCCGAACGTTGATTGACGACGTGCGTCCTAGAACCTTTAACATGATCTCTCCGCTATTTTCAGGAACATAGCCTTACTCATAACCAATTTGAGAGGGCTTGTCATTCTCAAACGAGAATCCTGACGAAAAAAGTGGAGGCGGGGAGCGGGCGTAATGAAGACTGAAACAACGGATGGATGCGACGGCGTCAGTGTTAGTGAATGACGCCGTCGAGATACACTTTACAGGCGTGAGAAGCAGAGCTGTGCGGCTTCGATGGTGCGATCGATGTCCTGTGGCGTATGCGCCAGCGACATAAAGCCCGCTTCAAACGCGGACGGCGCGAGATAAACGCCTTCTTCCAGCATCATGTGGAAGAACCGCTTAAAGCGCTCGACGTCGCACTTCATCACATCCTGATAGCAGGTGACGCTCTCTGCATCGGTGAAGAACAGACCAAACATACCACCCGCCTGATTCACGACTAGCGGAATATTTTCGGCTTTAGCGGCAGCCAGCAGGCCATCAGCCAGTTGATTGGTCAACGCGGTGAGCTTTTCATGGACACCGGGTTTCGCGACTTCCGTCAAACAGGCAAAGCCTGCTGCCATAGCAATCGGGTTACCGGACAGTGTTCCCGCCTGATAAACCGGACCGGTCGGTGCCAGCGCTTGCATGACTTCACGCTTACCGCCGAATGCACCAACGGGCATGCCGCCGCCGATGATTTTCCCTAGGCAGGTTAGATCCGGTACCACGCCATAGTGTGACTGTGCACCTGCCAGTGCGACACGAAAGCCAGTCATCACTTCATCGATGATGAACAGGGCACCAAACTCGTCACACAGAGCACGCAGGCCGGGAAGGAAATCTGGCAACGGTGGAACGCAGTTCATGTTGCCTGCGACGGGTTCGACAATGATCGCGGCGATCTCGTCAGGATATTGTTCAAACGCGGCGCGAACGGATGACAGATCGTTATAGACGCAGGTCAGCGTGTGGCGGGCGAAATCAGCCGGAACGCCGGGGGAGTTCGGTTGGCCCAGCGTCAGCGCACCAGAGCCGGCTTTCACCAGCAGGCAGTCGGCGTGGCCGTGGTAGCAGCCTTCAAATTTGATGATTTTATCGCGGCCGGTGTAACCACGCGCCAGACGGATTGCGCTCATGGTGGCTTCTGTACCGGAGTTGACCATCCGCACCATATCCATGCTCGGCACCAACGAGGTGACCAGACGCGCCATCTGCACTTCCATTTCTGTCGGTGCGCCAAAGCTTAGGCCGCGTTCTGCTGCCGCGATCACCGCATCACGGATTGCCGGATGATTGTGCCCCAGCACCATCGGGCCCCACGAGCCCACGTAATCAATGTATGCTTGCTCGTCAGCGTCATAGAGATAAGCGCCATCAGCCCGTTCGATGAACAGCGGAGTACCGCCAACGCCGTTAAAAGCACGAACGGGGGAGTTCACACCGCCGGGAATAAGTTGCTGCGCCGCAGCATACAGGCTTTCAGATTTGTTCATTACGCGGTCCTGACTGGTCTTAATCGTAAAATGTAGAGGTATTCTAATAAACTGACCGCCGTTATGAAATCGCTGTATCAGCAGATGCGGGTCTCTTTGTCTTCTGTTCTGGTCAAATAGGCAGTTTTATCCTTAAGGGGTAACATAGTGACTCTTATTTCTCTTTTTTGGTTATGACCGTTGTGATCAGATTTTCTGCACCTGTTTCTTCTGCGGCGGAGCGCCGCGCTGCCATCGCACAATTTATGCGGCGCGATAAAACTCCCGCGTTGATTCTTCTGCTGGCTGCGATAGTAGGAACGTTAACTGGGTTGGTCGGCGTGGCATTTGAGCGTACGGTGAACTGGGTTATACAACAGCGAATGTCACTCTTGGCGCACTTACCTGAAAGCGGGGTGAGCTGGCTTGTTGCTACGGCGGTGTCGGCTGTACTCGCGGTATGGGGATATTTTCTGGTTAGGAGATTCGCTCCTGAAGCGGGGGGATCGGGGATTCCCGAAATCGAGGGCGCCTTAGAAGAACTCAGACCGGTACGCTGGTGGCGCGTATTGCCCGTTAAGTTTTTTGGCGGTATTGGCACGCTTGGCTCGGGAATGGTGCTGGGGCGTGAAGGGCCGACAGTACAACTGGGGGGAAATATTGGCGGTATGGTTGCGGACATGTTGCCCAAAAGGCAGCAGGATGGGCGCCACTCATTATTAGCTACTGGCGCGGCAGCTGGGTTATCCGCTGCCTTTAATGCCCCGTTGGCTGGAATACTTTTCATCATTGAGGAAATGCGGCCGCAGTTCCGTTACAGCCTTATCTCGATTAAAGCGGTTTTCATCGGCGTCATCATGTCGAGTATCGTATTTCGTCTCTTCAACGGCGAACAGGCGGTGATCGACATAGGGCAACTGCCTTCTGCACCGCTCAATACGCTGTGGCTATATTTGGTACTTGGGATTATTTTCGGCATTGTCGGTGTGGTGTTTAATTCCTTGGTGTTACGCACTCAGGCGCTATTTTTGACCTTCCACGCTAAACGAATGTCACGTTTCCTGTTGGTTGGGGCGATGGCTGGAGGCCTCTGTGGGGTGCTGTCCATTGTGTTTCAAGAAGCGACCGGAGGCGGGTTTACGCTTATTCCCCTCGCGGCGGCGGAGCATTACAGCATTAGTATGCTTTTTGTGATCTTTATCATCCGCGTCTTCATGACGCTGCTTTGTTTCGGATCGGGCGCGCCAGGGGGGATTTTTGCGCCAATGCTGGCGCTGGGAACCTTGCTCGGTGCCGCGTTTGGCATGGCGGCCAGCCAGTTATTCCCAGATTATGCTATTGGAGCCAGTACATTTGCTGTGGCGGGGATGGGCGCGCTATTTGCGGCATCGGTTCGCGCTCCGCTCACCGGCATCGTTCTGGTGTTGGAAATGACTGACAACTATCAGTTGATCTTACCCATGATCGTGACGTGTCTGGGTGCGACACTGTTGGCGCAGTTTCTGGGAGGGAAGCCGCTATATTCTTCTATTCTGGCGAGGACACTGCAGCGACAGGCGTTGGCTGAGCAGGAGCAGCAGATTAATTCAACAATTTCTGTCAAATCTTGAACGTTTTCGCAGACTGCCGGATAATATGCGTATGAGTATGGGTTTATCACCTGGTAAGCCCTGAGTTGGGAGTAAAAATATGAGCGACGATATAGCAGCATTGCCTCTGCAATTTACCGATGCAGCGGCAAGCAAGGTGAAAAACCTGATTGCTGATGAAGAAAACCCAGAGCTGAAACTGCGCGTGTATATCACGGGCGGCGGCTGTAGCGGCTTCCAGTACGGTTTTACCTTTGATGATCAAATCAACGACGGCGATATGACCATTGAAAAGCAAGGGGTTTCGCTGGTGGTTGATCCGATGAGCTTGCAATATCTGGTTGGTGGTTCGGTGGATTATACCGAAGGGCTGGAAGGTTCTCGTTTTGTTGTGACGAATCCGAATGCGAAATCCACCTGTGGCTGTGGTTCCTCTTTCAGCGTCTGATCCTGCATTGCGGTGATCGGCCGACTAAAAAAACAAAAACCGTGTCCTGACATCAAGACACGGTTTTTTTATCGGCTCGTCATACGTTAGGTTGATTACCATTCGACCGTAATCAGACGTGTTTCCGTACCCTGTGCGGTTTTTGCCGCAGAGGCTGAAAGTTTTGCCTGATCGACCTGAATACGTGACTCAGTAATTTTAGGTTGTGGTACAGAAGCGACGTTACATGTCATTTGATATTGACCGGATTGAGGCGCTACGCCGCATGCCGGTAGTATCGTCAGTTGAGCATTAATTTGCCCACCCTGATTCCCTGCATATGCTGTGGTACAGACCGCCATCAGTAAGCCTGCGTAAAGCAACGCATTTTTCATATTTTTATCTACCTGGTGTAAAAGGAACCGATATCGGTTCAAAATTTTTTATTTCGTACTGCTTTGGTGTTATCACCGGGTGGTAATCAAGATCATAAGTTATGCCTATGACTCCCCCGTTGTGCTCAGATTATCGGCGAATATTGGCGAAATAAAAGGCTGTCAATGTTACAATTTGTATATTAATAAAGTTATTGTTATCGGAATGCTTTCATTGTGTTAATTAACAATCACTTTGCTGACGAAGATGTGGATGATAACGGTGCTAACTGAGCGCAAATTTGCTGCGCTGCCAATAACAAGCGTGGGCCACTACGGCTGAACCAGTCTTCGTTCACGCTAATCACTGGCACCGATAACTGCGGCTGCCAAAACGCTCGCACGCTGGTTTGCTTATCTGGCGTACCGCCGATAATAATGGCCTGTGGCTGGCGCCTTAACACCTGTTCACGGCTGACCTGCGGCCAGGGCACTGGGCTGTCGCTAAAGACATTTTCTGCGCCGCACAGTGAAACGATTTGGCTTTGTAGCGTCGCTTGCGAAGAAGTAAACAGTGGCTGAGTGCCAAATTGAATGAATACCCGAAGTGGCGCAGCGTGAGGTGCCTTACCAGCGTGCTGGAGTTCACCTATTTCCTGCTGAAAATCTGTCGCGGCCCGTTCGGCTTGCTCAGGATGGCGGCTGTAGGTTGCCAGCTGTCGTAGTGACGCTGGGATATCGTCTAACGTTTTCGCATCCAGATAAACGATAGGAATCGAGAAATTGGCGAGCTGTTCCAGCGGCCGCTGCGGGTTACCCTCGCGCCAGGCCAGAATCAAATCTGGCTTGAGTGCGAGGATCCGCTCCAGGTTGATTCCCTGCCAGGAAGCCACCTGTTCCAGCTTTGTCGCTTCAGGCGGGTAATCTGACCAGGCACTGACAGCAATCAGCTGTTCGCCCATGCCTGCCGCATAGGCCATTTCCGTCGCGTGTGGTGCGAGACTGATGACACGCTGCGGAATGGCATAAGCGACAGTGCAGAGTAGCAGCCCAGTCAGCCAGCAGAGGAACCTGACAATCACGATTAGCGTGCGGCCAGCTTTGCCAGAATCGCTTCTACCATCCGCGTTGACTGCTGTGCCGCAACGCTCAGGAATTCATCGAAACTCAGGTGTGATTCTTTATCGGCCACATCAGAAATAGCACGCACCACCACAAACGGAACGGCGAACTGGTGGCATACATGGGCGATGGCTGTCGCTTCCATTTCTACGGCAATGGCCTTCGGGAAGGTGGTGCGGATACGAGCTAAGGGTTCTGCGCCATTAATGAAGGCATCACCGCTGACAACCAGACCGCGCACGGCGTTCAGTTGTAAATCGGCAATAGTTTCCTGTGCCAGCGCGATGAGTTTTTCATCGGCAGAGAAAGCGGCAGGGCAGCCCGCCATTTGGCCGGGCTCATAGCCAAAGGCCGTGACGTCGGCATCGTGGTAACGAACTTCATCAGACACCACGATATCACCCACGTTCAAGCTAGGTGCCAGCCCGCCTGCGGAACCGGTGTTAATGACCACGTCCGGTTTGCTGTGTTCCAGCAGCAGCGTGGTGCCCAGCGCGGCGGAGACTTTGCCGATACCGGATTTCAGCAGCGCGACTTCTACGCCGTTGATGTGTCCGGAGTAAATTTCACAACCTGCACGCTGGAAGGTTTGACGGTTTTCAATCCGATCGCGCAGCAGCGTTACTTCTTGTTCCATCGCGCCGATAATACCGACTTTCATAAGGTTCCCCGCAAATTCTGTTATAAATGGAAGGTGTGCATCGCGGACGTTAGTCTATCATGGCTAGCGGGATGAGATGGAGTGTCCATCATTGTGCTGTAGCGGGATGATAGGGAGAACCGTATGTCTGATATCGATTTCGCCAAAAAAATGAGCTTTCAGCGACATTTCAGCCGACCTAAAACGGTTGATAATGGTTATGCGATTGTGCGTCAGTTTGAGAGCGATCGGGGTCGTATTATTAACTCCGCTGCCATCCGCCGCTTACAGCAAAAAACCCAGGTCTTCCCGCTGGAGCGTAACGCGGCTGTCCGTTCCCGCCTGACCCATTCGATGGAAGTTCAGCAGGTGGGGCGCTATATCGCCAAAGATATTTTGCACCGCCTGCAAGTCGATGGACGGCTGGCGTCGCTGGGTCTGGAAGATAGACAAACGCCGTTTGAAAGCATGGTCGAAATGGCGTGCCTGATGCATGACATCGGCAACCCGCCGTTCGGGCATTTTGGCGAATCCGCGATTAACCAATGGTTCAGAAAATTGCTGGATAGCCATTATTTGGACAATGAATCCCCAGAACGTGTTGATGATTGTAAAGTCCCTACGCTACGGATGCAGCAGGATGGGCTGGACGAATTGCGCGGGCAAATCCGACAGGATCTGAGCCACTTTGAAGGCAATGCACAGGCGATCAGGCTGGTACACACATTGCTGAAGCTCAATCTGACCTACGGGCAAGTCGCCTGTATTTTGAAATATACCCGTCCTGCATATTGGCACGGCGAACTGCCGGCGGATTACCACTATTTGATGAAGAAGCCGGGCTACTATCTGGCAGAAGAAGCGTTTGTTGCCAGACTACGTGAAGAGCTGGATATGGGGGAATTTCATCGTCATCCGCTGAGCTACATTATGGAAGCAGCGGATGATGTTTCCTACTGTATTGCGGATCTGGAAGATGCCGTTGAGAAAGAGATTCTCACGATTGAAGAACTTTATGCCCTGTTGCGTGAAAATTGGGGAGAAGGAACGGAGAAAGATATTTTCGCCAAGACGATTGAACACGCCTACAAAGAGCGTGAACGTTTAAAATGGCGCAGTCACGACGATCAGTTCTTCATGAATCTTCGCGTTAACACCGTGCAGCAGATGGTGCCGCATGCCGCGAAGCGTTTTATTGATAACCTGCCAGCGATCTATGCCGGATCGTTTAATCAGGCGTTGCTTGAGGACGACAGCCCGCAGAATCGCCTGCTAGGTATTTTCAAACACGTCGCCTTAAAGCACGTTTTTAATCACCATGAAGTTGAACAACTGGAGCTACAGGGAGATCGCGTGATTCGCGGCCTGCTGGAGATTTATAGCCCGTTGCTCGAGATGCCCTATCAGGATTTCAACCAGCTTGTTCGCGAAGATACACACCGGCGTTATCCGATTGAAACGCGGCTTTATCACAAGCTATCCAGTAAGCACTGTCTGGCCTATTGCGAAGCGGTTGCTGCGTTGGAAGCCTTACCTGAAAACGAGCGAATCGTCCGTGAATATTATTATCGTGCGCGTCTGATTCAGGATTACATCAGCGGTATGACGGATTTGTACGCCTACGACGAATACCGCAAGCTGATGGCGGCAGATTAGCGACGAACAGACGGCAATGGAAATCGCGAGTTTTGTAAAGCCGTTCAATATTTCCTTACGCTTCACGATCTTCCCCTCGGGAACCTTGTTGGTCCATATTTATCTCATACATCACGACCACTGAGTGTACCCAGTGTCGGGTACACGGGCCGTAAGACTCGCGTGTTGATTACTATGAGATAGATTCCTATGAAAAGAAAATCACTGGTTCTGAGTGCGCTGGCGTTAAGTCTGGCGATGGCGATGGGTTCCACCACGGCGAATGCGGCTGAGTCAGCGGCGTCTGCCGCGTCATCGGGTCAACTCCCTAGCCTGGCCCCTATGCTGGAAAAGGTCATGCCTTCCGTGGTGAGCATCTACGTGGAAGGGCATACCACCAATGCGGGCAATGTGGGAAAAGAAGGTATCCCCCCGCAGCTTCAGCCATTTTTTGGTGAAAACTCGCCTTTCTGCCAGGACGGATCGCCGTTCCAGTCGTCGCCTGTGTGTCAGGGAGAAGGGGACGATGATGATAACGGCCAACCGCAGCCAAAACAGGAAAATTTCCAGGCACTGGGGGCGGGGGTCGTGATTAATGCAGAGAAAGGCTATGTGGTGACCAACAACCACGTGGTGGAGCATGCCGATAAGATTCAGGTTCGCCTCAGTGATGGCCGTAAGTATGACGCCAAGATATTAGGTAAAGATCCGCGTTCAGATATCGCATTGGTGCAGTTGAAAGACTTCAAAAATCTGACGGCTATCAAGGTTGCTGACTCTGACCAGTTACGGGTCGGGGACTATACCGTGGCGATTGGTAACCCGTATGGTTTGGGCGAAACGGCGACCTCGGGCATTGTGTCCGCGCTGGGGCGTAGTGGGTTGAATATTGAAAACTATGAGAACTTTATTCAGACCGATGCGGCGATCAACCGGGGGAATTCCGGTGGTGCGCTGGTGAACCTGAATGGGGAACTGGTTGGTCTGAATACCGCGATTCTTGCTCCAGATGGCGGCAATATCGGGATTGGTTTCGCTATCCCCAGCAATATGGTGAAAAGCGTCGTGGCACAGATTGTCGAATTTGGCGAAGTGAAGCGCGGCGAGTTGGGTATTACTGGGACAGAGTTGAACTCTGAACTGGCGCAGGCGATGAAAGTGGATGCCCAGCGTGGCGCGTTTGTGAGCCAGGTACGACCAAAATCGGCAGCCGATGAAGCGGGCATCAAGGCGGGAGATGTGATCGTGACGCTGAATGGCAAAGCGGTCAGCAGCTTCTCCGCGCTGCGGGCGCAGGTCGGATCGCTACCGGTGGGCAGCAAAGTGGCTCTGGGGCTGTTGCGCGAGGGTAAACCGCTGACGGTTGAGGTGACGCTGCAACAAAGCAATCAGGCTCAGGTGGCTTCCGGTAATCTCTACTCTGGCATTGAAGGTGCCGAGTTGAGCAACACGCAGGTCGACGGTGAGAAAGGCGTCAAAGTGGATAACGTCAAGCCCGGTTCTGCGGCGGCTAAAATTGGTCTGAAGAAGGACGACATTATTCTCGGCGTTAACCAGCAGGCGGTACAGAATATTGGCGAGTTGCGTAAAATTCTGGATAGCAAACCAGCCGTATTGGCGCTGAATGTGCGTCGTGGTGGCAGCACGATTTATCTGCTGGCTCAATAACCCCTCTGTTCAACGCGCAAGTGGATAATTGCCTTTTAAGACAGTTTGTTACGTTGATTATCTGGTCGGGCACTTCGGTGCCCGACCGTTTCCCGCTTTTTCATGAACGTGCTTTTGTGAGTTCTTCCACAGATTTAATCTAATTCCCGTTTCTTTGTTAATTTGCACAATGTGTGGCGCACCGTGTGACGGTATGCTGGTGCAATTGTCAATGTTCCTCTCAGAGGTAAAAATGGCGTCGTATCATCTCAATGCCAAGATGGCACAGGATATTGTCGCGCGAACCATGCAGATCATTGATAGCAATATCAACGTGATGGATGCTCGCGGTAAGATTATCGGCAGTGGCGATCAGGAACGATTGGGGGAGTTGCACGAAGGCGCGCTGCTGGCGCTCTCGCAGGGACGGGTCGTCGATATTGATGATGCCGTCGCGCGTCACCTGCACGGTGTGCGTCCGGGTATCAATTTACCCTTGCGCATTGATGGCGAAATTGTTGGCGTCATCGGCCTGACGGGTAATCCCAGCCAGTTACGGCAATACGGCGAGCTTGTCTGTATGACGGCGGAAATGATGCTGGAGCAAGCGAGGCTGCTGCATATGCTAGCGCAGGACAGCCGTCTGCGCGAAGAACTGGTGTTGAACCTGATTCGCACCGACGATCTGTCTCCCGCTCTCATGGAGTGGGCGCAGCGCTTGGGCATTGATCTGAATAAACCCCGTGTTGCAGCGGTGATCGAAGTGGACAGCGGGCAGCTCGGGGTAGATTCCGCCATGGCGGAGCTACAGCAGTTGCAGACGCTGCTGACCACGCCGGAACGTGACAACCTGATCGCGATCGTTTCCTTGACCGAAATGGTGGTGCTAAAACCGGCGTTGAACAGCCATGGGCGCTGGGATGCAGAAGATCATCGACGGCGGGTGGATACGCTAATGTCGCGCATGGCGGAAAGCAGTCGGCTGCGGGTGCGGTTGGCGCTGGGAAACTATTTTGCCGGCCCAGGCAGTATTGCGCGCTCTTACCGCACAGCACGCACGACCATGAGCGTGGGCAAACAGCGTATGCCTGCTGAGCGCTGTTACTACTATCAGGATCTGATGTTACCCGTACTGCTGGACAGCCTGCGCGGCGGTTGGCAGGCAAATGAACTAGTGCGGCCGCTCTCGAAGCTGAAAGCGATGGACGGCAATGGTCTGCTGCGTCGGACGCTGGGGGCTTGGTTCCGTAATAACGTTCAGCCTGGAGCGACGGCGAAAGCACTGTTTATTCATCGTAATACGCTGGAGTATCGTCTCAACCGCATCTCCGAGCTGACGGGGTTAGATCTGGGGAATTTCGACGATCGTTTGTTGTTGTACGTGGCTTTGCAGCTTGATGAAGAAGAGTAGAGCTGAGGGTTTTTACTTAACCCTGTTTGTTCTCTTCCCTGCCGTACTTACCTGATGCCGTACGGCATCAGGGTGACCTCACATCCCGTCGTAAAATATTACCGTTGCAACAAAATTGCTTAGACTGAAAACTATTACATAGTCATTAACAATATAACGCGATAGCATAAATTATCGCGAAACAATATTTTTGCCCCTTCCTTATATCCACTATTGTCACTTCCATGTTGTCAGCCTGATATACCCGTCCTATTTCAAGCGGCATGTACGCGGTTCAAAACGATAACGTTTTTTCCTGCAAATCGAATTAGTTAAGTTATTAATCAGTCACATCCGTCATGATTTTATCTAATACTTTCGAGCATTAGGGAGTGATAAGAATGTCAATACGTCGTCTGGGGTTATCTGTTGCTACGGCAGCACTGTTGTTTTCCGGTGTGGCCTCGGCGGCTACCGAGTTATTAAACGTGTCTTACGATCCGACGCGTGAACTGTATCAGCAATACAATGCGGCGTTTATTAAGCATTGGAAAGCGACCACCGGTGAAGATATCACCATCAAAAACTCGCACGGCGGCTCTGGAAAGCAAGCGCGTTCGGTGATTGACGGCTTGCAGGCTGATGTGGTGACGCTGGCGCTGGCGGGCGACATTGATGCTTTAAACCTGAATCAACAGCTAATCGATCCTAAGTGGCAGGCGCGTTTGCCTGACAACAGCACGCCTTACACCTCCACCATCGTTTTTCTGGTGCGCAAAGGTAATCCGAAGCAAATCAAAGACTGGAACGATCTGGTGAAGCCGGGCGTTGAAGTGATCACGCCAAACCCGAAAACGTCTGGCGGCGCACGTTGGAACTTCCTGGCGGCGTGGGCCTATGCCAAAGCACAACCGGGCGGCAATGATGAAACTGCACTGAAATTTGTGACTGAGTTGTATCGTCATGCGCCAGTTCTGGATACCGGTGCGCGTGGGGCAACCATTAGTTTTGTACAGCGTCAGTTAGGCGATGTGCTGCTGGCATGGGAAAACGAAGCGTACCTGTCTCTTCAAGAGCAAGGCGGCGATCAGCTTGAGATCGTGACACCATCTCTGTCGATTTTGGCTGAACCGCCAGTTGCCGTTGTGGATAAAGTTGTTGAGCGCAAGGGAACGCAGAAGCAGGCCGAAGCCTATCTGCAATACCTCTATAGCGATGAAGCGCAGCGCATCATCGGTAAAAATTTCTACCGTCCACGCAACGCCAAGATTGCTGAAGAGTTTAAAGATCAGTTTGCCCCTGTGAATCTGGTGACGATAGATAAGGATTTCGGCGGCTGGAAAGCGGCACAGGACAAATTCTTTAATGATGGCGGCGTGTTCGACGCCATCTTTAAAGAGATCAATAAGTAAGTTTTAACGTCTGACTGATTAAGGCCGCTATCACCCTAGCGGCTTTTTTCAGGTTAAGAGGGCAGAGGACCTGCCGCCTTAACCTTTCTGTCAGGTAGTGCGCGTCGGCAAGCAGTTGTTGGCTAGGTAGTGAGTATGAAAATTAAAGGCACGGTATGTCACAACGTTCTTCCTCAGTGATTCCCGGTTTCGGGCTAACATTAGGGTTTAGCCTGAGCTATTTAGGATTAATTGTCCTCATTCCGTTGGCGGGGATGTTTTTGTATGCCAGCCAACTAACCTTTGGTCAGTTTTGGGATCTGATCACCAGCCGTCAGGTGCTTTTCTCCCTGCGGCTTTCGTTTGGTACGGCGCTGGCTGCGGCATTTATTAACGGCATTCTCGGGACGTTACTGGCCTGGGTTCTTGTGCGTTATACCTTTCCCGGCCGTAAAGTGATCGATGCCATGATCGATATGCCTTTCGCACTGCCCACTGCTGTGGCAGGGATTGCGCTGACGGCATTGTATGCACCGAATGGCCTGATTGGTTCTCTGTTTCCGTTCAAAATTGCCTACACCGGTATTGGTATCACGCTGGCACTCATTTTTGTCACGCTGCCTTTCGTGGTCAGAACGCTGCAACCGGTGCTGGCTGATATTCCGAAAGAAGTGGAAGAAGCCGCCGCCTGTCTGGGCGCGCGTCCGCTTCAGGTTTTCCGCCATGTCTTGCTGCCTGCTCTGTTACCTGCTTGGCTGACGGGCTTTGCGCTGGCCTTTGCGCGTGGCGTCGGGGAATACGGTTCCGTGGTGTTTATTGCGGGAAATATTCCTTTTAAAACCGAAATTCTGCCGCTGCTGATCGTCTCCAAGCTCGATCAATATGACTATAAGGGCGCGACTGGGATCGGCGTGTTCATGCTGCTGGTTTCTTTCATTATGTTGCTGCTGATTAACGTGTTGCAGCGCCGCATTCAACCGAAACTGTAAGGGCGGGTCGTCATGGAACAGGTTATTTCCGCTCAGGCCAGCGCGGCTAAAAGAAAAAAGCAGCCCGCAGCCTATTACATTCTGGTTTCACTGGCGTGGATCGTCTTTTTTCTGATTCTGGTGCTGCCGTTGATGATGGTGGTAACTCAGGGGCTGGATAAAGGTATCGGTGCATTTTGGGATGCGATTAGTGAACCGGATGCGATCTCTGCACTGAAGTTGACTCTGCTTGCGACCGTCATTTCCGTACCGTTAAACGTGGTGTTTGGGCTAGCGACGGCGTGGTGCGTGACGAAATTCGAATTTCGTGGCAAGAGCCTTCTGCTG
Organism: Pectobacterium sp. CFBP8739; assembly: GCF_013449375.1. Taxonomy (GTDB): domain Bacteria; phylum Pseudomonadota; class Gammaproteobacteria; order Enterobacterales; family Enterobacteriaceae; genus Pectobacterium. Next base: position 1,842 of record NZ_JACDRR010000003.1, on the reverse strand, counting down.
GCGCTGATCGATTTGCCATTTTCCGTCTCTCCGGTGGTGGCGGGGCTGGTGTATGTCCTGCTGTTTGGGGCGCAAAGTCAGATCTACCCTTTCTTGCTCGAACACGATCTACAAATTGTTTATGCCGTGCCAGGCATCGTGCTGGCGACGATTTTCGTCACCCTGCCTTATGTTGCTCGTGAGCTGATTCCTCTGATGGAAGAACAAGGCTCGCAGGAAGAAGAAGCGGCGCGCCTGTTGGGGGCGAATGGCTGGCAGATGTTCTGGCACATCACGCTGCCGAATGTGAAGTGGGCGTTGATCTACGGCGTGGTGTTATGTACCGCACGTGCGATGGGGGAATTCGGTGCCGTCTCCGTCATCTCCGGCCATATTCGTGGCCTGACGAACACGCTGCCGCTGCATATCGAAATTCTTTATAACGAGTACAACATCGTTGCGGCCTTCAGTGTAGCGATTTTGCTGCTGGTGATGTCGCTGGTGGTGTTACTACTGCGCCAGTGGAGCGAAGGGCGATTGACGAAGCAAATACAGAAACAACAGGAGTTGGCCAAAAATGAGCATTGAGATTCGCAATATTAATAAACAATTTGGCCAGTTTCGGGCGCTGAACGAGATTAACTTGTCGATCCACAGCGGCGAGCTAGTGGCGTTGCTGGGGCCATCGGGCTGCGGTAAGACTACGCTGCTGCGTATTATCGCCGGGCTGGAACAGCCCGATAGCGGCAGTATTATCTTCCACGGTCAGGATGTATCCGTTCACGATGTGCGCAAACGTAATGTAGGGTTTGTGTTCCAGCACTATGCGCTGTTTCGTCACATGACCGTGTTCGATAACATCGCGTTTGGGCTGCGTATGAAGCCGAAAAATATCCGGCCATCAAAGAGTGAAATCGAAAAGAAAGTGCATGAGCTGCTGAATCTGGTGCAACTGGACTGGCTGGGGGATCGCTATCCTGAGCAGCTTTCCGGCGGTCAGCGGCAGCGTATTGCGCTGGCGCGTGCGCTGATTGTTGAACCTAGCATTCTGCTGCTGGATGAACCTTTTGGCGCGCTGGATGCCAAGGTGCGCAAAGAGCTGCGCCGCTGGTTGTCTCAGTTGCATGAAGATATCGATCTGACCTCGGTATTTGTGACGCACGATCAGGAAGAGGCGATGGAAGTGGCTGACCGCATCGTGCTGATGAATAAAGGTGTGATTGAACAAATCGGCACCCCGGCAGAAGTGTATAACAACCCTGCTAGCGAGTTTGTGTACCATTTCCTGGGTGACAGTAACCGCCTGAAAGTGGCGCAGACGCAAGAGACGATTCTGTTCCGTCCTCATGAAGTGTCGCTATCCGTGCAGGCGCAAGAGGGCTATCAGGCCGTAACGGTACGAGATATTCGCCCACTGGGTGCCTTAACGCGCCTGTCGCTGAAACTGGGGGAACAGTCGGAGCTGATTGAAGCTGAAGTTGCAAAAGACGATGTAAGTCTGCAAGGGCTACAGAAAGGCGATGTGATCCAGTTCAAGCCTAAGCGCTATAGCCATGATTGGGAAATCTAATCGTTAGATGACTGAAATAAAAAACCCGCGAAATTCGCGGGTTTTTACTTTTATCGGAAAGGCTCGCTGTATGGCAAAGATTAGCGAAAAGTGCTATTGGATATAGGGCGGCAGTGTCATCGATTTAACGCGTGAATAGAAAACAAATAAATTTGATATTTTCTGTCAAAAAATTAGATGAAGTAGAAGCCGAACGTAGGTTCTCACCTGCACGACACGTGCAATAGGTAGTATTTGATGGATTTACTTTAGAGAGGATTCACTTTGCGGAAGTGGTGGGTCGTGCAGGATGA
>NZ_JACDRR010000029.1 GCF_013449375.1 Pectobacterium sp. CFBP8739 | reverse complement strand
GTCCGTTCCGCCACTTATTAAATATTATGCCTGCTAACTTCAGCAGGCATAATATTAAGCGTAATTTAGGGGCGTAGCTCAGTTGGTAGAGCACCGGTCTCCAAAACCGGGTGTCGCGAGTTCGAGTCTCTCCGCCCCTGCCAAATAAAACCCTTCACGTTATCGTGAAGGGTTTTTTTTGATCTGTACTTTATGCTAGATCCTGTCTCGTATCCTTCTTTCCAATTTCTTCGTTATTTCTCTCCTCTGGATGCCTAATTAATCTCACGTGTTGTTATTTAATATATAAAATTCTCTAATGTATTGTTGATAGATCGTGCTGATTTAGCTGTAAATATGCACAAAATAACCGTAATACCAGGTTGTGAACTTGCTCATTCACCTTGTTCGATATTTGAACTAAAACTATCTACAACCTGAGTGAAGGGAAGTTGTTTTTCAGAACGATCCTTCAGGTGCATTCACTTGTTAGTGATACCTGCCAACATCACATTGGTAGCGCTACAGTAGAAATTCGTAGCGCTATGCTGTACCTGGAATCTGACTAAGTAGCTGTAAGACTACACAGGAGGAGTTTAAGTATGTACAGACGTTTACTGGTAGCTGTTGCTGTAAGTACGGCATTATGTGGTGCCGTACAGGCAAAACCCTTAACTGTTGGGTTTTCCCAGATTGGTTCAGAATCAGGATGGCGCTCTGCGGAGACTAAAGTATCAAAGCAGGAAGCCGAGAAGCGTGGAGTAACGTTAAAAATAGCGGATGCTCAGCAGAAGCAGGAGAATCAGATTAAGGCTGTACGGTCGTTCATCGCTCAGGGCGTAGATGCCATATTTATTGCTCCGGTTGTCGCGACAGGATGGGCACCAGTCTTACAGGAAGCTAAAGAAGCAAAAATTCCAGTGTTCCTGCTTGATAGAACGATTGAGGTAAACGATCCATCGTTGTACGCCGCTGCTATTGCTTCTGATAGCGTCTATGAAGGAAAGGTGGCAGGAGAATGGCTCGTGAAAGAGGCTGCCGGCAAACCTTGTAATGTTGTTGAGTTACAGGGAACGGTTGGGGCGAGTGTCGCGATAAATCGCAAGAAAGGATTTGCTGAAGGCATAGTATCAGATTCGCAGATAAAAATTATTCGCTCACAGTCAGGAGACTTTACTCGTAGCAAGGGTAAAGAGGTCATGGAAAGCTTCATTAAAGCCGAGCAGAATGGAAAAAATATCTGTGCAGTTTATGCACATAATGATGACATGGCTATAGGCGCTATTCAGGCAATTAAAGAAGCAGGTTTAAAACCAGGTTCACAGATAAAAGTTGTTTCCATTGATGGCGTTCCTGATATTTTCAAAGCCATGATGAATGGCGAAGCTAATGCTACCGTTGAATTAACGCCCAATATGGCAGGGCCTGCTTTTGATGCTTTATTAGCGATGAAGAAGGATGGCAAGCAGCCTGAAAAATTCATTCAAACCGAATCACGTTTATTACTGCCTGATACAGCAAAACAGGAATATGAAACTAAGAAAGATCTCGGTTATTGATATTTATATTATGGACTCATCGTTGATATAAACTTTGCCAAATACCTAGCAGAAATATGAATATGGAAAAGTGGGTTTGCTATGTTTTCTGCACCGTTAAACTACGGAACAGTGAATATTGCCAGCCTACTTATCCATAATATTTCTCAGGTATGACGTAGCCTTGTTTAGTTGTTGCATAGGTGATGCTGATGGAAACGACACGGTTGTTAGATATTCGGGGCATGAGCGTTGAGTTTCCGGGGGTAAAAGCATTAGATCAGGTGGACTTCACGCTTAATCGTGGCGAAATAGTGGCGCTATTAGGGGAGAATGGTGCAGGAAAATCCACCTTAATTAAGGCGTTGACCGGTGTCTATCAGCGTTCAACTGGCGATATTATTCTTGATGGCATGGCGATTAATCCTATTAGCACTGCGCACGCTCAGTCATTGGGTATCGGAACCGTATATCAAGAGGTCAATTTATTACCGAATCTGTCCGTTGCAGCAAATTTATTTATTGGTCGTGAACCCACACGTTGGGGCATCGTTGATCAACATAAAATCCTGCGCCAGGCCGAAGCACTTTTATTGAATTATGGACTGATGATCGATGTTAACCATCCGCTTGGTAATTACTCAATTGCAGTGCAGCAAATTGTAGCTATCGCCCGAGCTATTGATCTTTCCGCTAAAGTATTAATTCTTGATGAACCGACCGCAAGCCTTGATACAAAAGAAGTTGATATGTTACTGGATATATTGCGAAAGTTGCGCGATCGCGGAATCGCTATGATATTTGTGACGCACTTTTTGGATCAGGTTTATCGCATTAGTGACAGAATTACCGTTTTGCGTAATGGAAAATTAGTCGGGACATTGCCTGCCACAGAATTACCACGTATTGAATTAGTCCAAATGATGTTGGGACACAGTTTTGATGAAACGTTATTGAAGCGTGGAGAACACAGTGACGTATCAGGTGAGCCCATCGTGCAGTTTAAACACTATGGTCGACGTGGTTCGATCAATGACTTCGAGCTTTCCGTTCGTCCAGGAGAAATAGTTGGCCTTGCTGGTCTACTAGGTTCTGGTCGGACAGAAACCGCGCAGCTGATATTTGGTATTAACGTGCCTGATGCCGGAGAGGCCAGAGTGGATGGCAAACCAGTCAGCATTCGCACGCCGCGTGCAGCAGGAAAGCTGGGTTTTGGCTATTGCCCTGAGGATCGCAAGACTGACGGCATTGTCGGTGCGGCAACGGTGCGAGAGAACATCATTCTGGCGCTTCAGGCGCAGCGGGGCTGGCTGAAACCCATTTCCTTACGTGAGCAAATTCGTATTGCTGAAAAGTTTATCAGCCTGTTAGGGATTCGCACGCCCAGTCCAGAGCAGGAAATTCAATATCTCTCGGGCGGGAATCAGCAAAAAGTCCTGCTATCGCGCTGGCTGGCAACCGAGCCGCGCTTCTTGATTCTGGATGAGCCAACGCGAGGAATCGATGTTGGCGCGCACGCTGAAATCATTCGTCTTATCGAGAAGTTATGTGAACAGGGAATGGCGTTACTCGTGATCTCTTCTGAGTTGGAAGAACTGACCGGTTATGCCGATCGCATCATTGTGTTACGTGACAGACAGCACGTTGCGCATCTTGAACACAGCGAGATCTCGGTTGCCGCGGTGATGCAGGCTATCGCAGTACAAACGGGGGCGACTGATGACAGACAATAACATCAAACCTGCCAAGAAAGTGCGCCTAACGTTTACCAAGGGCGTGCCACAGCTCCTGGCGCTGGTAGCTATCCTATTGATTGATAGTATGGTCGCGCCAAACTTCTTCTCCCTTCACATTCAGGACGGGCGCTTGTTCGGTAGCCTTGTCGACATCCTTAATCGCGGGGCACCTGTTGCATTGCTGGCATTAGGCATGACGTTGGTGATTGCTACCGGCGGTATCGACTTATCGGTTGGCGCCGTCATGGCGATTGCAGGAGCGACGGCCGCAACGTTGACTGCGGCTGGTTATCCACTCCCTTCTGTGCTGCTGACTGCGTTATTGGTTGGCGCACTGTGCGGGTTGTGGAACGGTTTTCTGGTTGCGGTGCTACAGATTCAGCCGATTGTTGCGACGTTAATGCTAATGGTTGCCGGGCGCGGCATTGCTCAACTGATTACTGAAGGCCAGATTATTACCTTTGATAGCGCCGGGTTGGCTAAGTTGGGCAACGGGGCTCTGTTCTATCTGCCCATGCCGGTGATTATTGCCTGCGTGGTGTTGTTGGCGCTGTGGGGGCTGACGCGTAAAACGGCGCTTGGGCTATTTATCGAATCTGTCGGGATTAACCTACGCTCAGCTCGTAACGCCGGTGTGAGTACGAAGCTGGTATTAATCGCGGCTTATGTCACATGCGGCGTGTGTGCCGCCGTAGCGGGCGTTATTGTAACGGCGGATATCCGTGGTGCGGATGCGAATAACGCAGGGCTCTGGCTGGAATTAGACGCGATTCTGGCCGTTGTGATCGGTGGAGGCTCGCTACTCGGCGGTCGTTTTAATTTGCTGCTCTCTGTTGTTGGTGCATTGATTATTCAGAGTATGAATACTGGCATCCTGCTTTCGGGCTATCGACCGGAATTCAATCTGGTTCTAAAGGCACTCGTCGTTCTGTTGGTTTTGGTTATGCAATCTCCGCGTATTTCGCTGCATCATCTGTTCAGGAGGAAAACATAATGTTGAAACGCCACTTCCCCCTGTTGATGACTATTCTGGTATTTATTGCGGGTTATTTATTCTGTCTTAGCCAGTTTCCAGGCTTTGCTTCGACGCGCGTTTTCTTTGATTTACTGACGGATAATGCGTTTCTGGGGATCGTGGCGGTTGGGATGACGTTTGTCATTCTATCTGGCGGGATCGATCTTTCCGTAGGGTCAGTCATTGCGTTTACCGGCGTGTTATTGGCCAAATTGATCGGGACATATGGCATCGATCCTTTCTTTGCATTCGCCATCGCGCTGGTGATGGGAGCCATGTTTGGCGGGGTGATGGGATGGATTATCGATACGCTCAAATTGCCCGCATTTATTATCACGCTGGCGGGGATGTTCTTTGTTCGAGGGATGAGCTTCATTGTCTCACAGGAGTCGATACCCATCGATCATCCGGTCTATAGCCAACTGGCGGGTTTAGCATGGCGCATGCCTGATGGAGGACGCTTTACCTTTCTGGCGCTGATTATGCTGATTGTCGTGCTGCTGGGGATTGTGATGGCGCATCGTACCCGCTTTGGTAACCGTGTTTATGCGATTGGTGGTAATAGCTATTCTGCGGAGCTGATGGGGGTGCCTGTCAGGCGGACGACGATTCAGATATACATGCTTTCCAGTACGTTAGCGGTACTGTCAGGCATTGTGTTTTCGCTCTATACCTCGGCGGGCTATGCTCTGGCGGCAAGCGGCGTGGAATTGGACGCCACCGCGGCCGTTGTCATCGGCGGTACGTTATTGACCGGTGGTGTTGGAACCGTATTGGGAACCCTGTTTGGCGTACTGATTCAGGGCTTGATTCAAACGTATATCACGTTTGATGGCACCTTGAGCTCATGGTGGACAAAAATCGTCATTGGTTTCCTGCTTTTTGCTTTCATTGGGTTACAGAAAGCGTTAAGCACTTTCTGGTTAGCCAGACGTGCTTAAGAGCCTATGAGCTGGATGGGTCATGCATTCATTAAAATCGATGTTTTCAGCAATTGACGAATCATCGTCTGCTGATCGCTGTTTTGTAACCAAACGGCATAAAACGGGCGCACGACGGGCTGGCTATCGCCGACTATCCGCAGATTGGAATAGGTTTGTAACCAATGACTGGGTAAAAACGCGCAACCGCCAGTTGTTTCAAGAAGTTGGCGGGTCAAATGGGCCGATGTGGTTGTCAGAATGGGAAGCTGATCGCTGGCTAAGAGGCGATGTTCCTGCTGATGAAAGTCTGCGCCCCACTCCAATTTTATATAGGGCAGCTCCTGTCCGGGCGGATGCGCTTCTGCCGCGAACAGCGAAAGGGAAAAATTACCCAGCAACTGGCTCGCCAATTCCTCCATTTTGGGTTGTTCGGTGGTAATGAACAGGTCCAATTGACGCTCATGGAGTTGTTTTACCAGCGAATGACGTAAGGCAATGCGTGCTTCTAGCTGCAGCAACGGACGCTGTTGGTACAGCGATTGTAGCCAGGGCGTCAGATAGGCTTCCCACAGCGAAGCGGTAGCCCCCACTGAAAGCAGACTGTGCTGTTGCGAGCGTGCGACCTCTTTTTTGGCGATCTGCCAGGTACCGATAAGGCTTTCCGCATAGGGCAGAAGCCGTTCTCCTGCGGGGGTCAGGCGTATATTGTTCCGATGGCGTGTGAACAGGTTAGCTCCAAGCTGTGTCTCTAGCTGACGAATCCGAAAACTCACCGCTGACTGCGTCAGATACAGGGATTCGGCAGCTCGGCCAAAGTGTCTTGTCCTGCTGACTTCCAGAAAGGTTTTTAGTAATTCGGTATCCACGCCCATCTCCAAAAAAATTTTGTCGTAATGATTTAAATGTTTTGTTTTACACAATGTCAAGCCTATCTAATACTCCGCGCCATAAACAACACGACCATAGAAGAATTAGGAGCGTGTAAGATGGCAGAAAGCTTCTCTACCACTCATCGTTTTTTTGATAACAAGTTCTACCCGCGTGGTTTTTCCCGACATGGCGACTTTACGATTAAAGAAGCACAACTGTTGGAGCGCCACGGTTACGCGTTTAACGAGCTGGATTTGGGCAAACGTGAACCAGTAACTGAGGAAGAAACATCGTTTGTTGCCATGTGTCGCGGCGAACGTAAAGCGGAAACGGAACTGGAAAAAATCTGGACCAAGTATCTGGAACGTGTCCGTCGCCCTAAACGCTTCCATACCTTATCTGGCGGTAAGCCGCAGATGGATGCGGTGGAAGAATACACGGAAAGCGATGATTAATTAAGAATGGGGCGTTAGCCCCATTTTCTTTTGTGGTGAGCGTATCTAACGCTTCCGCTATTCAAGGCTTTTGTGGAGCCGAATGAGCAGTCGATCCATACTGCGATAGCTCAGTGCTTCGGCAAGATGTTTCCTCTCGATGTTGTCCCGATCGCCGAGGTCTGCGATTGTGCGTGCGACTTTCAATATCCGGTGCCAGGCGCGTACGGATAAGCCAAGTTTGTTCATCACTTCTTCCAGATAAGCCGCATCAGGCGCTTCTAACGCACAGTGTTGTTCTATTTCGCGTGAGGTGAGCAGCGCGTTGATTTTATTTGCCCGCTTCAGCTGTATCTGCCGTGCGAGCAGCACGCGCTCGCGGATTGTTGCGCTGCTTTCCCCCTGATGACGTTGCTGAGATAAAACTCCTGGTGGTAGCAAAGGAACTTCGATAGAAAGGTCAAAGCGATCCAAAAAGGGACCGGAAAGTTTGCTGAGATAGCGCAGTATTTGCTGTGCGGGTAATCGGTTATGAATGCCTTGATAGTGCCCTGACGGGCTGGGGTTCATTGCAGCGACGAGCTGTACGCGTGCCGGGTAGCACACTTTGGCGCGCGTGCGGGAAATGATAATTTCACCGGATTCCAGAGGCTCTCGTAGGGAATCCAGGACGCGTCGCTCAAACTCTGGTAATTCATCCAGAAACAGTACGCCGTTGTGGGCGAGTGAAATTTCCCCCGGTTTAGGCAACGACCCTCCTCCCACGAGCGCCGCCATGGAAGAACTATGGTGAGGCGCTCTGAATGGTCTGGCTCGCCAACGCGTCATGGTGGCATCAATGTTGATGAGACTGTTGATGGCGGCGCTTTCCAGCGCTTCTTCGTCGCTTAATGGCGGCATCAGATTGCCTAATCGGCTCGCCAGCATGGTTTTTCCTGTTCCTGGCGGCCCCAGCAATAGCAGATTGTGGCCGCCAGCCGCTGCGATTTCCAACGCGCGTTTAGCCTGATCCTGACCGATGATATCCTTCAGGTCGAGGACATCTTCTTCTGATTGCGGAGCCGGTACGATGTCGGAGCAACTGAGCAATTCCCCTTCTCCGCTAAGAAAAGCACACACGTCCAACAAATGCCCAGCCATGAGCGCCTCACCCTGCGGTATTAGCGTCATCTCCCGTTTGTTGTCATCTGGCAGGATAAGCTGGCGGCCTGACTTGATGGCCTCTAGGGCGGCGGGAATCGCGCCATTGACGCCACGTAAGGTGCCAGACAGGCCAAGCTCGCCCAGAAACTCGTAGCGGCTTAGCTTTTCCCCATCGATTTGTTCTGATGCGGCCAGAATCGCCAGAGCAATCGGCAGATCGTAGCGGCCCCCTTCTTTTGGCAGGTCTGCGGGAGCAAGGTTGACCGTGATGCGCTTGGCTGGAAAGGTAAACCCACAATTGATGAGTGCGCTGCGCACGCGATCGCGCGCTTCTTTGACGGTAGTTTCTGGTAAGCCTACCAGAGTCAGAGCAGGTAGCCCGCTGCTGATATGCACTTCAATGTAAACGTCCGGCGCTTGTACGCCAATCATTGCCCGAGTGTAGGTAACTGCCAATGACATGCTATTTCCCCTTTGCTGATGGCTTGCATCATGTCTGGTCGGGGTGAGGAAGTAGAGCCCGTCATTGCCTACTTGCGTGACGGTTTCAGAAGATAATGCTCTGTTTCAGCAATGAAGAAAGTTTGTGCGTAACGCATCGCAATTATGTCGGGTGAACTGACCGTTTTACGTTATCCGACGATCGACAACGTTTGTATTCGCTTGCTATGTTTCTCGCGCAATGCTTATTTTTACACCAACGAGAGAAAATAATTTGGTGCGTGTCTACCTTATGATTACGTTGTATTTTTTCCCGCATTATAGGTTCTTATTACCAAGCTCGATGAAAAAAAATGGTTGTCATACCATGTCTGACTGTGATAACTCTGTAGGCATTCGTTCGACAGAAGATTAATGAACAACCTATTATGAAAGCCCTATCCCTAGTGATTAGCCTAGTCGTGATTAGCGTGGTGGTGATTATTATCCCACCGTGCGGGGCTGCACTTGGACGAAGAATGGCTTAAAAATCAAAGCCTAATTCAAGAAAACCCCCGCACCGAAAGGTCGGGGGTTTTTTGTTGGGCGTAATCTATAACGGAAAGGAACAGAAAATGAACATTAGCATAAAATTCTGTTATTCCCATAAGATGTCGGGGAAATAACTATGAATGGAGCACAGTGGGTGGTACAAGCGTTGCGAGCGCAGGGAGTGGACACCGTTTTTGGGTATCCGGGTGGCGCGATAATGCCCGTCTATGATGCACTTTATGACGGCGGCGTTAAACACCTGCTGTGTCGCCACGAGCAAGGCGCGGTGATGGCGGCGATTGGGTATGCCCGCTCCACAGGTAATGTGGGTGTTTGCATTGCGACGTCTGGCCCAGGTGCAACGAACTTGATCACCGGTTTGGCCGATGCGCTGCTGGATTCTGTCCCTGTAGTGGCGATCACCGGACAGGTCGGGTCGGCGCTGATTGGTACCGACGCTTTCCAGGAGATCGACGTGCTGGGGCTGTCGCTGGCCTGTACGAAACACAGCTTCTTGGTTGAGTCTCTCGAATCACTGCCGGACGTGATGGCAGAAGCGTTTGCGATTGCCAACAGCGGTCGCCCTGGCCCTGTTCTGGTCGATATTCCTAAAGATATTCAACTGGCGATGGGAGATTTCACCCCGAACTTTGCGCCTGTTGCTAACGATGTTGATTTCCCCGAGCAAGATATTGAGCAGGCATATGCCCTGTTGGCGAAAGCACAAAAACCGGTGCTGTACGTTGGCGGTGGGGTCGGTATGGCGAATGCGGTTCCGGCGTTGCGTGAATTCCTGAGCGTAACGGATATCCCTTCGGTTTCGACGCTGAAAGGCTTGGGTGCCGTGGATGCCAATCATCCCTATTACCTCGGTATGATTGGTATGCACGGCACGAAGGCGGCGAACCTGATTGTGCAAGAGTGCGATCTATTAATCGCGGTCGGAGCGCGTTTTGATGACCGCGTGACCGGCAAGCTGAATGCCTTCGCGCCTCATGCCAGCGTTATTCACATGGATATTGACCCAGCGGAGCTGAGCAAATTGCGCCATGCCAATGTGGCGTTGCAAGGCGATCTGAAGTCGATATTACCAGCGCTGCAACAGCCGCTGAACGTCAGCGCGTGGCGCCAGCAGGCGACCATGATGAAAGCGGAATACCCGTGGCGTTATGACCATCCTGGTCAGGCGATTTATGCGCCTGCACTGCTGAAAACGATCTCTGAACGAATGGATGCGGACACGGTGGTGACGACCGATGTGGGCCAGCACCAGATGTGGGCTGCCCAGCATATGACGTTCAGCCGTCCTGAGAATTTCATCACTTCCAGCGGTCTCGGCACAATGGGCTTCGGCGTGCCAGCGGCGGTAGGTGCGCAGGTTGCGCGCCCGGACGACATGGTTATCTGCATCTCCGGCGACGGTTCTTTCATGATGAACGTTCAGGAGTTGGGCACGATAAAACGAAAACGGCTGCCGTTGAAAATCGTGCTGCTGGATAACCAACGGTTGGGTATGGTACGTCAGTGGCAGCAGTTATTCTTTGATGAACGCTATAGTGAAACCGACCTCTCCGATAACCCTGATTTCCTGACGCTGGCAAGCGCGTTTGATATCCCCGGCCAGCGCATCACCCGTAAAGATCAAATTGATGTCGCGTTGGATGCCCTGTTTAACAGCGAAGGACCCTATTTACTGCACGTCTCGATCAATGAATACGAAAACGTCTGGCCGTTGGTTCCGCCGGGTGCGGGTAACGAAACGATGCTCGATAAAACCTAATGGGCTCGATAAAACCCAATAGGCTCGACAACACCCAATAATGGCCGACTTACACAGAATAAGTGCTGGAGACAACAGAATGACACATCATCAACTTTCGATTCAGGCACGCTTTCGTCCCGAAGTTCTGGAGCGTGTATTGCGTGTTACCCGCCATCGCGGTTTCAAAGTTTGCGCGATGAATATGGTGCAAACCACCAATGCCGATCACATTAATATTGAGCTGACCGTTGCCAGCCATCGCTCGGTGGATTTATTGTCAACACAATTGAGTAAGCTGTTGGATATTGCCTGCGTTGACATTCAACCGATGACGACATCACAGCAGATCAGCGCCTAACGCATAAAAAGAGTAAGGAAAAAAAGAATGACAAAAAAAGCGGATTACATTTGGTTCAATGGTGAGATGGTTCCATGGGCTGAAGCAAAAGTACACGTGATGTCGCACGCCTTGCATTATGGTACCTCCGTGTTTGAGGGCGTTCGTTGCTACCATTCACACAAGGGTCCGGTAGTTTTTCGTCACCGCGAGCACATGCAGCGCCTGCGTGATTCGGCAAAAATTTATCGTATGCCGGTCGAACAAAGCGTGGATGAACTGATGGAAGCTTGCCGTGAAACGCTGCGTAAAAATAACTTGACCAGCGCGTATATCCGTCCGCTAGTGTTTATTGGCGATGTGGGTATGGGCGTGAATCCACCAGACGGTTATAAAACCGACGTGATTATCGCGGCGTTCCCGTGGGGCGCGTATCTGGGTGAAGAAGCGCTGGAAGCGGGCATTGATGCCATGGTGTCCTCCTGGAATCGCGCCGCGGCGAATACCATTCCAACCGCCGCTAAAGCGGGCGGTAACTATCTGTCCTCCCTGCTGGTGGGTAGCGAAGCACGTCGCCACGGCTATCAGGAAGGGATCGCGCTGGATGTCCACGGCTATGTTTCTGAAGGTGCAGGCGAGAACCTGTTTGAAGTGAAGGACGGTATTATCTTCACGCCGCCGTTTACCTCTTCGGCGCTGCCGGGCATTACGCGTGACGCCATCATCAAGCTGGCGAAGGACGCGGGATATGAAGTGCGTGAGCAGGTACTGTCCCGTGAGTCACTGTATCTGGCGGATGAAGTGTTCATGTCCGGTACGGCGGCGGAAATCACCCCTGTGCGCAGCGTAGACGGTATTCAGGTCGGCATCGGCAAACGCGGTCCTGTCACTAAAGCTCTGCAACAGGCGTTCTTTGGCCTCTTCACGGGCGAAACCGAAGATAAATGGGGCTGGTTGGATCCGGTAAATCAGTAATCAATCAAGATAATCAGGCGGTGATACGTTCCATCATCGCCCAATTCGTAATTTTTGGAGTAATAGAGCATGCCTAAGTACCGTTCAGCCACCACCACGCACGGCCGTAATATGGCTGGCGCCCGAGCCTTGTGGCGCGCCACTGGGATGACCGACAATGATTTTGGTAAACCCATTATCGCGGTGGTCAACTCCTTCACCCAATTCGTGCCCGGTCATGTGCACTTGCGCGATTTAGGTAAACTGGTTGCCGAGCAAATCGAAGCATCTGGTGGTGTCGCGAAAGAATTCAACACGATCGCAGTGGACGACGGCATCGCCATGGGTCACGGCGGTATGCTCTATTCTCTGCCTTCCCGTGAACTGATCGCCGACTCGGTGGAATACATGGTGAATGCCCACTGCGCGGATGCGATGGTGTGTATCTCCAACTGTGACAAAATCACCCCAGGGATGCTAATGGCGTCGTTGCGTCTGAACATTCCAGTGATTTTCGTGTCTGGCGGCCCGATGGAAGCGGGGAAAACCAAACTCTCCGATCAGATCATCAAGCTGGATCTGGTGGATGCGATGATTCAGGGGGCAGACCCGAAAGTCTCTGATGAACAAAGCGAACAGGTGGAACGTTCTGCCTGTCCGACCTGTGGTTCCTGTTCCGGTATGTTTACCGCTAACTCCATGAACTGCCTGACCGAAGCGCTGGGTCTGTCTCAGCCGGGCAACGGTTCGCTGTTGGCGACGCACGCCGACCGTAAGCAACTGTTCCTGAACGCAGGTAAACGCATTGTCGGTCTGGCGAAGCGTTACTACGAGCAGGATGATGAGAGCGTGCTGCCGCGCAACATCGCCAATAAAGCCGCATTTGAAAACGCCATGATTCTGGATATCGCGATGGGCGGTTCCACCAATACCGTCCTGCATCTGTTAGCTGCGGCGCAGGAAGGTGAAGTGGACTTCACCATGACCGACATTGACAGACTGTCACGTCAGGTTCCGCACCTGTGTAAGGTGGCGCCGAGTACCCAGAAATACCACATGGAAGACGTACACCGTGCGGGCGGCGTGATCGGTATTTTGGGCGAGCTGGACAGAGCAGGTTTGCTGAACCGTGAAGTGAACAACGTGCTGGGCAAAACACTGCCGGAAACGCTGGAAGCCTACGATGTGATGCTGACGCAGGATGATAGTGTAAAAAGCATGTATTCCGCCGGCCCGGCGGGTATCCGTACGACCAAAGCGTTTTCTCAGGATTGTCGCTGGGATTCACTGGATACCGATCGTCAGGAAGGCTGTATTCGTTCCCGTGAATTTGCCTACAGTCAGGATGGCGGGTTGGCTGTGCTGTACGGCAATCTGGCAGAGAATGGCTGTATCGTGAAAACCGCAGGCGTGGATGAAGGGAGTTTGGTCTTCCGCGGTCCGGCAAAAGTTTATGAAAGTCAAGATGATGCGGTAGACGCCATTCTGGGCGGTAAAGTCGTGGCGGGTGACGTTGTTGTGATTCGCTACGAAGGGCCGAAAGGCGGGCCGGGTATGCAGGAAATGCTGTATCCGACCACCTACCTGAAATCGATGGGATTAGGTAAAAGCTGCGCGCTGATTACCGATGGCCGCTTCTCTGGCGGTACATCAGGTCTGTCTATCGGCCATGCGTCTCCTGAAGCGGCCAGCGGCGGCACCATTGCTTTGGTACAGGACGGCGACACTATCGCGATTGATATTCCGAACCGCAGCATTGCGCTGGTTCTGGATGATGCTGAGTTGGCAAGCCGCCGCGCAGCGGAAGAGGCGAGAGGCGAACAGGCTTGGACGCCACATAATCGTGAGCGTCAGGTGTCTTTTGCGCTGCGTGCGTATGCTAGCCTGGCAACCAGCGCGGATAAAGGCGCTGTGCGGGATAAAAGCAAGCTGGGAGGCTAATGCTGATGGCTGTGTCACAACCTCTTCCTGCCGCGCCGGGAGGCGCGGAGTACCTGCGGGCGATCTTGCGCTCGCCAGTGTATGAAGTCACGCAGGTCACACCGTTGGAGAAGATGGAAAAGATCTCTTCGCGGCTGGGTAATGTCATTTTGGTAAAACGTGAAGACCGACACGCGGTGCACAGCTTCAAGCTGCGCGGTGCGTACGCGATGATGGCGGGGCTGAGTGATGAGCAGAAGTCACACGGCGTGGTAACGGCGTCTGCCGGTAACCATGCGCAAGGTGTTGCGCTCTCTTCCAGCAAACTGGGGATTAAATCGCTGATTGTGATGCCCGTGGCGACGGCCGATATCAAGGTGGATGCCGTGCGTGGTTTTGGCGGCGAAGTGCTGCTATACGGCGCTAACTTTGATGAAGCTAAGGCGAAGGCCATTGAGCTGTCACAGCAGCAGAAAATGACGTTTCTGCCGCCGTTCGATCACCCAGCAGTGATTGCGGGTCAAGGCACGCTGGCGCTGGAGTTGCTACAGCAGGATGCCCATCTTGACCGCGTGTTTGTTCCTGTCGGTGGCGGCGGTTTGGCGGCAGGTGTTGCGGTGCTGATCAAACAACTGATGCCGCAGGTTCAGGTGATCGGCGTGGAAGCGGAGGATTCCGCCTGTCTGCGCGCGGCGCTGGATGCCGGGCAACCGGTCGACCTGCCGCGTGTCGGGCTGTTTGCTGAAGGCGTGGCGGTGAAGCGCATTGGCGATGAAACGTTCCGCCTGTGTCGGGAATATCTGGATGACGTGATTACCGTCGACAGCGACGCCATCTGTGCGGCCGTGAAAGATCTGTTTGAGGATGTCCGTGCGATTGCTGAACCGTCCGGCGCGCTGGCGTTGGCGGGGATGAAGAAATACATCCAACAGCATCAAATTCAGGGTGAACGTCTGGCGCATATTCTGTCCGGTGCGAACGTCAACTTCCATGGCTTACGTTACGTTTCCGAACGCTGTGAGCTAGGTGAACAACGTGAAGCCTTGTTGGCGGTGACCATTCCCGAGAAACAAGGCAGCTTCCTGAAGTTTTGCCAACTGCTGGGCGGCCGTTCCGTTACCGAGTTCAACTATCGCTACGCCGATGCTAAAGACGCCTGCATTTTTGTCGGTGTACGTCTGACGCGTGGCTATGCGGAAAGGCAGGAGATTATCGCCGAGCTGTCTGCGGACGGCTATGAAGTGGTGGACTTATCCGATGATGAAATGGCGAAGCTGCACGTTCGCTATATGGTCGGCGGACGCCCTTCCAAACCGCTCCAGGAACGGCTTTATAGCTTTGAGTTCCCAGAGTCTCCGGGGGCGTTACTGAAATTTTTGCAGACGCTGGGCACGCACTGGAATATATCGCTGTTCCATTACCGCAGTCACGGCACGGATTTTGGCCGCGTGTTGGCCGCGTTCGAACTGGATGCAGGCGATCGGGAATTCGAGCAGCACCTACAGGCGCTAGGCTATGAATGCCATGACGAAACCAATAACCCCGCGTTCCGCTTCTTTTTAGCGGGTTAAGTTAGCGGTTAAATGTAGAGTGTTCCCCTAACGCCGCCGATGGTGTTTCACCGTCGGCGGCGTTATCTTTATGTCATCTGACAGCAACAGGGATGGCATTTCTTTATGGCAACGCAATTCACGGGTTTTTCTCAAACGGGTTTAACGTTTCTTCAGCAGGTGCGTCAGTACAACGATAAAGCGTGGTTTGACGAGCACCGTGCGGTTTACGATGAGCAACTGGTTGCGCCGTTCCGCATGCTGGTGGATGAGCTTAGTCTGACCATGTTGCAGATTGACGACCATTTTGAAACGCGCCCGGCCATCGGCAAGACCCTCTCCCGTATTCACCGCGATACGCGTTTTTCTCACGATAAATCACGCTATCGCAGCCATATGTGGCTCACGTTCAAACGCACACGCAAAGACTGGACGGATGCACCGGTGTATTTCTTTGAAATCACGCCGGATACCTGGCGTTATGGGCTGGGCTATTACAGCGCGACGCGTAATACGATGGACCTGTTCCGCCAGACGCTGCGCGGTAATCCGTCGCAGTTTCTTGACGTGGCAAGCTGTCTGGGAGACACCTTCACTCTGGAAGGGGATAGCTACAAACGCCCGCTAATTAAAGATCAGGAGCCGGAACTGGCGAACTGGTATAACCGTAAATCGTTTGCCGCGATATCTACCCGACAGGATATGGACGCGCTGTTTTCTGGCGATCTGGTGACGGTGTTAGCTCGCGGATTTACCCAGCTTGAGCCGCTCTATCATTACCTGATGAACGTCGAAACCATGAAGAAAGCCGCGCAGGAGACAGAGTCCAATACGCGGGCTTTTTCGGCGGATAAGTGGTTTGATCGTTAAGGGATAAGCGTTACGGCGTTTTCTGCTCCAGTGGCGTTTTATCGCGCTCCAGCAGCGTGTTAAACAGGTAACCTTCTTCCCGATTGCTGCCGAAGGTGGCGATTTGCAGATGATCATCGTCAATGCAGGTGAGCAGTATTTTCACCTGCTGACCGAAGCTGCTTTCACCTTTGCCAATGGCTTGTACATCGCTCATCTGACGTGCCGTGAAGCCGGAATCATCCAGCTTGTTGCCGTAGCGAAATACAATGGACGCGTCGCCGTCAATCTTGCCGCGCTGGTTGGTCATCGTCAGGCTGATGGCGTGGTAGGGCGCTTTCTGGTCATACATTTCCCGAAAATAATCCCCCAGATCGCGATATTCCTCGGCGGAAAGCCCTGACATCACGTACTCATAGCTGAATGAACCGTGGAAGCAGGATGTGCTTTTCACGGGCGTAATCGGGGACGGCAATGCGTGCTGTGCGATGTCATTCAGATAGCGCAGACGATTGAGCTGTTGCTGATAACGCTGGCGCAGGCAGTCTTCGTCTTTGCACTGGTCACGCGTGGTCAGCCAACTGCGTTGAAACTGGTTGAGCGTTTTTCCCCACGTCACGCTGTTGTCATAGGCTGTCAGAAACGCGCGGGAGGTCTTCCAGGCCTGTGCGAGTTCTTCATCCAACTGTTCAAGCAGCGGGCTGGCGCAAATCAGTTTTTCCTGCGTTGAGGCGGCTTTATCGCAGGGGAAACTGGCGGCTTGGGCGCGATGGCTGAGGAATATCAGTGTTACCCCGACGGCGATAAGGGTGGTGAAAGCTATCTTCATGGTATGTCCTGTAATATGTCCCAAAAGGCGGCAATCAGCGGTTCGCTAAGCCGTTTTTTCTGTACGCAAACACCCAGTTCAAGCGGTTCCATCACCTGCTCGACGAGGACGGAGACGCGGTTGCGTACCGGCTCTGGGCTGTTTTCCAGTACCACGTTGGGAATCAGCGCGATACCGCAGCCTAGCGCCACCATCGATACCATCGCTTCATGCCCAGAAATGGTAGCGTAAATCTGCGGATTGGCGATGTGATTGCGGCGGAACCATTGATCGATGCGTTTACGCACTGGGCCGTGTTCCGGCAGGATGAAGGGAATCTGCGACCAGTCTGGGTTCGCATGACGTACCAGCGATTGCACAGGACAAGGGAGCGCTGGGATGATCAAGGCCAGAGGCAGTTTATCGAGCGGTATGAAATCAACGCTGACAGGCAGGGCCTCCGGGCGTCCTGCAATCCCCAAATCCCCATCATTCGACTGAATTTTTTCCACGGCATCGGCAGCGTCGCCGGTCGTCAGTTTAATTTCCACCAGCGGGTGCAGCGCGCGGAAGCGATCCAAAATCGGCGGCAGGTGGCTGTAGGCGGCGGTAACGGAACAGAAAATCCGCAGTTCTCCGCTTAATGACGGCCCGTGCTGGTCTATCGTGTGGCGTAGCTGCTGGTATTGCAGCAGCGTTTGCTGAGCGAACAGCTTCAGGTGCTCTCCGGCATCGGTGAGCTGCACGGTGCGGTTATCGCGCAGAAACAGCGTCTGCCCTAAATCCTCTTCCATCCGCTGTATTTGCCGTGACAGTGTGGATGGGCTGATGTGCATCGCCTTGGCGGTACGACCAAAGTGTCGGCTTTCCGCCAGATGCAGGAATAATTTGAGATCACGTAAATCCATGCGACGCAGGCCCCGTTTTTTATCTTGCAGCCGTTTTATATCTTGCAACGGCTTTTTATCTTGCAGATAGTGCAATGTGACGTTGCTAATATATCAATTTCAGCAACGCAATTCCTGTCATATGATGGGGGCATAGTGAATTCCCATTTGGCGGGAATCCTTTCTCGAATAATAGACAAACAAAACCGTATACGGAGCACGACATGGCTAACTACTTCAACACATTAAACCTGCGTCAGCAGCTGGATCAATTGGGCAAGTGCCGCTTTATGGGGCGTGATGAATTTGCCGATGAGGCGAGCTACCTGAAAGGGAAAAAAGTGGTGATCGTCGGCTGTGGCGCTCAGGGCCTGAACCAGGGTCTGAACATGCGTGATTCCGGTCTGGATATCGCTTATGCTCTGCGTGCTGAAGCCATTGCTGAAAAACGTGCGTCATGGCGTAAAGCGACCGAAAACGGCTTCACCGTTGGTACTTACGAAGATCTGATCCCACAGGCTGATCTGGTGGTTAACCTGACGCCAGACAAACAGCACTCCGCTGTGGTTCAGGCGGTACAGCCTCTGATGAAGCAAGGCGCGGCGCTGGGTTACTCTCACGGTTTCAACATCGTTGAAGTGGGTGAGCAAATCCGTAAAGACATCACCGTTGTGATGGTGGCGCCGAAGTGCCCGGGTACGGAAGTTCGTGAAGAATACAAACGTGGTTTCGGCGTACCAACGCTGATCGCGGTTCACCCGGAAAACGATCCGAAAGGCGAAGGCATGGCCATTGCTAAAGCCTGGGCTGCGGCAACCGGTGGCCACCGTGCTGGCGTGCTGCAATCCTCTTTCGTTGCGGAAGTGAAATCTGACCTGATGGGTGAGCAGACTATTCTGTGCGGTATGTTGCAGGCGGGTTCTCTGCTGAGCTTCGACAAACTGGTTGCGGAAGGCACCGATCCGGCTTACGCAGAAAAACTGATTCAGTTCGGCTGGGAGACCATCACCGAAGCGCTGAAGCAAGGCGGAATTACGCTGATGATGGATCGCCTGTCTAACCCAGCGAAACTTCGTGCTTACGCGCTGTCTGAGCAGTTGAAAGGCATCATGGCGCCACTGTTCCAGAAACATATGGATGACATCATCTCCGGCGAATTCTCCAGCGGCATGATGGCCGACTGGGCGAACGATGACGTGAAACTGCTGACCTGGCGTGAAGAGACCGGTAAAACGGCATTCGAAAACGCACCGCAGTTCGACGGTAAAATCGCCGAGCAGGAATACTTTGATAACGGCGTGCTGATGGTTGCGATGGTGAAAGCGGGCGTTGAGCTGGCGTTTGAAACCATGGTGAGCTCCGGCATCATCGAAGAATCCGCTTACTACGAATCCCTGCATGAGCTGCCGCTGATCGCCAACACCATTGCGCGTAAGCGTCTGTATGAAATGAATGTGGTTATCTCTGATACCGCAGAATATGGCAACTACCTGTTTGCGAATGCCGCTGTTCCATTGCTGAAAGGGGATTTCATGGATTCCTTGCAGCCAGGCGATCTGGGCAAAGCCGTCGCGGGTACTGAAGTGGACAACGCGCAACTGCGTGATGTTAACGAAGCTATCCGTAACCACCCAATCGAAACGGTAGGCCGCACGCTGCGTGGCTACATGACGGATATGAAGCGTATCGCCGTTGCGGGCTAATGCCCTTGTGAAGGTGAGCTAATGTTCATGCCGCACATACAAAATATGTGCGGCATATTTTTTACCTTCTTCTGATACCTGCCATACTCACGATGCGTCGAAGCGTGGCTGGCGAGAAGCACGAGCCAGTTCCGTGGTTAACTCCGTTTTGGTCATCCGCACACAGTAAGACGGCATACCTCTTTCAAAACGCCACCCCTCAGACAGGGCACCAGCGTCTACCACATCAAATCCAAACGCATCATAAAGCTCAGCCACAAGCATTTTTCCTTGAATGTCATCACCTGCAAGCGGTAGCGCGCGTCGGTCGGAGTGACCCGCGGGTAAACCGTTGCTTTCCAGATGTGTCATGGTGATCGCGTTAAAGGCTTTGATGATTTTTACACCGGGTAATGTGTCGGCCAGAAGCTCACTGGTCGTTGTCTGCTGTGTATCAAGAACCGCCACGTTCCCGTCCCGCTCCGGGTAATAGTTGACGGCATCAATGGCTAGTTTGCCTTTTAACGCCTGAGTAGGAAGGTTATCGATAGCGTAGAGTGGAACCGCGATGACGACAATATCGCCAAACGCGGCGGCTTGTGTTGGCGTTCCAATATCGCAACCGATCATAGGCCGTAGGCTAAAAAGTGTTTGAGGAGCGCGTGAATTGCTAAGCATGACTTGATGTCCGGTTTGGATCGCCAATTTAGCGATTGCCCGCCCGACAAAGCCTGCCCCAATGATGCCAATTTTCATCTTTTTCACCTTTATGGTTGTGAGAAGAAAAGGCTAATCCTCTATTTATTGAAGATAAAGTGTGCTATCAGAGAGGAATAAACAACAAAAATGAGGGAATCATGGATCGGTTTACCAGCATGAACATTTTTGTCAAAACGGTGGAGCTGGGATCTTTTGCTGCTGCCGCTGATGCTCTTACCCTCTCGCCACAGATGGTCGCAAAGTACGTGGCGTGGCTTGAGACTCGACTGGGCTCCCGGTTGCTAAACCGTACGACCCGCCGTCAGAGCCTGACCGATATCGGCCAACGTTATTATGAACGTTGCAAAGTGGTTCTTGCTGAATTGCAGGCCGCCGATGATATTGCGCGGGAAATGCAGACGACGCCTTCGGGGATTATTCACGTTAACGCGCCTGTTACTTGGGGATCGCATCTGCTTGCACCGTTTATCACTCGTTATCTCGAATGCTATCCAGAGACGCAAATTGCGTTAACGTTAAACGATCGTCTGGTTGACCCCATTGAGGAAGGGTTTGAAGTGATTATCCGTATCGGAGCGTTGGCCGATAGTACCATGGTCGCCTGGCCGCTTCAGCCTTACTCACTTATTGCCTGCGCATCGCCAGATTACGTCGCACGTTCGGGCATGCCTGATACACCATCAAGCCTCGTAAACCATACTTGCCTGATCTATGGGGTGAAATCTGTCCTGACGCCTTGCCAATGGGTGTTCCAAAAGGAGGGGAAAACAGAAGAAGTCAGGCCGAAAGGGAGATTGTACGCCAATGACTGGAATGCGTTGCTGCATGCCGCCATCGAAGGGTATGGCGTGACACTTGGGCCAGAAGCGGTGTTGCGCAAGGAAATCCAAAAGGGGCGTTTGGTTCAGGTACTGCCTGATTACAACGGGCCTGTACGTCCTGTACACGTCATGGTGCCCTCTGCCAGACGGTCAACGGTTAAAGTGAAAACGTTTGTTGATGCCATCAGAACGAATTTCGGATAGCGATTCATCGTGATAAAGGCGATGGCTCGCTCACTGCCGCAAAGTATGACGTAAAAAGGCCACCATATAAGATGAATGCGGGTCATTTAAGCCTGTTATTAGGGGAAACACAGGGGGAGGTTCCCGTAGGTAGGCCTAACCCCTGTGGTCGCCCCGTGTATCTCGATGCTTAAACGATCGGTATTAACCGTATAGGATGACCAGCTATCATACTCGTATGTGTTTTGGACTATTGCACCGAGCGATACTTCGCTTCCGCCTGATTGAAGCGGTCGGTTATCGCTTTTGAAGGCGCTTTACCCAGCAGGCTGACGATAAAAATGGTCAGGCTGTTGAAGAGGAAACCAGGGATGATTTCATACAGGCCTAGCCAAGCGTAGTGTTCCCAGATCAGCACGGTTGCTGCGCCCACAATCATTCCAAATAGGGCGCCGTTACCCGTCATACGTGGCCACAGTAGAGAAATTAGAATCACGGGGCCGAATGCGGCACCGAACCCAGCCCAAGCATAGCTCACCAGACCCAGTACGCGGTTTTCAGGATTAAGCGCCAGCACGATGGCAATCATTGCCACTAACATCACCATGGCGCGGCCAACCCACACCAGCTCTTTCTGGCTGGCATTTTTACGCAGGAAGGGCTTGTATAAATCTTCGGTGATGGCGCTGGAGCACACCAGCAGCTGGCAGCTTAGCGTACTCATCACGGCGGCCAGAATCGCAGACAGCAGCACCCCAGCAATCCACGGATTAAACAGCAGCATGGACAACTCGATAAAGACGCGTTCGCTGTTTTGCGCCACGTTACCTGCCTGATCTGGGTTGTTGTGGAAGTAAGCAATGCCGAAGAAGCCTACTGTCACGGCACCGGCCAGACAAAGAATCATCCAGGTCATACTGATGCGGCGTGCGCGGTGGATCGTGTGGTGTGAATCGGCGGCCATAAAACGTGCCAGAATATGCGGTTGACCGAAATAGCCCAGACCCCAGCCCATCAGCGAGAGAATTGCGACAACATTCAGCCCTCTGAACATATCCAGATTGGCCGGATTTTTCGCTTCAATCACCATCAGTGAGCTATCAATTCCTCCAAGAGACAGGATGACGATTACCGGGGTCAGGATCAGGGCGAAAATCATCAGCGTAGCCTGCACCGTATCCGTCCAGCTCACGGCCAGAAAACCGCCGATGAAGGTATAGGCAATGGTGGCCGCTGCTCCGGCCCACAACGCGGTGCCGTAACTCATACCGAAGGTACTTTCAAACAGGCGCGCTCCAGCGACTACGCCGGATGCACAATAGATCGTGAAGAAAATCAGAATCACTAACGCGGAAATGACACGCAGTAATTTGCTGTTATCTTCAAAGCGGTGGGTGAAATAGTCAGGCAGGGTGAGCGCGTTGTGGTTGACCTCAGTGTGTACGCGCAGGCGTCCGGCAACCCATTTCCAGTTCAGATACGCGCCTAGCGTCAGGCCGATCGCGATCCAGCTTTTAGAAATTCCAGCAATGAAAATAGCGCCCGGTAACCCCATGAGCAGCCAGCCGCTCATATCGGAAGCGCCAGCCGACAGTGCGGTCACCACGCTTCCCATCCGGCGTCCACCCAGAATGTAATCGCCAAAGTTATTCGTCGCACGATAGGCAAACAGGCCGATGAGAACCATCCCGAAAATATACAACAGAAACGTCACCAGCATAGGTGTGCTTATTGTCATTCAACTCTCCACATTTTTTTTCGTGCCGCTGTTACGGCGACGCTGTGTTTTATTGTCATCACTCAGACCGGAACGAGGCCTGAAGGTGATAAGGGGCTGCAACCGTTCTCTTTGTTAACAAGGTTGCACAAAGTTGCAACATGGTCGATATTGACGTTTTCCCGATGTGCATCTTCTAATGATAGGAGTGGACGCTATGGGCTTTATCACGATGGGTGTAAAACTCGATGAGGAAACGCGCGAACGCATCAAGGCTGCGGCAAAGCGTATTGATCGCACACCTCACTGGCTGATCAAACAGGCTATTTTCCATTACCTCGAACGCCTCGAAAGTGGCCTCGACACTCCTGAAACACCGCAATGGGCGAACGTCAGCCACATTGAAGCGGAAGAGATTATGCCGCAATCTCGGGAAGAAGAAACCTATCAACCTTTTCTTGATTTCGCCGAGCATGTTCTTCCCCAGTCCGTTATCCGCGCTGCCATTACTTCTGTTTACCGCCGTCCCGAAAGTGAACTGGTTCCTATTTTGCTCGAACAAGCAAGACTTACCGATGAAATGTCGCAGTTAACGCAGAAATTGGCTTATCAACTGGCAGAGAAATTACGCGGTCAGAAAGCCGGAAGCGGGCGTGCGGGCATTGTGCAAGGGCTGCTACAGGAATTCTCACTTTCTTCTCAGGAAGGGGTGGTGCTGATGTGCTTAGCCGAAGCACTGCTGCGTATTCCCGATAAATCTACGCGCGATGCGCTGATCCGTGACAAGATCAGTCAGGGAAATTGGCAGGCGCATCTTGGTCATAGCCCGTCGCTCTTTGTGAATGCTGCAACCTGGGGGCTGCTGTTTACTGGAAAGCTGGTGGCGACATACAACGAAGTGAACCTCTCGAAGTCGCTGAACCGCATCATCGGGAAAAGCGGTGAGCCGCTTGTCCGCAAAGGTGTTGATATGGCGATGCGGCTGATGGGAGAGCAGTTTGTGACTGGCGAGGCCATCGGTGAAGCGTTGGCGAATGCCCGTGAACGAGAGGAAAAAGGCTTCCGCTATTCTTACGATATGTTAGGTGAAGCAGCGCTGACGGAGCATGACGCTGCCGTGTATCTGGCGGCCTATCAGCAGGCGATTCATGCTATTGGCAAAGCCTCGAATGGGCGCGGGATTTACGAAGGGCCGGGCATCTCCATCAAGCTATCGGCGCTGCATCCTCGCTATAGCCGGGCGCAGTATGACCGTGTAATGGAAGAACTCTACCCGCGTTTGCTGACGCTGACGCTGCTGGCGCGTCAGTACGATATCGGGATCAATATTGATGCGGAGGAGGCGGATCGACTAGAGATCTCACTCGATCTGCTGGAAAAACTCTGCATGGAACCGCAACTGGCGGGCTGGAACGGCATTGGGTTTGTCATTCAGGCTTATCAGAAGCGCTGCCCGTATGTGATCGATGCGCTAATTGAGCTGGCACAGCGCAGCCAGCGGCGGCTGATGATTCGTCTGGTGAAAGGCGCGTACTGGGATAGCGAAATCAAGCGGGCACAAGTTGATGGGCTGGAAGGCTACCCTGTCTATACGCGTAAGGTCTATACCGATGTGTCGTATCTGGCGTGCGCCCGCAAGTTGCTGGCCGTACCGAATCTGATTTACCCGCAGTTCGCCACGCACAATGCGCAGACGCTCAGTGCGATCTACCACATGGCGGGCAACAATTACTATCCCGGTCAGTATGAGTTTCAGTGCCTGCACGGCATGGGGGAACCACTCTATGATCAGGTGGTGGGCGCAGTTGCTGATGGAAAACTGAACCGCCCGTGTCGTATTTATGCCCCAGTGGGAACCCATGAAACGCTGCTGGCTTATCTGGTGCGGCGTCTGCTGGAAAACGGCGCGAATACCTCTTTTGTTAACCGCATTGCGGATACATCCATGGCGCTGGAAACGTTGATTGCCGATCCGATTCGTGGCGTCGAGGAACTGGCAAAAGTGGAATGGATCATGGGGGCCCCGCATCCCCGCATTCCCCTGCCGCGTCAGCTATATGGTCAGGTGCGGCAAAATTCGAGCGGGCTGGATCTCTCGAATGAACACCGACTGGCTTCGCTGTCCAGCGCGCTGTTGAACCACGCGACACAACCGTGGTATGCCGCACCGATGATTGAGGGAGAAAGCGGCGCGGCCGAAGAAAAGCCCGTGATAAATCCCGCCGATATGCACGATGTGGTGGGCTATGTTATCGATGCCTCGGTGGCGGATGTTGAGCAGGCGGTAGACGCGGCGGTACATGCCGGTCCCATCTGGTTTGCGACGCCGCCCGCAGAACGGGCTGCGATATTGAATCAGGCCGCCTCGCTGATGGAAAGCCAGTTGCAAAGCCTGCTGGGGCTGCTGGTACGGGAAGCGGGGAAATCCTTCAATAACGCGATTGCGGAAGTGCGGGAAGCGGTGGATTTCTTGCGCTATTACGCGGGGCAGGTTCGGGATTCCTTCACCAATGATACCCATCGCCCGCTGGGGCCGGTGGTGTGCATCAGCCCGTGGAATTTCCCGTTGGCGATCTTCACCGGTCAAATTTCTGCTGCACTGGCAGCAGGAAACAGCGTGCTGGCGAAACCGGCTGAACAGACGCCGCTGATTGCGGCACAGGCGGTGCGTATTTTACATGAGGCGGGCATTCCTCTGGGCGTACTGCAACTGTTGCCTGGGCAGGGCGAAACGATTGGTGCAGCGTTGGTCAATGATGAGCGGGTACGCGGCGTGGTGTTTACCGGATCGACGGCCGTGGCTAAAACGCTACAACGCAGCATTGCTGGCAGGCTCGATCCACAGGGAAGGGTGACGCCGCTGATTGCTGAAACGGGCGGCCTGAATGCGATGATTGTCGATTCCTCTGCGCTGACGGAACAAGTGGTGAATGACGTGATCGCCTCTGCATTCGATAGCGCCGGACAACGTTGCTCCGCGCTGCGTCTTCTGTGTCTGCAAGAGGACATTGCGGATCGCACGTTGGCTATGCTGCGTGGCGCGATGGCGGAGTGTCGAATGGGGAACCCTGAACGCTTATCGACTGACATCGGCCCGCTGATTGACGCGGAAGCGAAAGAGAACGTAGAACGGCATATTCAGGCGATGCGGGCGAAAGGCCATACGGTATTTCAGGCTGCGCACCCGCAGGATGAGGAAACCTGGCGGCACGGGACGTTTGTGAAACCGACGCTGATCGAGCTGGGCAAGATAGACGAGTTGAAAAAAGAAGTTTTTGGTCCAGTTTTACACGTTGTTCGCTATCAAAGCCAGCAGTTGGATACCGTGATTGAGCAGATCAACACGGCGGGATACGGCCTGACGTTGGGCGTGCATACCCGCATTGATGAAACCATCCAGCGTGTGATGGGCAAGGCGAGGGTGGGCAACCACTATGTGAATCGCAATATGGTCGGTGCTGTTGTTGGGGTTCAGCCATTTGGTGGTGAAGGGTTATCAGGAACCGGGCCAAAGGCCGGCGGGCCGCTTTATCTGTATCGCTTGTTGGCACATCGGCCGGATGAGGCGCTCGCGAAAAGTTTCGCACATCGGGATCGTGAGCAGGCTCCCGATGTTTCTACCCGAGCGTCGCTGCTGGCAGGGTTACAGGCGCTGGAAGCGTGGGCGATTGCTGGCGAACGCCACGGGCTGGCGACGCTGTGCCAGCGTTATAGAGAATATAGTGTAAGCGGGATAACGCGACTGCTGCCGGGGCCGACAGGAGAAAGCAATACCTATACGCTGTTGCCGCGTGAACGGATTTTATGTCTGGCAGATACTGAGGAAGACCGCCTGATTCAGACGGCGGCGGTGCTGGCAACGGGCGGGCAACTGCTGTGGCCGGAAGGTGAGCAGGAGAAAACACTCTATGAGCATTTACCCGCCGAGGTACAGTCGCATATTCAGTTCACGCCTGACTGGCAGCGGCACGGCGTCTCTTTTCATGGCGTCATTTATCACGGCGATGCCGATCGGCTACGGCAGTTGAGTAAGACGCTTGCAGAGCGCGACGGCCCGATTGTCCTGCCGCTGGGTTATGCGCAGGGCGATACCCACGTTCAGCTTGAGCGCCTGCTGACCGAACGTTCCCTGAGTATTAATACCGCCGCCGCAGGCGGTAATGCCAGTCTGATGACGATAGGCTAAGAAAAAGCGCGCCAAATCATAAGTTTGGCGCACTTTTCTATTTGTACATCGCCGATGTAATGACTTAGTTGCGATACAACACCTTGATCACATGGTAACCAAACTGGGTTTTCACTGGACCAAACGGTTTCAGCAATTCGCAGGAAAACACGGCTTTATCGAACGCTGGCACCATGTCGCCTTTACGAAATTCACCTAAATCACCGCCGTTACGTTTTGACGGGCAGGTGGAGTGTTTTTGCGCCAGTTTCTGGAAGTCTGCGCCTTTTTCCAGTTGAGCAAGAATGTCGTTAGCCTGCTGTTCGGTGTCCACCAGGATGTGCAGAGCTGCTGCGGTATTTGCCATGTTGTTACCTTTTTTGCAAAAGAGATTCCTGCGCGCAATGTAACATTTGCAACGCAAGATGTGGACTTCGACGTGCTTTCCTTAATAACAAATCCCTGGTCAAGATCGATACGGCTTTCTGCTACAATCGCCTTCCGTTTTATGAGTGAGCAAGATCGTTATGCGCTTAAACCCCAGCCAACAACACGCCGTCGAATTCGTCACCGGACCTTGTCTGGTACTGGCGGGCGCAGGTTCAGGCAAGACCCGCGTGATCACCAACAAGATTGCGCACCTTATCCGCCAGTGTGGCTATCAGGCTCGGCATATTGCTGCCGTGACGTTTACCAACAAAGCGGCGCGGGAGATGAAGGAGCGCGTGGCGCAAACGCTGGGGCGCAAAGAAACGCGCGGATTGATGATTGCGACTTTCCATACGCTGGGGCTGGAAATCATCAAGCGTGAATACGCCGCATTGGGGATGAAATCCAACTTCTCCCTGTTCGACGATCAGGATCAGATGGCGCTGCTGAAAGAACTGACGGAGCAGTGGCTGGAAAATGATAAGGTTTTGCTGCAACAGTTGATCTCGACGATCTCAAACTGGAAAAACGATCTGATCGATCCTGCGGGGGCGGCAGCGACGGCGCGCTCTGAACGCGACAAGCTATTTGTGCACTGCTACTCGCTCTATCATGAGCATCTGCGTGCCTGTAACGTGCTGGATTTCGACGATCTGATTTTACTGCCCACGCTGCTGCTGAAACAAAATGCTGAGGTACGTGAACGTTGGCAGAACCGCTTGCGCTACCTGCTGGTGGATGAATATCAGGATACCAACACCAGCCAGTATGAGCTGGTTAAGCTGCTAGTCGGCACCCGCGCGCGTTTCACCGTCGTAGGCGATGACGATCAGTCTATTTACTCCTGGCGCGGGGCGCGTCCACAGAATCTGGTGTTGCTACAGCAGGATTTCCCCACGCTTGACGTGATCAAGCTGGAACAAAACTACCGCTCATCTGGGCGTATTCTGAAAGCGGCCAATATTCTCATTGCCAATAACCCGCACGTCTTTGAAAAACGGCTGTTCTCGGAGCTGGGTTACGGCGATGAACTCAAAGTGATTACCGCTAATAACGAAGATCACGAAGCGGAACGGGTCGTGGGTGAATTGATTGCCCATCACTTTATTAAAAAGACCCAATACGGCGACTATGCCATTTTGTATCGTGGTAACCATCAGTCACGTTTGTTTGAAAAGATGCTGATGCAGAACCGTATTCCGTATCGCATTTCCGGTGGCACGTCCTTTTTCTCCCGTCCTGAAATCAAAGACTTGCTGGCTTATCTGCGCGTGTTGACCAATCCGGATGATGACAGTGCGTTCTTACGTATCGTGAACACGCCCAAACGTGAGATTGGCCCGGCGACGATGAAGAAGTTGGGCGAGTGGGCGGGGCAGCGCAGTAAAGGCCTGTTCAGTGCGAGTTTTGATTTGGGGTTGAGCCAGTCGCTGACCGGACGTGGGCTGGAATCCCTGCAACGGTTTACCCAGTGGCTGGCGGAAATTGCCCGTTTGGCAGAGCGTGAACCGGTAGCCGCCGTGCGCGACCTGATTCATGGATTGGACTACGAAAGCTGGCTGTATGAAACCTCGCCCAGCCCAAAAGCCGCGGAAATGCGGATGAAGAACGTCAATCAGTTATTTAGCTGGATGACGGAGATGCTGGAAGGCTCCGAATTGGATGAGCCCATGACGTTGACGCAGGTGGTGACGCGCTTCACGTTGCGGGACATGATGGAACGTGGAGAAAGCGAAGAGGAACTGGATCAGGTACAACTGATGACGCTGCATGCGTCCAAAGGTCTGGAATTTCCGTACGTCTTTTTGGTCGGAATGGAAGAGGGACTACTGCCGCACCAAAGTAGCATTGATGAAGACAACGTTGACGAAGAACGCCGTTTAGCATACGTGGGGATTACGCGCGCACAGCGTGAACTCACCTTCACGCTGTGCAAAGAACGCCGCCAGTATGGTGAATTGGTTCGCCCTGAACCGAGTCGTTTCCTGCTGGAGTTGCCGCAGGATGATGTCGTGTGGGAAACGGAACGGAAAGTGGTCAGCGCACAAGAGCGTATGCAGAAAGGTCAGGCGAACGTTGCTAACATCCGAGCGATGCTGGCGAAAGCAAAGGGGGAATAAAGCGTTCTCCCCTATATGCTCGTTAAGCTGAAGCTTCTTCCAGCATCAGCGGCCAGTGTACATAACTCTGCCAGCGACTTTCCTGTTCCAGCATTTCTGCCCGTAATGGATGCTGGGCCAGCCAGCCCGCAGGCAGAATCAAACGCAGTGTTTCACCTTCTACGCGTAATCGTACGGCTGGCAGCGTGTCGTCGCGGCGGCGGCTGGCAAAAATAATCGCCAGACGCAACAAGCGACACAGGCGCTGTGCCTGATTGACTGGTAGTGCGTTCTGCTGACTCAGCGGCATTAAATCGACAGGGTTAATCTGGTTTTGCAGGAGTGTGGCTAACAGTTTCTTCTGCGCGGGCGTAAAGCCGGGGAGATCGCTATGGCGAATCAAATAGGCTGCATGCTGGGGCGACTGGCGGAAATCGATGCTCAAACCGATTTCGTGTACCAGACAGGCGCTGCGCAGTAACTCGCGACATCGGTTATCTAACTGCCAGTCACGGGCAACCTGTTGCAGAAAGTTGTCTGCCAGTGTGCTGACGCGCTTAGCCTGTTCGGTATCCAGCAGATAGCGGCGTTGCAGCGTCGCCAATGTGCGGTGACGAATGTCCTGATCGACGGGCAGATGCAACATGCCATAGACCAGCCCTTCACGCAGCGCTCCACCAGCCAGCGTCATCGTTTTGATGTCAAGCTCCTGGAAGATCGCCAGCAGGATGGCTAATCCGCTGGGAAAAACCAGCGCGCGTTCCAGCGTCAGGCCTTCAATTTCCAACTCTTCCAGCTTATCGCACTGAATCGCATGCTCTTTAAGCTGTCTGAGCTTCGGCAGGGTAATGTATTCATCCATTCCCTGCGCGACCATGATTTCCTGTAGCGCTTGTACTGTGCCGGAGGCGCCGACACAGATTTGCCAACCCTGCTCGCGCAGAGAGGCGGCAACGGGGCGCAGCATTTCACGCGCCGCTTGTTCCGCGCGTTCAAAATTACCCGCTTCCAGATTGCGGTCGCTGAAATAGCGATCCAGCCACGTGACGCATCCCATCGGGAGGCTGAACAACTGGGTCGTTTTGGCGCCAACCCCTGTCGCCAGCTCGGTGCTGCCACCGCCGATATCCACGACCAGACGCGCATCCGGGCCGCCCGTCGTATGTGCTACGCCTTGATAAATCAGGCGTGCTTCTTCTTCACCACTGATAACCTGAATCGGCAAGCCCAGAATTTCCTGTGCCCGTTGCAGAAACTCGTCAGCATTCGTTGCCAGCCGCAGGGTGGCGGTCGCGACGACGCGCACCTGATCCTGCGGGATGTCCTGCAACCGTTCGGAGAACAGTTGTAGACACAGCCAGCCGCGTTGCATCGCATCCTGCGAGAGCCGATTCTGTTTATCCAGCCCTGCCGCAAGGCGGACTTTACGCTTTATTTTCGCCAGCGTCTGAATGCTGCCTGCGGTTTCCCGGGTGACCAGCATATGAAAGCTGTTCGAGCCGAGATCGATGGCAGCGTAGAGTGAAGAAGAGCTCAGCATCGATGGTTAATCCGCTCGTTTACGGTTATTACGAGGCGCTCCACTGCGGCGCGGCGCATTGCTATGTCGGCGCGGGCCATTGTTGGAACGCGGTGGGCGTGTTAAACGCTTCGGCGCGGGTAAATCATTCATCAGCGCGTCGCTGTTGTATTTGCTGACTGGGATGCTGTGACCGATATAGGTCTCGATCGCTGGGAGATTCAGCGCATACTCTTCACAGGCCAGGCTGATAGAATATCCGCTTTGTCCCGCACGGCCAGTACGGCCAATACGGTGAACGTAGTCTTCGCAGTCATCCGGCAGGTCGTAGTTGAAAACGTGGGTCACAGAAGGAATATGTAAGCCGCGCGCTGCAACGTCGGTTGCCACCAGAATATCTAGATTACCTTGAGTAAATTCTTCCAGAATACGCAGACGCTTTTTCTGTGCGACGTCGCCCGTCAGCAGCCCAACGCGATGACCGTCGGCAGCCAGATGGCCCCAGATGTCTTCACAGCGATGCTTGGTATTCGCGAAAATAATGCAGCGATCCGGCCACTCTTCTTCCAGTAGTGTCTGGAGCAGACGCATTTTTTCTTCGTTAGACGGATAAAACAGTTCTTCTTTAATGCGATGGCCGGTTTTCTGTTCCGGTTCAACTTCCACATACTCTGCGTTATTCATCTGTTCAAACGCGAGTTCACGCACTCGGTAGGAGAGCGTTGCGGAAAAGAGCATGTTCAGACGCTGTGTTGTTGGCGGCATGCGGCGGAACAGCCAGCGAATGTCTTTGATGAAGCCGAGATCGTACATACGGTCCGCTTCGTCCAGCACGACGACCTGAATCGCGCCCAGGTTGATATGATTCTGTTTAGCGTAATCGATCAGGCGACCGGTGGTACCGATCAGAATATCAACGCCGTTTTCCAGCACCTTAAGCTGCTTGTCGTAACCGTCTCCACCGTAGGCTAAACCCAGTTTTAACCCAGTAAGGTGAGACAGCGCTTCTGCGTCAGAGTGAATCTGAACAGCCAGTTCACGCGTTGGTGCCATAATTAAGGCACGGGGTTGATTGGTTTGACGCTCTGCATTTGCAGGGTGTGAAAGCAAATAATGGAAAGTAGACGCGAGAAAAGCCAGCGTCTTGCCGGTACCGGTTTGCGCCTGACCTGCAACATCACGCCCTGACAGAGCCAATGGCAGAGCTAACGCCTGAATAGGCGTACAGTTATGAAACCCTTTGCTTTCAAGAGCTTCAATAACCTGCGGGTGCAGGGCGAAGTCGGAAAACTTCTGTTCAGTTAAGTGTGTTTTGCTCATAGTGTGGTAGAATATCAGCTAACTATTGCTTTACGAAAGCGTATCCGGTGAAATAAAGTCAAGCCGTTGTTGGTTAATGCTACACCAACACGGTAGAAATAATCCTGCGGAGTAAAATATGAGCGATAAAATAATTCACCTGACTGATGACAGCTTCGGCACGAAAGTACTGCAAGCTGAGGGCGCTATCCTGGTTGATTTCTGGGCTGAGTGGTGCGGTCCTTGCAAAATGATCGCTCCTATTCTGGATGAAATCGCTGAAGAGTTTGAAGGCAAACTGACGGTTACCAAACTGAACATTGATGAAAACCCGGCAACTGCGCCGAAATATGGTATCCGTGGTATCCCCACTCTGTTGCTGTTTAAAAACGGCGAAGTCGCTGCGACAAAAGTCGGCGCACTGTCCAAAGGGCAACTGAAAGAGTTCCTGACGGCGAATCTGTAATTAGCTTGATACCCTTCAAAAGGGTATTGCCGACGGGCGCAATCGGGCAATATGCAATTCTCATATTGACTGCTTGCCGCTCGTCGGGAAGCGTGCTAGATTCTTCACTACTGCATATCGTACTTGCCTATGTTTAAGCCCTTAGGCTTAAGCCTGAAAGTTAGAGTCTAAAGCATTATTCTGTGTCGAAATCGAAAAGCCGTTGTTTCACAGCACATTTGTGATCCGATTTTGGCAGTCTACTAGTTTTACAATACTTGGTTTTGTGTGTCTTCGATCTCCTGCCGTTGATTTATGCGGATATCGTTTATGCGGATGTTGTTTTGCGCGGATGTAATGCGCTTCAGGTGTGAAACCAGACAGGAATCCGGTGGTTGAAGGCTGTTATAGAGGCACGGATGACCCTGCCATACCATTCACGTTAATAGTTCGAGATTTACCCCGAGTTAAAGAACCCACCACTATGAATCTTACCGAATTAAAGAATACGCCAGTTTCTGAGTTAATTGCTCTTGGCGAAAATATGGGACTGGAAAACCAGGCCCGCATGCGTAAACAGGATATTATCTTCGCTATTCTGAAACAGCATGCCAAAAGCGGCGAGGATATTTTCGGCGATGGTGTGCTGGAGATATTGCAGGATGGCTTCGGCTTTCTTCGCTCCGCAGACAGCTCCTACCTCGCAGGCCCCGATGATATCTACGTTTCTCCCAGCCAAATCCGCCGTTTTAACCTCCGCACTGGTGACACCATTTCTGGCAAGATTCGTCCGCCAAAAGAAGGTGAACGCTACTTTGCGCTGCTGAAAGTTAACGAAGTCAACTACGACAAACCTGAAAACTCCCGCAACAAGATCCTGTTCGAGAACCTCACGCCACTGCACGCAAACTCTCGTCTGCGTATGGAACGCGGTAACGGGTCGACAGAAGATCTGACGGCGCGCGTGCTGGATCTGGCTTCGCCGATTGGCCGTGGTCAACGTGGTCTGATTGTTGCCCCGCCTAAAGCAGGTAAAACCATGCTGCTGCAGAACATTGCGCAAAGCATTGCTTACAACCATCCTGACTGCGTGCTGATGGTACTGCTGATTGACGAACGTCCGGAAGAAGTGACCGAGATGCAGCGTCTGGTGAAAGGTGAGGTGGTTGCGTCAACGTTTGATGAACCCGCTTCCCGTCACGTTCAGGTTGCCGAAATGGTGATCGAAAAAGCGAAGCGTCTGGTTGAACATAAGAAAGACGTTATCATTCTGCTGGACTCCATTACCCGTCTGGCGCGTGCTTACAACACCGTTGTTCCTGCTTCGGGCAAAGTGTTGACGGGGGGGGTGGATGCCAACGCCCTGCATCGTCCGAAGCGTTTCTTCGGTGCGGCGCGTAACGTTGAAGAAGGTGGTAGCCTAACCATCATCGCCACTGCGCTGGTGGATACTGGTTCCAAGATGGACGAAGTGATTTACGAAGAGTTTAAAGGTACAGGTAACATGGAACTGCACCTGGCGCGTAAAATCGCAGAAAAACGCGTCTTCCCGGCGATTGACTACAACCGTTCCGGTACGCGTAAAGAAGAATTGCTTACCACCTCTGAAGAATTGCAGAAGATGTGGATTCTACGCAAGATCATCCATCCAATGGGTGAGATCGACGCGATGGAATTCCTGATCAACAAGTTGGCGATGACGAAAACCAACGATGAATTCTTCGATATGATGAAACGTTCATAAATCCGAGCGTTCATCTATATATACCCTAAATAATTCGAGTTGTAGGACAAAACGTTAACGTTTTGAACAACGTGAAGCGTTGACCCTTTAGGGCGAGGCTCAGAAATGAGCCGAGTATTGCCAACGCACATGCGGCTTGAAGTATGACGGGTACATTACGGATAACTCGGGGAACGCCACGCTGGGTCGTGGCGTTTTTTTATCCCCTAATTGGTCGAATGTAGAGAGGGTTTCTACTGGGAAGTTGCGTTTATCACTCAATTTGTACTGGCGATCAACGTGGGCGATAGGATATAAGGCGTAAACCGAGTCTATACTGAACAGCTACAGCGCAGCTGTTAACGGTGAACTTACTCACTATGAGTACCGAATTAGTATTTATTTTCTTATTTTCTCTGGGCTTTCTTTTTTTTGCTCGCAGCATCGCGGGTAAAATAGGACTTGTCGATCGTCCCAACTACCGTAAACGTCATCGGGGTCTTGTGCCTCTGGTTGGCGGTATCTCTGTGTATGCGGGTATCTGCTTTACCTACTTTATTACCGACCAATATATCCCCAACTTTCGTCTTTACCTGCTGTGCGCGGGCGTGCTGGTATTTGTCGGCATGCTGGACGATCGTTTTGATATCAGTGTGAAAATTCGCGCCGTTGTGCAAGCGTTTGTCGCGGCAGTGATGATGGCCTTTGCTGGCTTGACGCTACACAATTTGGGACACATTTTCGGCCCATGGCAAATGGCGCTGGGCCCGTTTGGCTATCTGGTCACGCTGTTTGCCGTTTGGGCAGCGATTAATGCGTTCAATATGGTGGACGGCATCGATGGGTTGCTCGGTGGCTTGTCCAGTGTCTCGTTTGGGGCGATGGGGTTTTTGCTGTATCTGAGTGGCCATACGAATCTGGCATTGTGGTGTTTTGCCATGATCGCGGCGACGCTGCCTTATATTCTGCTTAATCTCGGTATCTTTGGGCGACGCTACAAAGTCTTTATGGGTGATGCGGGCAGCACGATGATTGGTTTCACGGCTATCTGGATCCTGATTCAAACGACACAAGGCCCACAGCATCCGATTAATCCGGTAACGGCATTGTGGATCATCGCTATCCCGCTGATTGATATGATCGCCATTATGTATCGGCGTTTACGCAAAGGGATGAGCCCGTTCTCACCTGATCGACAGCACATTCATCATTTAATGATGCGGGCGGGTTTTTCTTCCCGCCAAGCATTTGTGCTGATTACGCTTGCTGCTGCCTTGCTGGCTACGGTCGGCGTGTTGGGAGAATATTTCTTCTTTATCCCCGAATGGTTCATGTTGGCACTATTTTTGCTTGTATTCCTACTGTATGGCTACTGCCTGAAACGAGCATGGCGGGTCGCCCGTTTTATCAAGCGAATCAAACGCCGTATGCGGCATTCCGATGAGCAAAAGCAGTCATCCTGACCAAATAATTTTGGGGAAGTAATGAAATCAGAGAACTTGTCTACTGGGAATGCGTTGATTGATAACGAACTGGATATCCGTGGCTTATTTCGTCTGCTGTGGCGGGGAAAGGTATGGCCTATAGCGATCGGCCTGCTTTTTGCCGTTGTAGCATTAGGCTACTCCTATCTGGTTAAACAGGAATGGAGCGCGACAGCGATTACCGACAAGCCGACAGTCAATATGCTGGGAGGGTATTATTCGCAGCAGCAATTTCTGCGTAACCTCGACGCGCGATCTTTCTCTACTCCTCAGCCAGAGCAGCCATCTATTTCGGCTGATGCTTATGATGAATTCATCATGCAATTAGCGGCTTATGATACCCGTCGCGATTTCTGGCTGCAGACTGACTATTACAAGCAGCGTCTGGAAGGCGACGCGAAAGCGGATGCCGCTCTACTGGATGAAATGGTCAGCAATATTCAGTTTATACCGCGTGACGATGGCAAAAAAACCAATGATTCCGTGAAACTGGTGGCGGAAACCTCTGCGGATTCCAACACATTACTTCGTCAGTATGTGGCTTTTGCCAGCCAGCGTGCCGCCAACCATCTGAATGAAGAGATCAAGGGGGCCTGGGCTGCCAGAACCATTTTCATGAAGTCGCAGATCAA
This sequence comes from Pectobacterium sp. CFBP8739, assembly GCF_013449375.1. GTDB lineage: Bacteria > Pseudomonadota > Gammaproteobacteria > Enterobacterales > Enterobacteriaceae > Pectobacterium. Next base: position 53,729 of record NZ_JACDRR010000029.1, on the reverse strand, counting down.
ACGTCAGGAAGCGGTGGCAAAAGCGATTTACGATCGCGAAGTCCGCAGCGTTGAACTGGCGTTGAAAATCGCCCAACAGCAAGGTATTAGCCGCAGCCAGACGGATACGCCGGCAGACGAAATCCCCGCATCGGAAATGTTCCTGCTTGGCAGGCCGATGCTTCAAGCCCGACTGGAAACATTGCAGACCAGCGGCCCCCACTACGAACTAGATTACGATCAAAATCGCGCGATGTTGGCGACGCTGAACGTTGGCCCAACGCTTGAGGCCAGTTTCCAGACGTATCGTTATTTGCGGACGCCGGAAGAACCGGTGAAGCGCGACAGCCCGCGCCGAGCATTCCTGATGGTGATGTGGGGGGCGATTGGTGTGCTCGTTGGTGCCGGTGTTGCCTTGGCTCGCCGTCCGCGCTAACCAACTAGCTTGCTAATGTGCGTTGGGCGCTCTCGAGCGTCTGCGTCTAACCTGATTAAAGAGATTCAATGTGAAAGTACTGACTGTTTTCGGCACCCGGCCGGAAGCCATTAAAATGGCGCCGCTGGTTCATGCTCTGGCTCAGGATGGAGCCTTTGAATCGAAAATTTGCGTAACAGCCCAGCATCGGGAGATGTTGGATCAGGTGCTGCGCTTGTTCGACATTACGCCGGACTACGATCTGGATATTATGAGACCAGGGCAGGGGCTGAGTGAGATATCCTGCCGGATTTTATCGGGGCTTGAACCGGTCATGTTAGAGTTCAAGCCGGATTTGGTGTTGGTACACGGCGATACCACCACGACGTTGGCAACCAGTCTGGCGGCTTTCTATCATCGTATCCCCGTCGGCCATGTAGAAGCGGGATTGCGCACTGGCAATCTGTACTCGCCTTGGCCGGAAGAGGCTAACCGTAAACTAACCGGACATTTGGCGATGTACCATTTCGCCCCAACGGAAAATTCCCGCCAAAATTTACTGCGTGAACATCTGTCCGATCGGCATATTTCTGTGACGGGTAATACGGTGATTGATGCGCTGTTCTGGGTACGTGATCGTATCCTTGGGGATGCCGCGCTACGCCGCGGTCTTGACGAAAAATATGCCTTTTTGGACGATAACAAGAAGCTGATTCTAGTTACCGGACACCGCCGCGAAAGTTTTGGTGGCGGCTTTGAACGCATTTGTAGCGCGCTGGCGGATATTGCCCGTCGCCACCCTGAAGTGCAGATTGTGTATCCGGTTCACCTGAATCCTAATGTTAGTGAACCCGTTAATCGCATCCTGAGCGGCATTGATAATGTGATGCTGATTGCGCCACAGGATTATTTGCCTTTCGTGTACCTGATGAACCGTTCTTACATGATTTTGACCGATTCTGGTGGCATTCAGGAAGAAGCGCCGTCGTTAGGTAAGCCCGTATTGGTGATGCGTGATACAACAGAGCGGCCAGAGGCGGTTGAAGCGGGCACGGTCAAGCTGGTGGGTACAGAAGTGGCTAACATTGTCGATGCGGTATCGATGCTGCTAACGGATGACGAGGCGTATCAGGCAATGAGCCATGCTCACAACCCTTATGGAGATGGACAAGCCTGTCAACGCATCGTTGATGCTTTAAAAAATCGCCAGGAGCGATTTTAAACGTCGCTATGCGACGGCCCGACATAAAATTATCAGGTGACACTATGAGCTTTACTACCATTTCCGTAATCGGTTTAGGCTATATCGGTTTACCCACCGCAGCGGCCTTTGCATCGCGCCAGAAAAAAGTCATCGGTATTGATGTGAACAAACTGGCGGTTGAAACCATTAATCGTGGCGAAATCCATATTGTTGAGCCCGATCTGGATTCATTGGTCAAAGTGGCAGTAGAAAACGGCTACCTTCAGGCCATGACAAAACCCGTGCCAGCCGATGCCTTTCTGATCGCCGTTCCTACTCCTTTCAAAGGCGATCACGAACCCGATTTGACCTACGTTCAGGCTGCGGCAGCGTCCATCGCGCCTGTTCTGAAGAAAGGCGATCTGGTGATTCTGGAATCGACATCCCCCGTAGGGGCAACCGAGCAAATGGCTGAATGGCTGGCTGAGATGCGTGCAGACTTGACGTTCCCGCAGCAGGTGGGGGAAACGGCGGACATCAATATTGCCTATTGCCCTGAACGCGTGCTGCCCGGTCAGGTTGTGGTTGAGCTGATTAAAAACGATCGTGTCATTGGCGGCATGACCTCGGTGTGCTCTGCTCGCGCGAGCGAACTGTACAAAATCTTTCTCGAAGGTGAGTGTGTGGTTACTAACTCCCGCACCGCCGAAATGTGCAAGCTGACCGAAAACAGCTTCCGCGATGTCAACATTGCTTTCGCCAATGAGCTCTCGCTGATTTGTGCCGAACAAAACATTAACGTATGGGAACTTATCCGATTGGCAAACCGCCATCCTCGCGTCAATATCCTGCAACCCGGCCCTGGCGTCGGCGGGCACTGTATTGCGGTCGATCCCTGGTTTATTGTGGCGCAGAACCCGCAGCAGGCTCGATTGATTCATACCGCCAGACTGGTCAACGATGGCAAACCGCTCTGGGTGGTGGATCGCGTCAAAGCGGCCGTAGCGGATTATCTGGCACAAACGGATAAACGTGCCAGCGAGGTCACGGTGGCCTGCTTCGGGCTGGCGTTCAAGCCCGACATTGACGATCTGCGTGAAAGCCCTGCGGTAGGGATTACGTCCATGATTGCACAGTGGAATACCGGCGTGACGTTAGCCGTCGAACCGAATGTTAAACACCTGCCGTCCGTATTGGCCGGGCAGGTGAAACTGGTCGATACCAGCAGTGCATTAAAAGAAGCCGATGTGCTGGTCATGTTAGTCGACCACCGTCAGTTTAAAGCGATTAATCCAGAAGATGTTAAACAACAGTGGGTCATTGATACTAAAGGGGTATGGCGTTGAAACGTATTTTAATTACTGGCGGTGCAGGATTTATTGGTTCGGCGCTGGTCAGATATATTCTGACGGAAACGCAGGATAGTGTTGTCGTTGTCGATAAACTGACCTATGCGGGGAACCTGTCTTCGCTGGCCCCTGTCGCTGATAGCTCACGCTTCGCGTTCGAGCAGGTGGATATCTGCGATCGTGCGGAACTGGACCGTGTCTTTACCGCTTACCAGCCCGCGCTGGTGATGCATTTAGCGGCAGAAAGCCACGTCGATCGCTCTATCGATGGCCCAGCGGCCTTTATCGAAACCAATATTGTCGGCACCTATACGATGCTGGAAGCAGCTCGTCATTACTGGCAGAACTTGGCTGATGCGGACAAACGTGTGTTCCGTTTTCACCATATCTCTACCGATGAAGTGTTTGGTGACCTGCATGGGACGGAGGATCTGTTTACAGAAACCACGCCTTATGCGCCAAGCAGCCCTTATTCCGCATCGAAAGCCTCCAGCGACCACCTTGTTCGCGCCTGGCTGCGTACCTACGGGTTCCCGACGATTATCACCAACTGCTCGAATAACTACGGCCCTTACCATTTCCCAGAGAAGCTGATTCCGCTGGTGATCCTGAATGCGGTCGCAGGCAAACCCTTACCGGTTTACGGTGACGGCGCGCAAATCCGTGACTGGCTGTTTGTCGAAGACCATGCTCGCGCACTGTACAAAGTGGTGACAGAAGGCGAAATCGGCGAGACGTATAACATCGGTGGTCACAACGAGCGCAAAAACATTGAAGTCGTGCAGACCATTTGCGCGCTGCTGGAAGAGCTGGCACCGAATAAGCCTGCTGGCGTAGCGCATTACCGCGATCTCATCACCTACGTGAAAGACCGACCAGGCCACGATATGCGTTACGCGATCGATGCCGGGAAAATTGAACGTGAGCTGGGCTGGTGTCCAGAAGAAACGTTTGAGACGGGCATGAGAAAAACCGTCAGTTGGTATCTGAATAACGAAAAATGGTGGCGCAGCGTGCAGGATGGTTCTTATGCCGGCGAACGTTTAGGACTGAATGATTAAACCTGCGTCTGATGGCGGAAAAGAAAGGAGCGAAACGATGCCCCATCCGATATCCATTGGAAAGGGAGAGATTCGCGCTACGGTTGAACCGCTGGGCTGGGAGAGTGACTTCTTCCAGATTGACAGCGCTAAGCTGAATTTTTCGCCGTCTGCGCCCGCATTGGCGCCTGATTCGCTGAGCGCATTTACGCTGACGCAGGCTAAAATAGCGGCGGACAATTTGGTGCTGGTGGACGCGCTTGCCGATCTGGGTTTTCGATTGGTGGAAGGCGAAGTTGATCTCAGTTTATCGCTGGAGCGGTCTACCGTGGTTACGCCGCTACCGCGCTGGCGTGAAGCCGCGCCCGACGATATCCCAGCACTGAGGGACGCGGCATCACGCGTGTTTGCGCTGAGCCGTTTTCGTTCTCCGTGGTACCAGCCGGAAGATAGCGGGCGTTTCTATGCGCAGTGGATTGAAAATGCCGTGCGCGGTACGTTCGATCACTGCTGTTTACTGGCGGAGGATGCCGTCGGCAATCCACAAGGATGGGTCACGCTACGTAGAGTGGATGACACGGATGCCCGTATCGGGCTGCTGGGCGTTTGGCCGGGTGTGGCGGTACGCGGTATCGGTTCACAGCTGATGGCGCTGGCGGAAACGTGGTGCCGACAACAAGGACTGATTCGTCTTCGAGTCGCGACGCAGGTTGGCAACGTGGCGGCGCTTCGTCTTTATCTTCGCCGTGGTGCCATGATTGAGAGCACGGCGTATTGGTTATACAGGTGATCACATGATTCCATTTAATGCGCCACCGGTTGTCGGTACGGAACTGGATTATATGCAGGCTGCCATGAGCAGCGGTAAGTTGTGCGGCGATGGTGGGTTTACCCGCCGTTGTCAGCAGTGGCTGGAACATTATTCCGGCAGTAAAAAAGTCCTGCTCACGCCGTCCTGCACCGCTTCGCTGGAGATGGCTGCGATCCTGCTGGACGTTAAGCCCGGCGATGAAGTGATCATGCCGAGCTATACCTTCGTTTCCACGGCTAACGCCTTTGTGCTGCGCGGTGCGAAAATCGTGTTTGTCGATATCCGCCCGGATACCATGAACATTGACGAGACGAAAATCGAAGCGGCCATTACGGAAAAGACGCGCATTATCGTGCCAGTTCACTACGCGGGTGTGGCCTGCGAGATGGACGCGATTATGGCGCTGGCGAAGAAATACGATTTATATGTCGTGGAAGATGCCGCGCAGGGTGTGATGTCTAGCTACAAAGGCCGCGTTTTGGGTTCCATTGGTCATATCGGCTGCTTCAGCTTTCATGAGACCAAGAACTACACCTCGGGCGGCGAGGGGGGCGCCACGCTGATTAATGACGCCAGATTGGTGGAGCGCGCGGAAATCATCCGTGAAAAAGGAACGAACCGTAGCCAGTTTTTCCGCGGACAGGTAGATAAATACACGTGGCGTGATATCGGTTCAAGCTACCTGATGGCGGACATTCAGGCTGCTTATCTCTGGGCGCAGTTGGAAGCGGCTCGGCCGATCAACGAGCGCCGCCTGAAGCTGTGGCAGAACTACTATGCGGCATTCAAATCATTGGCCGACGCTGGGCGTATTACGCTGCCGACTGTACCTGCCAATGGCATTCACAACGCGCATATGTTTTATATCAAACTCAGCTCCCAAGACGATCGCAGCGCATTTATCAATTACATGAAAGAAGCCGAAATCCTAACGGTCTTTCATTATATTCCGCTGCATAGCTGCCCAGCGGGTCTGAATTTCGGTCAATTCTCTGGTGAAGATCGTTACACCACGCAGGAAAGCGAGCGGCTGGTGCGTTTACCGCTGTTCTATAACCTGTCAGACGTTAATCAGCGGACGGTCATCAATACCATTCTGAGTTTCTTCTCCTGATATGTCGTTGGCGAAAGCATCGATATGGACGGCTGGCTCCACGCTGATAAAAATCGGCGCGGGGCTGGTTGTCGTCAAGCTGCTGGCGGTCGCCTTTGGCCCCAGTGGCGTGGGGATGGCAGGGAATTTCCGCCAGTTGATTACGGTGTTGGGCGTATTAGCTGGCGCAGGGATCTTCAACGGCGTCACCAAATACGTGGCGGAGTACCAGCAACAGCCGGAACGGCTCAGGCCGCTGCTCGGTACGTCAGTCACGCTGGTGCTGGGGTTCTCGACGCTGTTGGCGATTCTCTTTCTTTCCGCTGCAACGCCTATCGCCAATCTGCTGTTTGGACATGATGACTATCGCGATGTGGTGCGTGCGCTGGCGTTCATCCAGATGGGTATCGCCTACGCCAACCTGTTTCTGGCGATTCTCAAGGGCTATCGGGATGCGATAGGTAACGCGCTGGCGATGATCGGCGGCAGCCTGATCGGGCTGGCGGCCTTTTGGCTCTGCCTGCAACTGGGCGGCTACGTTGGCGCTTTGGTAGGGCTGGCGCTGGTGCCCGCGTTGTTGGTGATTCCCGCGGGCATCATGCTACTGCGACGTACGCCGCTGTCGCTGGCGTCGCTAAAACCAACGTGGGATCGCGCCATTGCGGGTCAGTTGGGCAAGTTCACGCTGATGGCGTTGATGACTGCGGTGACTCTGCCCGTTGCGTACATCATGATGCGTAACCTGCTGGCGGAACATTATAGCTGGGACGAAGTGGGTATTTGGCAGGGCGTCAGCAGTATTTCCGATGCTTACCTGCAATTTATTACCGCTTCTTTTACCGTTTATCTGTTACCGACACTCTCGCGTCTGACGGATAAAGCCGCGTTATCGCAGGAAATTGTTCGTTCGCTGAAGTTTGTATTACCCGTCGTGGCGGGCGTCAGCTTTTGCGTGTGGCTGCTGCGAGATTTTGCCATCTGGCTGCTGTTCTCCAGCGAGTTCACGGCGATGCGCGATCTCTTCGTTTGGCAATTGGTAGGCGATGTAATGAAAGTGGGCGCTTACGTCTTTGGCTATCTGGTCATTGCGAAAGCGGCGCTGCGCTTTTACCTGCTCACGGAAGTGAGCCAGTTTCTCCTGTTGACTGGTTTTTCCCATTGGCTAATTCCACTGTATGGCGCACAAGGTGCGGCACAGGCCTATATGGCAACCTACCTGGTCTATTTTTTGCTTTGTTGTTGCGTATTCATTATTTACCGTAGGCGAGCATGACGACACTGATTCATGTATTGGGATCTGACATCCCGCATCATAACCAGACCGTTTTACGTTTTTTTAACGACGTACTGGCGACGGAACTCCCCGAACCGCAGATTCGGCACTTCATCGTGGCCTCCCGCGAGGGCATTTCATCGGCTGATTTCCCCGCGTTGCGTATCGAAACCTGCGTGGATAAGAAAACGCTGGCAGAGGCCGTCATTGCCAGAGCGAAAGCGAACCGCAAGATGCGCTTTTTCCTGCATGGGCAGTTTAACCCCACGCTGTGGCTGGCGTTGCTGAGCGGAAAAATCAAATCCGAGCAGGTTTACTGGCATGTGTGGGGCGCGGATTTGTATGAAGAAGCGAGCGGCCTGAAATATCGCCTGTTTTATTGGCTTCGGCGGATGGCACAAAAGCGTGTTGGACACGTGTTTGCTACGCGTGGCGATCTGGCGTGGTATCAGCAGCGTTCGCCCCGCGTGCCGACGTCATTGCTGTACTTCCCAACGCGCATGAATCCAGCGCTAACGGGCATGCAGGTGGATAAACCGCTGGCAGGTCCGATGACGATTCTGGTCGGCAATTCTGGCGATCGCACGAATCGTCATCAGGAAGCGCTGCGGGCGATTCACAAGCAGTTCGGGAAAAATGTGCGGGTGATTGTGCCAATGGGCTACCCCGCGAATAACGAATCCTACATCGCACAGGTGGAAAAAGACGGTTTGGCGCTGTTCGGCGTGAAAAATTTCCAACTGCTAAAGGATCAACTGGCGTTTGATGATTATCTCAACATGCTGCGCGCCTGCGATTTGGGTTATTTTATTTTCGACCGCCAGCAGGGCATCGGGACGTTATGCCTGCTGATTCAGTTTGGCGTGCCGTTCGTGATCAGTCGGCAAAATCCGTTCTGGCAGGATCTGACGGAACAGGAGCTGCCCGTGCTGTTTTACGGTGACGAGTTGGATGAAGCGCTAGTGCGTGAGGCGCAGCGCCAGCTGGCATCGGTCGATAAGCACCAGATCGCGTTCTTTAATCCCAATTATCTGCAAGGCTGGCGAGAAGCGCTGGCGTTGGCGACGGGAGAACCAACATGACGCTGGGGCAATTTGGTGGGCTGTTTGTCGTCTACCTGATGTCAGTCATCTTTATCCTGAGCCTGACCTGGATGGAGTTTCGGCGGGTGCGTTTTAACTTTAACGTACTGTTTTCATTGCTCTATTTATTGACGTTCTATTTCGGTTTTCCGTTTACCTGCGTACTGGTGTTTCGGTTCGGCGTTGAGGTCGTTCCCGTACAGTACCTGCTTCAGGCGATGCTGTCCGCGACAGCGTTCTATGCGATCTATTACGTCAGCTATAAGACGCGCCTGCGTCAGAAAGCCTCAGCGCCGCGTGCGCCACTCCTGACGGTGAATCGGGTTGAAGCCAATCTGACCTGGCTGTTGCTGGCGTTGATCGCGGTCGCTACCGTCGGTATTTTCTTTCTCAATAATGGTTTTTTGCTGTTTAAGCTGCGCTCTTACAGCCAGATATTCTCCAGTGAAGTATCCGGCGTGGCGTTGAAACGCTTCTTCTACTTCTTCATTCCGGCGATGCTGGTGGTGTATTTCCTGCGTCAGACGCAGCGTGCGTGGCTGATGTTCCTCATGGGTACGGTTGCATTTGGGATGCTGACCTACGTGATTGTTGGCGGAACGCGTGCGAATCTGATCATCGCCTTTGCGCTGTTTCTGTTTATTGGCATTGTGCGCGGCTGGATTACGCTGTGGATGCTGGTTGCGGCAGGCGCGTTCGGGATTGTCGGGATGTTCTGGCTGGCACTGAAGCGCTATGGGCTGGATGTCAGCGGTGATTACGCCTTTTATACTTTCCTCTATTTAACCCGTGACACCTTCTCACCCTGGGAAAATCTGGCGCTGCTGTGGCAGAACTACGACAAGATTGAATTTCAGGGGTTGGCACCGATTGCCCGTGATTTCTATGTTTTCATTCCCTCCTGGCTATGGCCGGACCGTCCGAATCTGGTGTTGAACAGTGCGAACTATTTCACTTGGGAAGTGTTGAATAACCACTCCGGGCTGGCAATCTCTCCCACGCTGCTAGGGTCACTGATAGTGATGGGCGGTGTACTGTTTATCCCGCTCGGCGCAATTGCCGTCGGGTTAGTGATCAAATGGTTCGACTGGGTGTACGAGTTAGGAAAACACGACAGCAACCGCTATAAGGCCGCTATTTTGCAGGCGTTCTGTTTCGGCGCGGTGTTCAATATCATTGTGCTGACGCGTGAAGGTGTCGATTCCTTTGTTTCACGTGTGGTTTTTTTCTGTCTGGTATTTGGCCTGAGTCTACTCGTTGCCAAACTGCTTTACTGGCTGCTGGAAAGCGCCGGGCTAATCCGGCAGCGCCTGATGCGTATGCGTGCGACGCCGCTGGTGCCGACACCCAATACCGTACCGGATCCTGTGATAAAGGAGCAGCGATGACAGCGTTAAAAGCCACAGAGAGCATTCCTCTGTATACCATTCGTGGTTTGCCCATTCACGGTTTTCGTAATATGGCGCAGTTTGTTGATTACCTGTTTGCAGGAGAACGGGTTCAAACGGGCACGCTCGTCGCGATTAACGCTGAGAAAGTGCTGACGGCAGAGAAAGATGTGGCGCTGCGTACGCTGCTCGATCGTGCAGAGTATAAGTATGCGGACGGTATTAGCATTGTGCGTTCGATTCGGCGCAAGTACCCGCAGGCTGATGTCACGCGGATTGCAGGCGCTGATCTGTGGGAAGCGCTAATGGCACGAGCGGGCAAGGAGGGAACGCCGGTTTTTCTGGTGGGCGGCAAACCTGATGTGCTGGCACAAACGGAAGTGAAGCTGCGGGCGCAGTGGAACGTGAATATTGTCGGCAGTCAGGATGGCTATTTTGCGCCAGAGCAGCGCGATGCGTTGTTTGAGCGCATTCGCGCCAGCGGTGCGCAGATTGTTACCGTCGCGATGGGGTCGCCACGACAGGAAATTCTGATGCGCGATTGTCGCCACCACTATCCTGACGCCTTGTATATGGGCGTGGGCGGAACGTATGACGTCTTTACCGGGCATGTCAAGCGTGCTCCGTTAGTGTGGCAAAACTTAGGGTTGGAGTGGCTGTATCGCTTGCTGTCCCAGCCGAGCCGTATTTTTCGGCAGTTTAAGCTGTTGAAGTATGTTGCTTATCACTACAGCAGGCGGTTGTAGTTTTTATCTGTCACAGCGAGTAAATCGTCGCATTCAGGGGCGGGAAGGGCATAACTGTCTGTTATTTAGCTTGGAATGAGTAAATCATAACCAAACGCATCATTTCGATAAAAAAGCACTAGACAGCCAGTCGCTAAGCCCGTAATATCCCGCCCCGCAACGGCGCTAAGCGCCCGTAGCTCAGCTGGATAGAGCGCTGCCCTCCGGAGGCAGAGGTCTCAGGTTCGAATCCTGTCGGGCGCACCATTATATTTTTATGAAGTATGTTGTGTGCAAGAGCTGCGGTGGTACACTTTTCTTAACAAAGAAAGTATCCCGTAAAAAGGAAGTACCGCGTAATAAGTAGTTGATGTAAAGTGTGGTGATGGTGGCTATAGCTCAGTTGGTAGAGCCCTGGATTGTGATTCCAGTTGTCGTGGGTTCGAGTCCCATTAGCCACCCCAGATTTTGCAGATATAGTTCTTGATTGACAGTTTGTGAGTTATGCGAAGGTGGCGGAATTGGTAGACGCGCTAGCTTCAGGTGTTAGTGTTCTTACGGACGTGAGGGTTCAAGTCCCTCTCTTCGCACCACACAAACGAGAACATCAGTGATGTTCGAAAAAGCAGTATATTCGGCGAGTAGCGCAGCTTGGTAGCGCAACTGGTTTGGGACCAGTGGGTCGGAGGTTCGAATCCTCTCTCGCCGACCAATTACAAAAAAAAGCACATCGGAAGATGTGCTTTTTTTTCGTCTGCGATTTGTCTTCTTGCGAAAATCTTGTCGGGTTCGTTAACCCGACAAGACGTTGTGGTTCCCTGCGATATCGTGCGTTACCGCGCGTAATGCACAGGTGCCAGTGCGCTGCTATCGATACTTTTTCGCATGGATTTCAAAGCGGTATCGAAAGGACATAGTGTACCTTTCTCCGTCTGCTGGCAGCCCTGAGAGGTCAATTCTTCTCTCAGTAGCGTTTGCTGGCCGCTCAGCGGCGTCAGAGAACGGATCTGATCCAGCGATTGTGTCTGGAAATAGATGCGCAAAAAGCGCTGTTGCGTGGTGGTGTCACGCCAGCGTTCGAATACCAAGCTACCTGCGGGGGGAATGTTATCGGCGGTATCGCCGGGTAATTGCCAATGGAACTGCAACATCGTGCGTAGGTAGGCGATGTTGGTGTCATGGGCGACATACAGTAAGTAAGGGGCTGCTGGCGGCTCCCCTTGTGTGGTGTCTTGCTCTTCCTGCGTTCCCTGTGCCAGAGCCTGTGCGATTTGCTGCATAAATAGCGAACCGCCACGCTGTGCGATATAGGGAACGTCATTGGTAAAATCGTATTTAGCCGTCATCGGAGCCATCAACGGAGTGAGATCCTGCGTGTTGCTGACGTGACCAAACGCGACCTGCGCCTGCGGCAGATTCTCGCTGTACTCCAGCAGGAAAACCTCGCTCATATTTGCCAGCGTATTCAGACCGCTGATAGAAATCGAACCATCTTTATCCTGTTTTATCGCCCACGGTTTATCAAACACCGGGCACGGTTTATCCGCTTTACATACGATCTGCTTCAACTGCTCTACGCTGGGCTGAAGATGTTGATAGGCGGTATTGAGATCGCCTCCCATCGCTTTCAGTACCTCGGCCTTGGCCCGTTCAGGGTCAAGCGTGCCAATCCCCATTTTATCCCCGTGGAACAGTGGGTCCTGTTTTTCATCCTCAACGGCATGTGTCGCCACGCCACAGCCGGGAAACATGCCATCCACATAGGCCTGTGCGGTCGCACGGGTGCGTTGTAACGGGCTGGCGAGCACATAAATCTGTTGTTCTGTGGGACAACCTGAAGCGAATAGATGCTGTTGACGATAATATTCGCCTTCATAGTGGCCTTTTAGCACAGTGGCAGCATAGCCGTGTCCGGTTAATTCACCGTCGCGCGTGACCCACTGTGGCCACTCTCGTGCCGTGCCGGACTCCAGCGTCGTCGTGTTGGATTCTGTTGGAGGACGTACGCCATGACGGCTGACTTCAACCACCTTTTCCAACTGGTAGCGGTCCTGAGCCTGTGCCTGAGTAGAGAATGAAGAAATAATGATCATGGTAATCAATAGGGTACGGGGCATGCGTAATGTCGTGTGGGAAAGCATGATAATCCTTCGTCAGCAGTCATACGGATAAGAAGTTTTATTGTAGGAAGAGTAAAGTGACAAACGGGCTTTTCCGCTTGGGAGAGAGTGTTAGCGAACATTTCTACATGCATAGTTTGCAATCAAACTTTTTGATCTAAGATAGATCCCAAAGGTATAAAGCACATAATTTCCGCATGTTATATTTTTAAAAATTAAAAAGACGACATAAATCCCCGCCTGATAAATCCAACACTAACGAGTTAATTATGGCATCACATCTTATTGATTTTCTTCTTATAGGGAATAATTTTGGCACGCCTGAAATGCGCGGCGTCTGGTCCGAGCATAATCGCCTGACTAAACAGGTCGAAGTCGAAGTTGCCCTGGCGCTTGCCGAGGGTGAACTGGGTGTCATTCCGCTGGATGCGGCAAAAACCATTGCAGAAAACGCTGACGCAAGCGCGCTTAACGTTGAAGAGATTGCAAAAGATGCGGCACGCATGAAGCACTCTCTGATGCCGACGATTGCCGCGATTCAGAAACAGTGCGGCGCGGCGGGTGAATTTATTCACTATGGTGTTACCACACAGGACATCGTTGATACCGCGACAGTGTTACAGCTGAAACAATCTTTTGATATTGTTGTAAGAGATACACAACTGCTGGCCGTTGAACTGAAGCGTCTGGCGAAGAAATATCAACACACGCTGATGGCGGGTCGTACCCACGGTATGCAGGCGCTTCCCACCACGTTTGGCTTCAAACTGGCCGTCTGGCTGGATGAATTTATCCGTCATCTCGAACGTCTGACTGAAATCAAGCAACGTGTTCTCGTCGGCAATATCAACGGTGCTATCTGTACCTATGCTTCTTTTGGCGAACAAGGGCCGGAAATCGAGCGTCTGACGCTGGATAAACTGGGGCTGAATACGCCGAATATCGGCTGGCAGTCTGCCCGCGATCGTTTCTCCGAATACGCCTCTGTTGCGGTGCTGATCAGCGGTACGCTGGGTAAAATCGGCAACGAGCTGTACAACCTGATGCGCACCGAGATTAACGAAATCGAAGAGCCGTTCTCCGAAGGGAAAATCGGTTCTACCACCATGCCGCATAAACGTAACCCTGCCGCACTGGAAGGGCTGGCGAGCCTGACGGCACCGCTGTTCAAGAGCGCCGCGCTGATTCATGAATCCATGAAAGTTGAGCACGAGCGTGATGCGATGAGCTGGCGTGCGGAGTGGATCGCGCTGCCGGAAATCAATATCTATCTGTCCGCTCAGCTTCAGAACGCGCTTGGCATCCTGCGTGGGATGTCCGTCAATGAGAAGCAAATGCTGGCGAACCTCGATCTGCAAAATGGCCTGCTGCTGTCTGAAAAAGTGATGTTTGAGATTGGTAAACGTCTCGGCAAGCAGACCGCTCACCATCTGGTTTACGAATGCTCTATGCAGGCATTCGAGCAGAATCAATCGTTTAAATCGGTGCTATTGACCCATCCGGTGCTTTCCGAGCAGGTGACTGCTGCCGATCTGGACGAATGGCTGAATCCGGCTAACTACGTTGGTAGTGCGCCGCAGAAGGTTGATGACGTGATTCGTTATGCGGACAACTCCGGCCTGCTGCCAGCATAAGGTGACACTATGAGTATCGTATTTCGTCAGGCTACGCTTGCGGATGATGAAACTTTTTTGGCGCTGGCGCTGGCGGCGTTTGAGCCGATTCGTCAGTTAGGTATCAACTTCTCTGCTGCTCATGCGGATATCGACATGGTGCGCACGCATATTGCCTCACACGGCGTTTATGTGATGGAGAAAGATGGAGAGATGGTGTCGTCATTTACCATCCGCTATCCGTGGGGGCCGGAGCCAGGCCCGTTCGGTTTACCTCATCTGGGCTGGTTTGCCACGCACCCTGGCTATAAAAAACAGGGGTTGGGTAAGCAAATGATGGGCTGGTTGGAAGAAGAAATTCTGATTAACCAGCTTAAAGCGCCTGCGGTGTCGCTTGGCACGGCACAAAACCACCCGTGGCTGATTGAGATGTACAGAAATTATGGTTTCAGGGAAGTCGGGCAGACGAATCTGGGGAAAGGACACCTGACAATCTGGATGGAAAAAATCCTTGATAACCAATTGTATGACCAGTGGAAAGATAAAAACTCAAAAAGAGAGGCAGTAAAATGATGAAAAAAGTAACGTTGTCTGTTCTGGCGCTGACGACCGCCTTTCTTGTAGCCGGCTGTGATTCTGGGAAAAGCAGCGCCGAGCAGGAAAAAGTCCTGAAAGTGGGTTCAACCGGCCAAAGCTATCCAAGCGGCTTCAAGCAAGATAACAAGCTGGTCGGCTTTGACGTTGAAGTGACGGAAGCCATTGCGAAAGATCTGAACTACAAAGTTGAGTGGGTTACCGCCGATTTCAGCGGCCTGATGGGGCAGTTGGAAGCGAAAAAACTGGATACCGTGGCGAATGTGGTGGCAATTACGCCTGCGCGTCAGGAAAAATACAATTTTGCCCAGCCTTACAGCTTCTACGGCAGCCAGATTGTGACGCACAAAGACAACGCGGACATTAATACACTGGCTGACCTGAAAGGGAAGACGGTTGCTGGGGTTCTGGGTTCCAACCATGTCAACAACCTGAAAAAAGCGTTTGCCGACGGCAGCGTGAATATTCGCACCTATGAAACACGCGATGGCGCGATGAACGATGCGCTGTCTAAGCGCGTTGAAGGCTACGTGAATTCACGTCCTATTCTGCTGGCGGAAATCAATAAGCGTAACCTGCCGTTCAAACTGGTTGGTGAACCGCTGGTGATTGAAGAAGTGAGCTTCCCGTTCCATAAGGACGAGAAAGGCGATGCGTTGCGTAAGCAGTTCGATGCAGAGTTAACGAAAATGCGTGCAGATGGACGCCTGAAAGCGATCTCCGAAAAATATTTTGGTGAAGACATTACGGTATCACCGGCTAAATAACCTCACGCCATCATTCTGGCCGAGTCGTTACGTAGATTGATGATTCGTGATGTCGGTAGCCAGATGATTCGTTATATAGCCTAGTCATAACCCTGTTCCACCGGCGCAACATGGCCGGTGGAAGCATTAATGGTATTACTCATGAATATCGATCTTGCTTACCTGTTAAAGGTCTTTCCCCAGGTATTAATGTATTTGCCGACCACGTTGTTTCTTGCCGTGGTTTCGATGTTTTTTGCTATGGTTCTCGGCCTTATCCTGGCGTTAGTCCGTGAAAGCAAGGTCGTCGTGGTAGTAAAAATCGTCGAACTGTATATCTCGCTGTTCCGCGGCATTCCATCGTTGGTTCAACTGTTTATCATCTACTTTGGCCTGCCGCAGCTGTTCCCCGGCTTATCCAATCTGGATGCGATGACGGCGGCGATTATCGGCTTTAGCCTGAAAACGTCCGCCTATATGGCAGAAATTTTCCGTGCGGGCTTGGCCTCGGTGGATTTCGGTCAGACGGAAGCGGGTCTATCCATTGGCATGAGTAAAGCACAGGTCTATCGCCGCATCGTGTTGCCTCAGGCCATGCTGAATGCGCTACCCGCGACGGGGAACACCTTCATTTCTCTGATTAAAGATACTTCGGTGGCTTTTGCGTTGGGTGTCTCCGAACTGTTCGCGGAAGGCAAAATGATTGCCGCCGAATCTCTGCGTTTCTTTGAGACCTTCCTGGTTGTGGGTCTGATTTACTGGTTGGTGATCATGGTTTATTCCTGGCTGCAAAAGCAGCTGGAGAAGAAACTGAATCACTCGCTACAGCGATAAGGGGCTGACATGATCAGTGTAAAGAATCTTTCTAAACGCTTTGGCGATCAGGTGGTATTGGACAACATTAGTCTGGATATCGCGAAAGGCGAAGTCGTGGCGATTATCGGCCCATCCGGGTCGGGTAAATCCACGCTGCTGCGTTGTCTGAACCTGCTGGAAACCCCAGAATCGGGCACCATTCACATTGGCGACCAAACGCTGGATACGCGTCGTTACTCTTCTAAAGAAGCCTACGCGCTGCGTCGCCAGACGGCGATGGTGTTCCAGAGCTATAACCTGTTTAAGAACAAGACGGCGCTGGAGAATGTGACGGAAGCGCTGATTGTTGTGAAAAAAATGCCGAAGAAGCAGGCGGATGAAATCGGTCTGGCTTTGCTGGAACAAGTCGGTCTGCTGCCGCAGGCGGCGCAGTATCCGGTGACGTTATCCGGCGGGCAGCAGCAGCGCGTGAGTATTGCGCGTGCGCTGGCAGTCGATCCTAAGGCGATTTTGTTTGATGAACCGACCTCGGCGCTGGACCCGGAAAGGGTACACGAAGTGCTTCAGGTTATTCAGAAGCTGGCGAAGAACGACACCACGATGGTGATCGTTACCCATGAAATGCAGTTTGCGAAAGAAGTGGCTGACCGTGTGATCTTCATGGCGGACGGGCACATCGTTGAAGAAGGTCCGGCGGAGCAAGTCATTAGCTTCTCGGACAACCCGCAGACCCAGCGTTTCTTGCGTCAGTTGACCAAGCTGCCTGAGCCGCTTGAGTACGATATTTAACGTATACGTAGACACACCTGCACGCCTGAACAAGGCCGCCCTGTCAGGCAGGGCACGATAATGTGGAGCAAGTATTAATGAGAACAGCACCTCAGCACGAGCCTCTGGCTCAGTTTATTCAGGCGTTTCGCCACGACTTACACCGCAACCCTGAACTGTCGAATCAGGAGTTTGAAACCACGAAGAAGATTCGTGCGGTATTGGAAAAAGAGGGGATTCGCATCCTCGATCTGCCGCTGAAAACGGGTTTGGTTGCCGAAGTGGGCGGCCTTCAGGATGGCCCGCTGGTCGTGGTCCGTTCGGACATCGACGCCCTGCCGATTGAAGAAGAGTCTGGCGTAGAATTCACGTCGCTCAATAAAGGGGTGATGCACGCCTGCGGTCATGATTTTCACTCTTCCGCTGCGCTGGGCGCGGCGATTCTGCTGAAGAAAATCGAGCCGGAGCTGAAAGGCACGGTGCGAATTTTATTCCAGGCTGCCGAAGAAACCGGGCTGGGCGCGCCGGAAGTCATTGCGGTTGGTGCGTTGGACAATGCGGTAGCGATTTTCGGTATCCACAACGATCCGACGCTGCCTGTTGGCGTGATCGGCGGGAAAGATGGCGCGTTGACGGCGGGTGTTGACCGCTTTGAGATCAAGATTGCGGCGAAAGGCTGTCATGCCGCGAAGCCACATGAAGGCAACGATCCGATTATCATTCTGGGTCAGTTGATTTCTGCCGTACAGACCATCATCAGCCGTACGGTGTCTTCTGACAACAACGCGGTGGTGTCGATTACTCAGGTTCATAGCGGCAGCACCTGGAACGTTATCCCTGATACTGCCTACGTTGAAGGTACGGTCAGAACGTTCAATCAGGATGCGCGTGATTTGATTGAACAGCGTTTCCGCCAGATCGTGGCGGGTATTGCCAGCACCTTTGGCGCGGAAATCGAGTTCCTGTGGCATGCAGGGCCGCCATCGGTGATCAACACGCCGGAGTGGGTTGAGTTTGCGCTGAATGTGGCAAGTGACGAAGGGTTTGAAGCACGTCGCGTGGAAGCTAGCCCGATTGGTGAAGATTTTGCGTTCTATCAGCAGAAACTGCCGGGTACGTTCATGATGGTCGGCTCCGGCGGGCCATATGCGCTGCACCACCCGAAATTCCGCGTTGACGATCGCGCACTGTTCCCGACTGCACACTATTTGTATCAGATGGCGAAGCAGAGCTTAGAGCAACTCTCTTCCCGCTAGTCTCCTATCATTAAGTCAACTCTGTCCGCGTCTGTTTTCCGGCGCGGATATTTCCCTTTTTCTAAATTGAATCAGCAGCTTTGATAGGGCTGTCGGAAAAACACGACACTCTAGGGGTTTTGCTGTCGCAAAAAAGAGACACTTAACCCATTGATTAATAATCACTAATATTTTTTATGATAAATCCGTCTCTGAATAGCGACATATTTTGTGAGCGGAGTCTCGTTTTTATCACCTTGTGTACGTTTGCTTTTCTTCCCGTGAAGAAATAAAAATAACATTTATTATTAGTGAGTTACCATTTAATTGAGAGGCGGTGGTAATAAATTAATGCGTTTTGGCATAATTCGTGCTTAAATATACGGGTAGATGCTCATTCCACTTCCTATGTTTGCTTCGGCTTCATAATCCTGGGAATGACGCAGAGCCAATTTGAGGTGCCTATCGTCCAACTCCAGATGAAGATGCCAATCTCCATCGGGCTTTCCGGACATAACGTTGAGTGAGGCACCATTCTGTTGTCTGACAGACCTGATATTTTCAACGCTTACCGTTTATCGGTAAGCGTTTTTTTTCGTCTGATGAAAATGTTCGGTCGCCGTCTGCTGTCGTGCTAGATGAAGCCGTTTATAAAAAACAGCCCATAAAAAGAGAAAGGCTCCAAAAAGGAGCCTTATGAAAGGGATGGCGTAGCGATCAGTCGGCAGGCTGCTGTAGCGTGAGCAGTAACCCTTGGCGCCGCATTTGTGCTGCTTCATCCGGCAGACGCAACCGATCGAGAGCGTCGGCGCGCCAGGCATAATCATAAGCGTCCGGGCGGAGCTCCAGCGCAGTACGGAAGGCGTCGCTGGCCTGCTGCCATTCGCCGTGTCTCATCAGCAATTGTCCTAACGTGCTGCTCAACAGCGGGGTTGCTCCTTGCTGCTTGATGTACTGGTGTAGCACTTTTTCCAGTTGTTCCGGGTTTCCGGCTTTGAGGCGTGGCATCAACAGGATCAACCGCTCGTCATATTGACGTTTCAGGCCGTCGAGAATGATCTTCTGAGCGGTATCATGATCGTCACATTCGATCAAATGCTCAGCCATTGCGACCTGAAGCGGAATCTCATGGCGCACTTTACGGCTCTGATTGTTCCACCACGACTTCAGCCCTTCGCTGCCGCCATCCGCCATTGCCTGATTCATCAGGCCGATATAGGCCTGCTGCTGTAGATCCAGCAAACGTTCTTCAGGGTACAGGTTGATCTTGCGCATCGCAGGCAGAATATCCAGCAGCGCACTATAGGCGTGAGTACGCAGGAAAGCCTGCTCCGCCAAACGCAGCACCTCTGGGTGGCGGGGCGCAACTTCCAGCAGTTTGTCCACGCCGTGACGTGCGGCATGATCTTCATTACGCGCTAGCTGAATACGCACGCGCGTAATATCCACCGGAAGCTGATCGGTATCTGCAACCTCGGCGGCACGCTCCAGATATTGTTTGGTGCGGAATTCGTCACCGCGCTGTTGGGCGGCTTCGGCTGCCAGCAGGTAGTTCACCACGGGCTGCTCGGCATGATCGGCATTACGCGTCAGTAGCTTCTCTACCTGTAAATAATCCCCTTCGGCCAGCTTGAGCAACGCGGCTTTGGTTTGCTTTCTGGCGCGAGTGCGTTTGCGACCGAGGAACCAGCCGCGCGTGCGGGATCCGGTACGAAAGAGCCGGCG
Organism: Pectobacterium sp. CFBP8739; assembly: GCF_013449375.1. Taxonomy (GTDB): domain Bacteria; phylum Pseudomonadota; class Gammaproteobacteria; order Enterobacterales; family Enterobacteriaceae; genus Pectobacterium. The sequence continues at coordinate 33,774 of NZ_JACDRR010000029.1, read as the reverse complement.
GAGTACCCATTCCACTGCCAGAAAGGCGAGGAAAAACAGCACCAGCATAATGACCAGACCGGTCACGCTGGTTTGAATATCATAATCATCCGTCTGGATCAGAACGTAGCCTTGGTGACCCGCGACGATCGGGCCGATCACAACGCCAGCGATCAGGATCAGGAACAGCAATAAGACTTTTAGCATGCTCATTCCCCCTGCTGCGTGGCTGGCGCCTGAGCCAGCAGGTTACGAACGCGCGTTTGCATCAGTTTTTCCAGCAGCGCTTGGCTTTGTAGCTCCATTGGGACATCCAGTGAAACCGACTGTTGGCTTAAGGCATCGAGCTGATCCAAAAAGGCCTGCGTTGTGGGATCGGTGGTATCGAAGTAGGCACGAACCCAGGTTGCGGCCGTTTCCAGCGACTGTTTGTACACTTCATTCTGGTGACGAGGAATAGCTTGGGCGGCAACCAGCAAGCGTGAACGGATATTCTCACGCAGGTACACATCCTGATTGGGCGCCAGCAACGGTTCGGCAGCGCTGTCGCGACGGCGAATGGTGATAAAATCCGCCATGAAATTGTGCCAGCTCTTGCTGAGATTTTGTCGCCATTCGCTCAAGGAGGCGGACAGTTCTGTACTGTTGGCGTCCATTGGCGCTTCATCGGTGCTGTTATCGGCGAGCTGCAAGTTGTCCAACTGGTCGGTGAGCTGATTCACTTTCAGGATGATGCCGTCAAAATCCACCTGGCTCACGCCTGCCAGCGCTCCGATGTCGCTGGTCAGCGCGCGGCGGATTTCTATCAGGCTGGGATCGTTCATTTCCGCCAAGCTTGCGTCCGCGCTTTTCAGCAACGCGCCTGCGGTGGTGACGTCTTTGTCGCTCCACAGCTTACGTCCTGCCAGTTTTACCAGAAAATCCGCCTGAGCGATCAGCCAGGTATTGGTGTCATGGCTGGAAAGTGCCGCCAGTTTATCGCGCAGTTCATCTGACTGACGTGTTAGCGCCTCCAGACGCTGTGTAGCCGTGTCCTGCGCTTTGCTTTGCTGCTGCTGAGCGTCCAGCCACTGCTGTTGCTCTTGCTTATGCTGTTGCTGCAATGCGTTGAACTGCGCTTCCAGACGTTGAACCGTGGCATTTTCTTTCTGCGCCTGCTGGTGGCCGTGGTAATACAACCCTGCGCCTATGGCCAGTGCAATCACAATTGCGATGCCCCCCAGCACGGCACCACTGCGTTTGGGTTGCGGTGCGTGATCCTGCTGCTGATGCGCGGGTTCAACCCGTTCAGCAACCTCGTCGGATGGAGCTGTGGGGGTATTGTGTTCCGTCATAATGGTACATCCCATGATCAGGTTTATTGTAGTGCGCGCACGAGCGCATCGTTATCGGCGTTATCAGCCACTCGGATATCACACCAGCCAAGCTGACGGGCCTGTTCTGCCAGCCGTTCGCTGACGACGATCAGTTGGCAGCCGAGTAACCAAGAAGCCCGATAGTAATCAGGTACTAAAGTATAGATCCGTTGTAGCATTTCTCCGCTGGTGATCACCAGTTTGTCGATGCCTATTTGTTGCCAGTGGCGGCTTTGCTCTAGCCCGTCATAGTGAACGTCTCTACGCTGATAACATTCACAGTAGGTCACCTGTGCGCCGCGTTCGGTTAGCGTTTCTCCCAGCAGTTCCCTGCCGCCGTTGCCGCGCAGCAATAATGCGCGTTTACCGGAAACATCTTGCAGGCCAGGAAGTTGTAGGAGCGTTTCGCTGGTTTCGCGCTCAGGCGGATAGGTTACTGGGTGTGCGCTGATTTTATGCAGCGCCAGTGCTGTGGTGCGACCAATCGCATAATAAGCGAGATGGGCAGGCCAACTGATGCCCGCTCGTGCCAGCATCGGATCGGCGTAGTGAATCGCATGTTGTGAGAGTGCAAACACCAGATCGTCGGCGCGCAGCGTCTGTAACAGTGTTGGCAAGCTGGCAAGTTCTCGTCCGGGTGAAAACTCGATCAGCGGACTGTGCCAGGCGTGATAGCCAAGCTTTCTTAAACGGGTCACCAGTTGTTCGCCAGTTGGTGACGGACGGGTAACCAGAATCGTCATGATGAGCTTGACCCTTGATAAACGGCTTGAAGGATGGCGCTGGCTCCTTTTGCTAACAGCTCTTCAGCCAGTGCAATCCCGAGTTGTTCGGCATCGGAGGCGCTTCCTCTACGTTCACCGACGATCATTTGGCTGCCGTCTGGGGCTCCAACCAGCGCACGCAGCCACAGTGTATCGCCTTCCAGTTCGGCATAGCTGCCAATCGGCACCTGACAGCCACCTTCAAGACGCACATTCATGGCGCGTTCAGCCAAGACGCGGGCGGCGGTAGCGGGGTGGTTGAGTGGGGCAAGGAGTTGGCGGATGCGATCGTCATCCAAACGACATTCGATGCCGATAGCGCCTTGTCCGACGGCGGGCAGAGATTCTTCTGGGCTCAAGGCGCTGCGAATACGTTCTTCGAGGCCGAGGCGTTTCAGACCGGCGACGGCAAGAATAATGGCGTCGTAGTCGCCGCTATCCAGTTTTGACAGGCGTGTTCCGACATTGCCACGTAAATCACGAATCACCAGGTCGGGGCGTCGGGCACGCAACTGACACTGGCGACGCAGGCTGGACGTGCCGACACAGCTGCCTTCCGGTAACTGTTCGAGGCTGTCGTAACGGTTGGAAACGAATGCGTCGCGCGGGTCATCGCGTTCGCAAATCGTGGTCAGACCGAGGCCATCAGGGAATTCGACGGGCACATCTTTCATGGAGTGGACGGCAATATCAGCGCGCCCTTCAAGCAGCGCTAATTCCAGTTCTTTAACAAACAATCCCTTACCGCCAACCTTTGCCAGTGGCGTATCTAGGATGATGTCGCCGCGGGTGACCATCGGCACCAGCTCAACGTGTAAATCTGGGTAGAGGTGATTCAGACACTGCTGAACATATCGTGCTTGCCACAGGGCGAGCGGGCTTTGTCGGGTGGCAATTCTAATAATATTGGCTAACATGCTTGATACCGTTTTTATCATTTTCCGCCATCGTATCATTGATGGTGCGTTGGTGTCAGGTTGTGGGCATTAGCGGTGCGCCTTTTAAAACGGTCTGAAATTCGGGTGCCGCATACACAGAGATAGGAAGCCGTGCTGATGCAGTTGGGTAGGTAAATTCGCAATAAAGCAAGATAGATAAGTCTAACTTTCTTTACTTTCTTTACGCCCATTCAGCAAGGTGTTAAATTGATCACGTTTCCAGCAATAATTCGCTAAACATTCTTCTAATTTCATTATGGCGGATTTGGAACACGGGGTTTTTCTAGGCACTGGGATAAATCAGGCGAAACTGTCTTGTACTTCTACATCGAGACTTTGAAGCAAAGACTGGATGCGATCAACCAACTGCGTGTTGACCGTGCTCTGGGAGCAATGAAGCCCGCTTTTCAGCAGGTTTACAGTCTTCTGCCCATTTTATTACATCATCATCACCCGTTGATGCCCGGCTACCTTGAAGGCAAGGTGCCTCACGGTATCTGCACTCACACGCCTGATGAAAAACAACAACAGTACCTGGATGGCATTGCGTTGCGTTGGGGTCAGTTTGACTGTTCTCATCCGCAGGGCGAACTGCCGATCACGGGCATCTATTCCATGGGAAGTACCTCATCTATCGGGCAGAGCTGTAGCTCTGACCTCGATATCTGGGTGTGCCACCAATCTTGGCTCGACAGCGAAGAACGCCAGCTCTTACAGAAGAAATGTACGCTGCTGGAGCAGTGGGCTGCGGCGCAAGGCGCTGAGGTCAGCTTCTTCCTGATGGATGAAAGCCGTTTCCGCCACAATGAAAGCGGCAGCTTGAGCGGTGAAGACTGCGGTACCACGCAGCATATCCTGTTACTCGACGAATTCTACCGGACCGCCGTGCGTATGGCGGGTAAACGCATTCTGTGGAACATGGTACCGGTCGAAGAAGAATCTCACTACGACGAATATGTGCTGTCGCTGTACTCACAGGGGGCGCTGGCACCTAACGAGTGGATGGATTTAGGCGGCTTAAGTACGCTGTCGGCAGAAGAGTATTTCGGCGCGAGTCTCTGGCAACTCTATAAAAGCATCGATTCCCCTTATAAAGCCGTACTGAAAACGCTGCTGTTGGAAGCTTATTCTTGGGAATACCCAGATACCAGTCTGCTGTCTACCGAGATTAAAAAACGTCTGCATGATGGCGAGATCGTCTCCTTCGGTCTGGATCCTTATTGCATGATGTTAGATCGCGTGACGCATTATCTGACGGCGATTAACGATCCCACGCGCCTCGATCTGGCGCGTCGATGTTTCTACTTAAAAGTCTGTGAAAAGCTCTCCAGAGAAAAAGCCTGTGTCGGCTGGCGTCGCCAGATTCTGAGCCAACTGGTGCAAGAATGGGGATGGAGCGACGAACATCTGGCCATGCTAGATAATCGCGCTAACTGGAAAATCGAACAGGTACGCGAAGCGCATAATGAGCTGTTGGATGCGATGATGCAGACCTATCGCAACCTGATTCGCTTCGCCCGCCGTAATAATCTGAGCGTCAGCGCCAGCCCGCAGGATATCGGTGTGTTGACCCGTAAACTGTACGCTGCGTTTGAAGCGCTGCCGGGTAAAGTTACCCTGCTGAACCCACAAATTTCGCCCGATTTGTCGGAGCCGAATTTAACCTTTATCTATGTTCCGCCGGGTCGCGCGAACCGTTCGGGCTGGTATCTGTATAATCAGGCGCCGTCGATGGATGCCATCGTTAGCCATCAACCGCTGGAATATAACCGCTATCTGAACAAACTGGTGGCGTGGGCCTATTTTAATGGCCTGCTGACGCCAAGCACGCGCCTGTATATTAAAGGCAACGAGCTGTGCGACATCACGCGCCTGCAAGCGCTGGTGGACGACGTAGCCAGCCACTTCCCGCTGCGTCTGCCTGCCCCCACGCCGAAGGCGCTGTACAGCCCGTGTGAAATTCGCCATCTGGCGATTATCGTCAATCTGGAACATGATCCGACCGCGGCTTTTCGCAATCAGGTGGTGCATTTCGATTTCCGTCATCTGGATGTGTTCAGCTTCGGTCAGCAGCAGCAGTGTCTGGTCGGCAGTATCGACCTGCTGTATCGCAACTCGTGGAACGAAGTGCGTACTCTGCATTTCAGCGGCGAGCAGGCGGTGTTGGAAGCGCTGAAAACCATTCTGGGCAAAATGCATCAGGATGCGGCGCTGCCGGAATCACTGGAAGTGTTCTGCTACAGCCAGCACCTACGCGGGCTGATTCGTACCCGTGTTCAGCAACTGGTGTCAGAATGCATTGAGCTGCGCCTGACCAGTACGCGTCAGCAAGAACCTGGGCGTTTCAAAGCCGTGAAAGTGGCGGGGCAAACCTGGGGCTTGTTCTTCGAGCGGCTGAGTGTATCGGTGCAGAAGCTGGAAAATGCGGTCGAGTTTTATGGCGCGATTTCCAACAACAAACTGCAAGGCCAGCCGGTTCAGGTTGAAACCAACCATATCCATTTACCGCCAGTGGTCGATGGCGTCGCCAGTGAAGGGATCATCCAGTTCTTCTTTGAAGATCTGACAGAGAATCAGGGCTTTAATATCTATATTCTGGATGAATCGAATCGCGTTGAGGTGTATCACCATTGCGAAGGTAGTAAAGAAGAGCTGGTGCGTGATGTCAGCCGCTTCTATTCGTCTTCGCACGATCGCTTTACTTACGGCTCCAGCTTTATCAATTTCAACCTGCCACAGTTCTACCAAATCGTGCAGTTGGACGGTCGCTCGCAGGTTATTCCATTCCGCAGCAGCGCGCTTTCCCATCTGTGCATTACGCCAGTCGTGGATGATGAAGTGATGACCATGAAGCAGCGACTACAGATTTTATAACCACTCAATATTCGGCTTTCAGCGTATTTAGAAAGGGATGTACTGATGAATTCGTTGCAACGCCGAAACCTGATACTGCTGGCGCTCGGACAAGGGCTGACCGGCAGTATTATTTCCCTGATGACGCTGTGTTCTACGCTGGTTGGCGTATCCATGACGCCGGTTCCGCTGTTGACCACGCTGCCGATTACCGCGACGGTGTGCGGTGCGGCGCTGATGATTTACGCCGTTTCGTCGCTGATGACAAAATATGGCAGGCGTAATGCGTTCATTATCGGCACGCTGATCGGGTTGGCAGGGGCGCTGTTGGCGGCGCTGGCGATTGTGCTGCACAGCTTCTTCCTCTTTGTGTTCTCGACGTTTGTTCTGGGGATGTCCTGCGCTTTTAATCAATACTATCGTTTCGCTGCGGCTGAAATTTTTACCGATAATCAGCAGAAAAATCGTGCCATTTCCTGGGTGATCAGCGGCGGCATTCTGGGGGGCTTCCTCGGTCCGTTCGCGGCGAGTCAATCGTCTCAGCTCTGGGCGTCGTACCCGTTTTTCGGCAGTTTTATCGCGGCGGCGCTCATCTGCGTCATCACATCACTGCTGTTGCTTGGTCTTAAACTGCCACCGATGTCCGTTGCCACGGCTAACGCTCAGCGTAGTGAACCGCTATCGTCCATCCTGAAAAGTCGGGCGTTTGTCTTGGGAACGGCGAGCTGTTCTATCGGGTTTGTGGTGATGACGCTATTAATGAATTCAGTGCCGCTGGCGATGCACCTGCACCACTTTTCCGTCAGCCATAGCGCGACGGTGCTGCAATGGCACTTTGTCGCCATGTATGCGCCAGCGCTGCTGTTAGTGCTGCTGGCGAAACGGCTGACGCCGATTCAGGTGGTGGCGATTGGCATGGTATGTAACGTGGTTGGCGTGGCGATCGCGCTGAGTGGTTTGACGTTCTGGCACTTCCTCTTTTCACTGGCACTGTTCGGCATCGGGTGGGCGTTTATGTTTAACGGCGGGACATTTATGCTCAACGCCTTTACGCATTCGGTGCATAAATCCCGTTTACAGGGCATTAATTCGCTGATGATTTACGTACCTAATGCGTTGGCTTCGCTGTCTGCCGGGAGCCTGATGGCACTGACCAGCGGCTGGCCGCTGGTGAATATGGTCGGTATCGGCATGCTGTTGTTACTGCTACTGGCCCTGGTATTACTGGGGCGGCGCTGAGGTACGGTGCAGCGCGGTGCCATTGAAAAGATGACTGTTATCCGAAGTGAACGGTTTCCCCAGCTTGAGCCGAACAGGCTGATGACAGCAGCGCGATGAAATCCTCACCGCTGCGATCGCATATCCAGCGTGCGTCCTGAAGGTTGAAGTGGTAACCACCTGCTTTGGTCGCCAGCCAGATTTGGTGCAGCGGCTCCTGCCGATTAATCACGATTTTGCTGCCATTCTCAAAACTCAGCGTCATCACGCCGCCATTGGTTTCGTAATCGATGTCGGCATCACCCTCAAACCGATCCAACGTTTCTTCCAACTGAAGCATGAGTTCGTCGGCTAATTGGTGGAACTCGCTATCGTTCATTTTCGATTCCTATTGATTTTCATGATCCACCTGCGATTATAGAGAGCATACGAGTATTAATGACAGGTCTTAACGTGATGAAGAACGTATTTCGCCAGTTTTTTCTGGTGTTAGCCGTAGTGAGTTTATTTGGTTGTGGTCTGAAAGGGCCGCTGTATATGCCTGCCGATGGCAAATCCGGTGCGTCAACGACTCAGCAAAATGAGAACCAGCCGCCGCAAAAGAAAACGTCAATGCGTCCTTAATGCGTGACGACAGTAATAAATAACAGGTCACGCGCCCGGTTAAGCAAGCGGGGGAGTCAGGATAATGCAGTTCGCTAAGATGCACGGTTTAGGCAACGATTTCATGGTTGTTGATGCCGTTACGCAAAACGTTTATTTTTCACCCGAATTAATTCGCCGTTTGGCGGATCGGCACTGTGGTGTCGGGTTTGACCAACTGCTGGTTGTTGAGCCACCCTACGATCCTGAACTGGATTTCCATTACCGTATTTTTAACGCGGATGGCAGCGAAGTGGCGCAGTGCGGCAATGGCGCGCGCTGCTTTGCCCGCTTTGTTCGCCTGAAGGGGCTGACCAACAAGCGTGATATTGCCGTCAGTACACAGACGGGCAGGATGGTGTTGTCTGTGACGGATGATGAGTTGGTGCGCGTCAATATGGGCGAACCCAATTTCGAGCCGCAACAGGTGCCGTTTCGCGCGGTCAAAGCAGAGAAAACCTACATCATGCGTGCCGACGAACATACGGTGCTGTGTGGCGTGGTGTCGATGGGTAACCCGCACTGTGTGATTCAGGTTGAGGATGTGGACACGGCGAAGGTGGACACGCTGGGGCCGCTGTTGGAAAGCCATGAGCGTTTTCCCGAACGTGCCAATATTGGTTTTATGCAGGTTGTCGATAGCCATACTGTTCGTCTGCGGGTATACGAGCGCGGGGCGGGAGAAACACAGGCGTGCGGTAGCGGCGCCTGTGCCGCCGTGGCGGTAGGGATCCAGCAGGGGTTATTGTCCGCGAATGTTCGTGTATCTCTGCCGGGTGGGGATCTGGCTATCCAGTGGGATGGGCCGGGACATCCGTTATTCATGACTGGGCCTGCAACGCATGTCTACGATGGATTTATTCATTTATGAAGAATGTCGAGGAACAGGCAGAGCGCGAGATCGCACTCAGTGACGAGATGGTTTTGCAGTTCCTGCAACAGAATCCCGATTTTTTTATCCGCAATGCGCGCCCCGTTGAGCAGATGCGCATTCCTCACCCCGTCAGGGGAACCGTGTCGCTGGTGGAATGGCAACTGGCGCGTCAGCGTAACCACATTACTCAGCTTGAGGAAGAGATCACGCTGCTGATGGAGCAGGCAGGGGTGAATGAAGTGCTGTTCAATCGACTGCTTGGGTTACAAACTGAATTGGCGTCGGCAGATAGCCTGACGGACATGCTGGATCGGTTGCAGCACTGGGCGCGTCAGCTTGGTTTGGCGGGGGCGACGGTTCGTCTGTTCAGCGATAAATGGCGTATTGGCGCACCATCTGGTTTTACCCATCTGGGGTTAAACCGCACCGCATTTGAGCCGTTGCGCATTCAGCGTTTCGGGCAAAGTAACCACTATCTTGGCACGCTGAATGGGCCGGAACTGCTGCTCCTGCTACCGCAGGCTAGGCAGGTTGGGTCGGTTGCGCTATCACTGATGGGTAATAATCACGATTTAGGCGTGCTGATTTTCAGCAGCCGTGACAGCCACCATTATCAGGATGGCATGGGAACGGTACTGCTCCAGCAAATGGCCGTGATGCTGCCAGCAATGCTGGCGCGCTGGGTTGAGCGGGTATGAGCCGACAGCCCACGTCACCGGAGGCACCTTCCTCTTCCCCTCTACAAGCCGATGTTGAGGCTTTCCTGCGTTACTTGAAAGTGGAGCGTCAGCTTAGTCCGCTCACGCAGACCAGCTATTTACGTCAACTGTCAGCGATTATCACGATCCTCTCCGCAGCGGGTGTGGCTGACTGGCGTAAGCTCGATGCCGCTGGCGTGCGTTCCGTGGTATCCCGCAGTAAACGCGATGGTCTGCATTCAGGGAGTCTGGCGTTGCGCCTATCGGCATTACGTAGCTTTCTTGACTGGATGGTGTCACGCAGTGTGCTGGCGGCGAACCCTGCGAAAGGAATATCCACGCCGCGATCCGGACGTCCATTACCCAAGAATATGGATGTGGACGAGATGGACAGGCTGCTGGAGATCGATCTGGACGATCCCCTTGCCGTACGCGACCGCACGATGCTCGAAGTGATGTACGGTGCGGGGCTGCGTTTGGCGGAAATGGTCGGTATGAACTGTCAGCATATCGATCTGGCCAGCGGTGAAGTTTGGGTCATGGGGAAGGGCAGTAAAGAGCGCAAATTGCCGATAGGAAAAACGGCGGTAACTTGGCTGGAACGCTGGCTGGCGCTGCGCGAACTGTTTGGCCCACAGGATGATGCCGTGTTTATCTCCAATCAGGGACGACGCATTTCGATGCGCAACGTGCAGAAGCGTTTTGCCGAATGGGGGATTAAGCAGGGCGTGAATAGTCATGTCCATCCGCATAAGCTGCGCCACTCTTTTGCGACGCACATGCTGGAATCCAGTGGCGATTTACGAGCGGTACAAGAACTGCTTGGTCACGCTAACCTAACCACGACGCAGATTTACACCCATCTTGATTTTCAACATTTAGCCTCCGTGTACGATGCCGCGCATCCACGCGCCAAACGAGGGAAACCCTGATGCATTTTTACCGATCTCTTGGCCCGATCCGGGCGATCACGTTCGATCTGGATGACACGCTGTACGATAACGCAGACGTCATTCGACGCACGGGTCAAGAGTCAATCCGCTTTCTGCAAGAGTACCATCCTGCCCTTCGTGATTTTCAGGCTGATGACTTTCAGAACTTACGCCAGACCTTGCTTGAGCGCGAACCGGACATCTATCACGACGTGACCGAATGGCGTCGCCGTGCGGCTGAACTGGCGATGTTAGAGCGCGGCCTGAGCGCGGCAGAGGCGAAAGATGGCGCAAAAGCGGCAATGGAAAATTTTGCCCACTGGCGCAGCCAGATTACGATTACCGAAGAGACGCACCAGACGCTGGCGGCGTTAGCCGAGAAAGTGCCGCTGGCCGCCATCACCAATGGTAATGCTGAGCCGCACCGCTTTGGCCTCGATCGCTATTTTTCGTTCATCCTGCGCGCTGGCCCGCACGGTCGTGCCAAACCGTTTGATGACATGTACCATCTGGCCGCGGAAAAGCTCAACCTGCCGTTGCATGAGATCTTGCATGTGGGAGACGATCTCACGACCGATGTGGCGGGGTCGATCCGCTGCGGTATGCAGGCTTGCTGGATTAACCTGCGTGAAGGCAGCCTGACGCAGATTGGGGATGCCCGACTGCTGCCGCATATTGAAATTTCGCGGTTGGCATCGCTGTCGGCGTTGTTATAATCACCGCATTAATCTGTATAAATCACCAGTGGAAACGCCCTCGCATGTGCGAATACTGGTCACTTAAGCCCGTTATTAGGGGAAACACAGGGGGAAGTTCCCGTAGGGAGGCCTCACCCCTGTGGTCGCCCCGTGTATCTCGATGCTTAAACGATCGGCATGACTTACATGTGCAGCGTTTCCCTCACCGGATAACCCGTACCTATGGACGTTTCTGATCTGCTCGATGGCCTCAACGACAAACAGCGTGACGCGGTAGCCGCGCCGCGCAGCAATTTATTGGTGCTGGCGGGGGCAGGCAGCGGTAAAACGCGGGTACTGGTACATCGCATCGCCTGGCTTTTGTCTGTCGAAAACTGCTCGCCGTACTCCATCATGGCGGTGACGTTTACCAATAAAGCGGCGGCGGAGATGCGTCATCGTATCGATCACCTGATCGGCACCAGTCAAGGCGGCATGTGGATTGGTACTTTCCACGGGCTGGCACACCGCCTGCTGCGTGCGCACCATATGGATGCCAATCTGCCGCAGGATTTCCAGATTCTGGACAGCGAAGATCAGTTGCGTCTGCTGAAGCGCCTGATTCGGGCACTCAATCTGGACGAGAAACAGTGGCCGCCGCGTCAGGCGATGTGGTTCATCAATGGGAAGAAGGATGAAGGTCTGCGTCCGCAGCACATTGAAAGCTACGGCAACCCGATCGAGCAAACGTGGCAGCGCGTGTATCAGGCCTATCAGGAAGCGTGCGATCGCGCCGGGCTGGTGGATTTTGCCGAACTGCTGCTGCGCGCTCATGAACTGTGGCTGAACAAGCCGCATGTGTTGAACCACTATCGTGAACGTTTTACCAATATTCTGGTGGACGAATTTCAGGATACCAACCGCATTCAGTACGCTTGGATCCGTATGTTGGCGGGCGATAGCGCCAAAGTGATGATCGTCGGTGATGACGATCAGTCGATTTACGGCTGGCGCGGGGCGCAGGTCGAAAATATTCAACTGTTCCTGAAAGATTTTGCTGGCGCAGAAACCATCCGTTTGGAACAGAACTACCGCTCGACCAGCAACATCCTGAAAGCGGCGAATGCGCTGATTGCCCATAACGGCGGGCGACTCGGCAAGAACCTGTGGACCGATGGCGTAGAGGGCGAACCGATTTCGCTTTACTGCGCATTCAACGAGTTGGATGAGGCACGTTATGTCGTCAACCGGATTAAAACCTGGCAGGAAAATGGCGGAGCGCTGAAGGATAACGCCATTCTTTACCGGAGTAACGCCCAGTCGCGCGTGCTGGAAGAGGCGCTGTTGCAGCAGAGTATGCCGTACCGCATTTATGGCGGCATGCGCTTCTTTGAGCGTCAGGAAATTAAAGACGCGCTATCTTATCTGCGCCTGATCGCCAACCGTAACGACGATGCGGCGTTTGAGCGTGTGGTGAATACGCCGACGCGCGGCATTGGTGACCGCACGCTGGATGTCGTCCGCCAGACGTCGCGCGATCGTCAACTGACGCTGTGGCAAGCCACGCGGGCACTGTTGCAGGAGAAAGTGCTGGCCGGACGGGCGGCTGCATCGCTACAGCGTTTTATCGAATTGATTGACGCGTTGGCCTATGAGACGTCCGAACTGCCGCTGCATGTGCAAACTGACCGGGTGATTAAAGATTCCGGCCTGTGGAGCATGTACGAACAGGAAAAAGGCGAGAAAGGGCAGGCGCGAGTGGAAAACCTGGAAGAACTGGTGACGGCGACGCGCCAGTTCAGCTATCAGGAAGAAGATCAGGATTTGATGCCGCTTCAGGCTTTCCTGTCGCATGCCGCGCTGGAAGCGGGGGAAGGTCAGGCGGATGCTAATCAGGATGCGGTGCAGCTTATGACGCTGCACTCGGCGAAAGGGCTGGAGTTCCCGCAGGTGTTTATCGTCGGTATGGAAGAAGGCATGTTCCCTAGTCAGATGTCGTTGGATGAAGGTGGGCGTCTGGAAGAAGAACGCCGTCTGGCTTACGTCGGCGTGACGCGTGCGATGGAGAAACTGACGATAACCTACGCCGAATCCCGCCGTTTGTACGGCAAAGAGGCTTATCATCGACCTTCCCGATTTGTCGGCGAGTTACCTGAAGAGTGTGTTGAGGAAGTGCGGTTACGCGCCAGCGTCTCCCGCCCGGTCAATCATCAGCGTCTCGGCACGCCAGTCACGCAAAACGACAGCGGTTACAAATTGGGGCAGCGGGTTCGCCATGCAAAATTTGGGGAAGGCACGATCGTGAATCTGGAAGGCAGCGGCGATCACGCCCGTCTTCAGGTGGCGTTTCAAGGGCAGGGGATTAAATGGCTGGTTGCCGCCTATGCCCGGCTGGAAACGGTGTGATTAAAAAAGGAGCATGCCCATGACGCTAGATCAGATTATTGCCGAATTACAGAAGAAAAAATGGGTCGATCTCACGCACACGGTGACGGAGTCGATTCCTATTTTTAGCGCGTTTGAAGGCGTGTTACAGCGCAAGACGTTATTTAACGTTGAAGAGCATGGCTTTTTCGCACAGTCCGTGACATTCGCGACGCAGACGGGGACGCATATTGATGCGCCGGGACATTTTGTCGCGGGCAAACGTTATCTGGATCGGATTGATAATAAAGAGCTGTTGCTGCCGTTGGTGGTGCTCCACAAGCAAGACGCTGTCGCGCGCGATGCTGACTACCGTCTGTCGGTTGACGACATCCTGGCGTTTGAGCGTGAGCACGGGGAAATCCCGTCAGGCAGCTTTGTCGCGTTTGCCAGCGGTTGGAGTACACGCTGGCCCGATATTGATGCCTTCGCCAATAGAGACGAACAGGGCAATAGCCATACGCCGGGGTGGTCGCTTGAGGCGCTGACGTTCCTGTTTGAAGAACGTCGTATTAGCGCGGTTGGGCATGAAACGCTGGATACGGATTCCGCCGCGGATTTCCGTCGCAACAACGGGCTGGTTGGTGAGTTCTTCGTGCTGAACCAGAATGCCTGGCAGGTAGAGGTGCTGAATAATTTGCATCAATTGCCGCCTACCGGCGCTTATATCCACGTCAGCTACCCTAATTTCGCTGGTGCGCCCGGCTTCCCTGTCCGTGCCATTGCCTATCTGCCGGACAATGCCTAATCGATAAACGCGGCTCCTTTTTGCTTTAAGAGACCGCGTTTCTTACCGATTACAGTGCCTAATTTATTGGAAAATCTCATGCGTTTGGCCAATATTTTACAGCGTGTTTCAGCCGAGGTTTTAAAGTTGAAGTCTTTTTCATCTCGGCGTAACATGCGCGCATCATTATTCTCGGAGGACTAACGCCTTGGACACACCCAGTCGATACTGGCTCACTAACCTGTTCATTAGGTACAACTTCTAAGGCTATCTTCCTCTGCTGATAGCCTTCGTGGTTGTCAGCGACGCTGTTTTTGTCGCTACGAGTCAGATCCGTCGAACGGACTGAAACCTGCTGGTGACACCTCACCTCTGTTTCTGTGCTTCAATCGCGTTGTCCATCTCTGCTACTGAAAGGGGAGCTATGGCCCATGCTGAGCGCATTTAAACTGGATAATTGCCGTTTATCTCGTCTGGAACTGGATGACTCCGATGATCTCACCACGTCAGTTTGGGTCGATTTGATCGAGCCGGAAGACGATGAGCGTGAAAAAGTACAAAACGAACTGGGACAAAGCTTGGCAACCCGTCCGGAGCTGGAAGATATTGAAGCGTCGGCACGTTTTTTTGAAGATGAAGATGGCTTGCATATTCACTCCTTTTTCTTTTTTGAAGATGCTGAGGATCACGCTGGTAACTCCACGGTGGCGTTTACCATTCGCGATGGCCGCTTGTACACCCTGCGCGAGCGCGAGCTGCCCGCATTCCGCCTGTATCGCATGCGCGCCCGCAACCAAACGATGGTGGACGGTAATGCTTACGAGCTGCTGCTCGATCTCTTTGAGACAAAAATTGAGCAACTGGCGGACGAAATCGAGAACATCTACAGCGATCTGGAATCGCTGAGCCGCATCATTATGGAAGGACGGCAGGGCGAAGAGTACGACGACGCGTTGTCCACGCTGGCGGAACTGGAAGACGTGGGCTGGAAAGTGCGCCTGTGTCTGATGGATACCCAACGCGCGTTGAATTTTCTGGTGCGTAAAGCCCGTTTGCCATCCGGCCAATTGGAACAGGCGCGCGAAATTTTACGCGATATCGAATCTCTGCTGCCGCACAATGAATCCCTGTTCCAGAAAGTTAACTTCCTGATGCAGGCGGCGATGGGCTTCATTAACATCGAGCAGAGCCGGATTATCAAGATCTTCTCGGTGGTCTCCGTGGTGTTCCTGCCGCCGACGCTGGTGGCATCCAGCTATGGGATGAACTTTGAGTTTATGCCGGAGCTGAAGTGGTCGTTTGGTTATCCAGGCGCGATTGTGTTGATGATCCTCGCCGGACTGGCACCTTACCTCTATTTCAAACGTAAAAACTGGCTGTAAGTTTTCACCGATGCGCCTGATGGGTATTCACCATCAGGCGTATCATGTCTTTTCCTTCAATGCAGTATCTCTGCTCTGTGCGATTATCGCCGTAGCTTACGCTGCGTATAAAGCGCATCCAGAATAAACAGTACCAGCGCACCCCAGATGAAGGCAAACGTGACCAGTTTGTCGCTGCTGAACGTTTCACCGTAGAACACCACGGCCAGCAGGAACATGATGGTCGGGCCGAGATACTGGAAAAAGCCGAGCGTCGATAGACGCAGACGCATGGCCGCTGCGGTGAAAAACAGCAACGGCACCGTAGTGACGATCCCCGCCGAGAGCAGCAGCAGGTTCAGTGACCAGGGATTGGCCGTCAGATGGCTGCTTGGCGTGTCGGCAATAAAAAACAGATAAATGACCGCCACCGGCAGCAGCCACAGCGTTTCGATCAGCATACCGGTTTGCCCGTCGATCCCAATTTTCTTACGCAGCAGGCCGTATAACGCGAAGCTGAATGCCAGCCCCAGCGCGATAACCGGCAGCGAGCCAAACGTCCACAACTGAACTAATACACCTGTCACCGCGAGCAGCACGGCCAGCCATTGCAGGCGGCGAAAGCGCTCGCCAAGGAAAATCATACCCAACATAACGTTGACCAGCGGGTTGATAAAATACCCCAGACTGGCTTCCAGCATGTGATGATTGTTGACCGCCCAGATGTACAACAGCCAGTTTCCACCGATAAGCACCGCCGTTAATGCCAGCAGAAACAGATGCTTGACGTTGCGGCAGGCATAGCTCACCTGACGCCATTTCCGGCCGATAGTCAGCAGGATAAGCATAAAGAAGAATGACCAGATAATACGGTGCGTCAGTATTTCATTAGGTGGAACGTGCTCAAGCAGCTTGAAATAAACGGGAGCAATTCCCCAAATGAAATACGCACCGAGGGCGAAAAAGATCCCCTCACGGGTTTGTTGCGCGTTCATGGGTGACTCGATAAGGACGGCGGGAAAACGCTAAGTCTACCCAAAACTGTGAGCGCTTTCACGTAAAGTGTTCATGACAATCTTTGCCAACGAAATGCTATCCAACAATATAGGTAGCGGTGGCGCTAGCCAGATGCGAGCCCTGTTCGTTATGCAATTCGGCGCGTGCGACGGCAATTTTATTGCCGCCGCGCAGTAGCGTGCTGGTAATGGTGAAGTGTTCCCCATAACCCGGACGCAGATAATCTACTCGCATATCAATGGTTCCCATGCGGGCAAGCCGATGATGAAACTCCTGCTCGCTAATCGTTTCATGGCGCAGTAGCGTGTTACCGACGCACACCAGTCCGGCAGCGACGTCCAGCCCGGCCGCAATCACACCGCCGTGCAGGATTTTTTGTGCCGCATTGCCGATGAGCTTCTCTTGCCGGGCGAATGTCAGGACGGCTTTGTCGGCTTCAAATTGCTGTAATTCAAGACCTAATTCGATGTTGAACGGCATTTTATAAATGAAAATCTCGCCAACAAGCTGGCGCACGGTATCTCTGGTTAATGGGGTTCCCTGAGATGAGGGTTGGTCAGCCATCATTGTTTCCCGTCCGAACAATAAAAGGTACGCATTAAATGTGGTTTATTTGATGCGATAAAGTTATGTAAATGTTTATTTTATGCATTGATTTTGTTTCTTTCCAGAAAAGGCCGATAAACAGGGGAGCGCTAATTCAAACGTTGCTGAACTGTGTAGAATGGCGGGCTTGAGTGGGGAATAGCCAATTAGATAAACAAGTTTATTTAGATAAAAGACTTTATTTATAAAAGAATGCTGGAGAAAAACATGTCGGAGAAAAATGAATGCATAAAATAGGATTCGTACTGGCAGCATTACTGATGGCGCAGGCTCATGCCGAAGTCACAACAAACGCGCCAGCGCCAAATCAACCGGCGGTACGCGGCAGCATTATCGCCAGTCTGTTACAAGAACACGATACCCCGTTTGTCCTCTATCCATATGAAAGTAACTACTTACTGTACACCTATACCAGCAACATCAATAAAACAGCGATTCAGAGCTATAACTGGGGTAATGAAGCACGTAAAGATGAAGTGCATTACCAGTTGAGCCTGGGCTTCCCGATCTGGCGCGGCATTCTGGGGGATAATTCGCTGCTGGGGGCTTCCTACACGCAGCGCTCATGGTGGCAGTTGTCGAATAAAAGCGAGTCTTCTCCGTTTCGTGAAACGGACTATGAACCCCAGGTCTTTTTGGGCTGGGCAACGAACGCCACCTTCGCGGGCTGGACGTTACGGGATGTGGAAGTGGGTTTTAACCACCAGTCTAATGGCCGTTCCGAACCGACGTCACGCAGTTGGAACCGCGCTTATACTCGTCTGATGGCGCAGAACGGCAACTGGCAGGTCGATGTGAAACCGTGGATACGTTTCTCCGATAGCCAGGATGATAACCCGGATATCACCAAATACATGGGTCATTACCGCTTACGCATCGGCTATGTGTGGGGCGAGAGTGTGTTTAGCGCGGAAGGACGTTATAACTGGAACAGCGGCTACGGCGGTGGTGAACTGGGCTGGAGCTACCCGCTGACGCGTCATGTTCGTTTTTACACCAAGGTCTTTAGCGGCTACGGTGAATCCCTGATTGACTACAACCACCGTCAGACCCGCTTTGGCGTTGGGGTGACGCTGAATGACATGTTCTAATGAACGTGTGTTTTAGCGATTGCCGTTTTTAGCCATCGTCGTTTTACCAAACTTAACCATTGCAGTTTTACCAAACGGCGCTGAAAATAGCGCCTGTTTGATTTCATTGAATTGGGGAAGGCGTGTCTACGGCGGAAGTATTGAATAAGGAAGCGCTGGCGGTTCAGGTTCTGCGGGACACGTTCGGCTACCAGCAATTCCGACCGGGTCAGCAGGAAATTATCAGCGCGACGCTCAGTGGGCAGGACTGTCTGGTTATCATGCCGACAGGCGGCGGCAAGTCGCTGTGCTATCAAATCCCCGCGCTGGTGATGGACGGGCTGACGCTGGTGGTGTCGCCGCTGATTTCGCTGATGAAAGATCAAGTCGATCAGCTTCAGGCCTACGGCGTGTCGGCAGCCTGCCTAAATTCGACGCAGACGCGTGAACAGCAGCTTGACGTGATGGCGGGTTGCCGTACCGGTCAGATCAAACTGCTGTATATTGCGCCCGAACGTCTGACGACAGACAGCTTCCTCGATCATCTTGCACACTGGCAGATCGCCTTGATCGCCGTGGATGAAGCACACTGTATTTCCCAATGGGGGCACGATTTCCGCCCTGAATATCGTGCGCTGGGGCAGATTAAGCAGCGTTTTCCCCATCTTCCTTTCATTGCTTTGACGGCCACCGCTGATGAGACCACGCGCAACGATATCGTTCGCCTGCTGGATCTTCGGTCGCCGCTCATCCAGATCAACAGTTTTGACCGCCCGAACATTCGTTACACGCTGGTAGAGAAGTTTAAACCGCTCGATCAGCTCTGGATGTTCGTGCAGGGGCAGCGTGGAAAAAGCGGTATCATCTACTGTAATAGCCGTTCCCGCGTGGAAGATATTTGCGCGCGTTTGCAGGCCCGGGGGCTGAGCGCAGGGGCTTATCACGCCGGTCTGGATAATGAACGGCGTGCGCAGGTGCAGGAAGCCTTCCTGCGTGACGATCTTCAGGTGGTGGTGGCGACCGTTGCATTTGGTATGGGCATCAACAAGCCTAACGTGCGGTTTGTGGTGCACTTTGATATTCCGCGCAACATCGAATCCTACTATCAGGAAACGGGGCGTGCCGGACGTGACGGCCTCGCGGCGGAAGCCGCGCTGTTCTACGATCCGGCGGATATGGCGTGGCTGCGCCGTTGTCTGGAAGAAAAGCCCGCGGGGCCGCAGTTGGATATCGAGCGCCATAAGCTCAATGCGATGGGCGCGTTTGCTGAAGCGCAGACCTGCCGCCGTTTGGTGCTGCTGAACTATTTCGGTGAAGGACGCCAACAACCTTGCGGTAACTGCGACGTTTGTCTCGATCCGCCTAAGCGCTACGACGGGCTGGTTGACGCGCAAAAGGCGCTGTCCTGCGTGTATCGGGTCGGGCAGCGCTTTGGTTTAGGGTATATCGTCGAGGTGCTGCGCGGCGCAAATAACCAGCGTATCCGAGACTTTGGTCATGACAAGCTGCCGGTTTACGGCATCGGTAAGGACAAATCGCAGGAGCATTGGGTCAGCGTACTGCGCCAGTTGATTCATCTGGGGTTGCTGAACCAGAACATCACGATGCATTCCGCCGTACAGCTTACTGAATCGGCGCGTCCGGTATTGCGGGGAGAAGTGCCGCTACAGCTGGCCGTGCCACGTGTGATTAACCTGAAACCTCGCGCGAATCAAAAATCTTACGGCGGAAATTACGACCGTAAGCTGTTCGCCAAATTGCGCAAACTGCGTAAATCCATCGCGGATGAAGACAATATCCCGCCTTACGTGGTGTTCAGCGATGCGACGCTTCTGGAGATGGCGGAACTGATGCCGATCACCGCGGGTGAACTGCTGAATATCAACGGGGTAGGACACCGCAAGCTTGAACGTTTCGGTGCGCCTTTCATGAACATGATTCGCGATCATGTCGATAATGATGACGAGTAACGCTCGCCTTATCTGATTGCCTTTAAAAACAGGAAAACCAACATGCTGATGCTATTTTTGACGGTGGCGCTGGTGCATTTCATTGCGCTGATGAGCCCTGGGCCGGATTTCTTTTTCGTTTCACAAACCGCGGCCAGCCGTTCCCGCCGTGAAGCGATGATGGGCGTGCTGGGTATTTCTCTGGGCGTGGTGGTCTGGGCGGCGATTGCGCTACTGGGGTTGCACCTGCTGTTGCAAAAAATGGCCTGGCTGCATACGGCTATTACCGTCGGCGGTGGGCTGTACCTGTGCTGGATGGGCTGGCAGATGCTGCGTTCCGCGCGAAGTAAAGCGCAGTTGGAAACCACGCAAGAGACAGCGGTGGTTTTGCCTCAGCGTGGCAAAACCTTTATGCGCGGGTTATTGACGAATCTGGCTAACCCGAAGGCGCTGATCTATTTCGGCAGCGTGTTCTCGCTGTTTGTTGGCGATAGCGTCGGCAGCGGTGCTCGCTGGGGATTGTTTGCGCTGATCTCGATTGAAACGTTGATCTGGTTCAGTCTGGTTGCGGTAGTTTTTGCTCTACCAGCCATGCGTCGCGGCTATCAGCGTTTGGCGAAATGGGTAGATGGCGTAGCGGGCGTGCTGTTTACCGGATTTGGTCTGCACCTGATTTTCTCTCGCTAATTTTTCCCTGCGAGGATGTCTCTCAGCGCATGTTCTGTGGAGAAAAAGCCGTAGGAAACCCCTTTCTTTGAGGAAAAAACGCGCCGCCATTTACGACGGCGCGCTCCTTCATCAGGCCTTTCTCGCCGTAGCGAGTAACGCGCCGACCAACACAAACAGTGAGCCGAATATCCGGTTAAGCATCTTCATCTGCCGTGGACCTTTCAGCCAGCCGGCGATACGCGTGGCCAGCGTGGCGTAGCCAATCATCACGATAATATCGACTATCACGGTGGTGACGCCCAATACCAGATACTGTGCGGCCTGCGGCTGGTGGGGGATAATGAACTGCGGGAACAGCGCTGCCAGAAACACAATGCTTTTTGGGTTGGTTAGATTCACCAGCACCGCGCGTTTAAAGAGTCTACGGCGCGGCATCGCGCTGGCAATCGCCTGAAGATCCAGTGCGCCAGCTGTACGCCATTGCTGAATCCCCAGCCAAATCAGATACGCTGCGCCCAGCCATTTCAGCATATCGAAAGCCAGTACGGACTGGTTAAGCAGCGCACCTAGCCCGATGCCGACCAGCACAATATGAATCGCCAGCCCGACCTGTAAACCACAGATCGAGGCCGCTGCGCCGCGATAGCCGTGGCTAATTCCGGTGCTCATGGTGTTGATGGCACCAGAACCGGGCGACAGGCTGAGAATGAGCGTTGTGAGTAAATAGGTTAACCACCAATCCAATGTCATGAAGCATACCCCTGAATCGCGTTCTGTATTACGAGAGTCTGTCTGTTTTTTATGTCACAATACGCTGGTGCTCCACTGCTTGTCATGTTCTTCCGCTAGCTTTCGTTTTCCTGCGTCACCGGAGAGATGTGATGATTCAACGCCACAATACGTTGTTTACGTCGGAACGGTTAACGCCTGAAGGGGTAACCTCTAACCTGTTAACGCGAGAAGCGCAGTTTGCCGCTTTTGCTACCGGAGAATTACTGGATTTCTGGCGTCAGCGCGAAGAGGGGGAATTCTCTGGCGTTGATGACGTCCCTATCCGGTTTGTTCGTTTTACCGCGCCACAGCACGACAAAATTGTCGTTGTCTTTTCTGGCCGCATCGAAAGCTACGTCAAATATAGCGAAGTGGCGTATGACCTTTTTCATCGCGGCTATGATGTGCTCATCATGGATCATCGTGGGCAAGGGCGATCGGGGCGGGTGCTGCAAGACGGCCATCGTGGACACGTCGTGCACTTCAGCGATTATGTTGATGATGCCGAAACGCTGTGTCAGCAGCATATTGGCCCTAAACGATATACCCACCGGTTTGCGTTAGCGCATTCAATGGGCGGCGCGATTCTGGCACAGTTGCTGATTCGCCAGCCTGAGACGTTTGATGCCGTTGCGCTGTGCGCACCGATGTTTGGTATTCGTTTGCCGCTTCCTCATTGTGTTGCCGGATGGATTGTCGATTGGGCAGAGCGTCGCCCAGCGATACGTGATTATTACGCTATCGGCACCGGACAGTGGCGTCCGCTGCCTTATCGGATGAATGTGCTGACGCACAGCCGTGAACGCTACCAGCGCAGCATTCGATTTTATGCGGACTCGCCGGATTTGCGCGTCGGCGGCCCCACTTATCACTGGGTGCGTGAAGCGATACAGGCGGGGATACAGTTGCAGGCACAGGCCAGCATGATCACTACGCCGCTGCTGCTGCTACAGGCGGGAGAGGAGCGCGTGGTGGATAACCACAGCCAGAATACGTTTTGTCAGGCACTGGCGCAGAGTGGTAACGCCAATGCGAACGGCGTTTTAGAGGTTATCCCCGGTGCGCGGCATGAAATTCTCTTTGAAACGGATAACCTCCGCGCTCAGGCATTTGCGCTGATTCTGGCGCACTTTGCGCGTTATCATTAATTTTTTGCGGCGCGTGCCGCTACAACACACCAGAAGTGAGATCTCATCGTTATGTACCATGTCGTTGCTTCCGATTTAGATGGCACACTGCTGTCACCTGACCACTCGCTGTCCCCGTATGCGAAAGAAACCCTCAGGCTGCTGACGGAAAAAGGGATTCACTTTGTGTTTGCTACCGGACGGCATCACATGGATGTCGCGCAGATTCGCGATAATCTCGGTATCAGCGCGTTTATGATTACCTCGAATGGCGCACGAGTGCATAACTCGCAGGGCGAGCTGATTTTCAGTCACAATCTGGATCAGGATATCGCCCGCGACCTTTACAGCGTCGTACACAATAACCCCGATATGCTGACGCATGTTTATCGTGATGACGAGTGGTTTATGAACCGTCCGCGTGCGGAAGAAGAGCGTTTCTTCAAAGAGTCGATCTTTAAATACAAGCTGTTTGAACCTGTATTGCTCGAAACCGATGGCGTCAGCAAAGTGTTCTTTACCTGTGATTCCCATGAACAGCTGTTACCGCTGGAAGAAGCGATCAACGCGCGCTGGGGCGATCGCGTTAACGTGAGTTTTTCGACGCTCACGTGTCTGGAAGTGATGGCGGGCGGCGTATCGAAAGGCCATGCGCTTGAGCAGGTGGCGAAGATTATCGGCTTCTCGCTCAAAGAGTGCGTAGCGTTTGGTGATGGCATGAACGACTACGAAATGCTGTCGATGGCGGGTAAAGGCTGCGTCATGCAGAACGCGCATCAGCGCTTGAAAGATTTACTGCCGGATCGTGAAGTGATTGGTTCTAATGCAGACAGCGCCGTGCCGAATTACCTGCGGGAACTGTTTCTGAAATAATCTGCGCAGAGGTTACGCGGTGATTGATGGTACAAACGAAGGCGGCGTCATCATGACGCCGCCAGAGGGATGCTTACAAGAGCGGGTTAAGCGCGGTTGGCTAACTCAGCTTTATGTTTTTTCTCATTCAGCATAACCACAATCAGCAGAAGTACCGCCAGAATGCTGCCGCCGATCATGACCATGAAGCCGCCATCCCAACCGAAGAAGTCAACGGTGTAGCCGACGATGGCGCTGGCGGCAACGGAACCACCGAGGTAGCCGAACAGGCCAGTGAAGCCCGCTGCTGTCCCTGCTGCTTTCTTCGGTGCCAGTTCCAGCGCGTGCAGACCAATCAGCATAACTGGGCCGTAGATCAGGAAGCCGATGACGATCATACAGGCCATATCCACACCTGGGTTACCGGCTGGGTTCATCCAATAGACGATGGTTGCGATGGTAACCAGCGTCATAAAGAATACGCCTGTTGCACCACGGTTGCCTTTGAACACCTTATCGGACATCCAACCGCATAACAGCGTACCTGGAATACCGGCGTATTCGTACAGGAAGTAAGCCCAGGAGGATTTATCCAGCGCGAAGTGTTTCACTTCTTTCAGGTAAGTCGGTGACCAGTCTAGGATGCCGTAACGCAGCAGGTAAACGAAGACGTTAGCGATAGCGATGTACCACAGCAGCTTGTTCGGGAAAACGTACTGCATGAAGATCTGCTTCGCTGTCAGTTCTTCTTCTGCTTTCTCATTATAATCAACCGGATAGTCGTTTTTGTACTCTTCGATTGGCGGCAAACCACAGGATTGCGGGGTATCGCGCATCAGCGCAAAGGCAATCAGCGCAACCAGAATGGCAGCGAAGGCTGGCATGTAGAGCGCGGCTTTCCAGTCATTGAACCAGGCCATACCCAGCAGGAACAGCAGTGGAGGAATACCACCGCCGACGTTGTGAGCACAGTTCCACACGGACACGATGCCACCACGTTCTTTCTGTGACCACCAGTGAACCATGGTGCGTCCGCACGGCGGCCATCCCATTCCCTGGAACCATCCGCACAGGAACAGCAGAACGAACATAATCGCGATGCTGGACGTTGCCCACGGTACGAAGCCCATGAACAGCATAACGGCAGCGGCCAGAATCAGACCAGCAGGCAAGAACACACGCGGGTTGGAACGGTCAGATACCGAACCCATGATGAATTTGGAAAAACCGTAGGCAATGGAAATGCCGGACAGCGCAAAACCAAGGTCGCCGCGCGAGAAGCCTTGCTCAATCAGGTAAGGCATGGCGAGTGCGAAGTTTTTACGTACCAGATAGTAGGCGGCGTAGCCAAAAAAGATCCCCATGAAAATCTGCCAGCGCAGACGGCGATAGAGGGGATCGACACGATCCTGCGATACGCGCGGCTGGTGGGCTGCGGGCCTAAAAATACTCAGCATAGATATCTCCAATGCGAAAAAAAACGATAGCTTTTTTGTTCTATTACGAACGTTATTGTAAGGGGATAGCGTGCAAATGAGTGTGATTCATGACGCTAATGTTACACTTTTATGAAACTGTGACGATTTTTGCGCTCATGTTAACAGAATCGGAAAATTCCACAGTGTGGTTTTAGTGACATGAATCACACTTATTGTTTTTAGATACCTCTTTATTTTCGTTTAGTGTTCGTTTTTGCTCTTTATCAAACATTATCCCTTCTTTTTGTGTCCCAATAGCAACATACATGCTTTCCGCCTTAAGCGAGAACACAATGCGAACAAACGAGAACTGGCGTGAAACTGACGTGGTTGTCATTGGCGGTGGTGCAACGGGAGCAGGAACGGCACGGGACTGTGCCCTGCGTGGACTGCGCTGCCTGCTGCTTGAACGTTATGACATTGCAACCGGCGCAACCGGGCGTAATCACGGCTTATTACACAGCGGGGCACGCTATGCAGTAACCGATGGCGAGTCTGCCCGCGAATGTATTGAAGAAAACCAGATTCTCCGGAGGATTGCTCGCCATTGTATTGAACCCACCGACGGCCTGTTTATCACGTTGCCGGAAGACGATCTCGGCTGGCAGGCACAGTTTATTACCGCCTGTCAGCAAGCGGGAATTCGCGCGCAGGCGTTGGACCCGCAGGAAGCGTTACGACTGGAACCGGCAGCAAATCCGGCGCTGATTGGTGCGGTACGCGTGCCGGATGGTTCGGTCGACCCTTTTCGCCTGACGGCGGCCAACATGATCGATGCCTGCGAGCACGGCGCGGAAGTGCTGACCTATCATGAGGTTATCGGGCTGATTCGCAAGGGAGATCGGGTTACCGGCGTGCGCGTTTTCGACCATAAAAAAGGTGTAGAAACAGAAATCTATGCACAGGTGGTGGTCAACGCGGGCGGTATCTGGGGGCAACACATTGCGGAATATGCCGATCTGCGCGTGCGCATGTTTCCGGCAAAAGGCGCACTGCTTATTCTTGGGCACCGCATCAACAACATGGTGATCAACCGCTGCCGCAAACCGGCGGATGCCGACATTCTGGTGCCGGGTGACACTATTTCGCTGATCGGTACGACCTCAACCCACATCGATTACGACCAAATCGACAATATGCTGGTGACGCCTGCTGAGGTGGAAACGCTGATGCGGGAAGGCTCCATGCTGGCGCCGTCGCTGGCAAGCACGCGAATTCTGCGTGCCTATGCTGGTGTCCGTCCGCTGGTTGCCAGCGACAGTGATCCCAGCGGTCGTAGCGTAAGTCGTGGCATTGTGCTGCTCGACCACGCCAGTCGCGACGGACTGGAAGGGTTTATCACGATCACTGGTGGCAAGCTGATGACCTATCGCCTGATGGCGGAATGGGTGACGGATGCCATCTGCAAAAAGCTGGGTCATGACGTGGCCTGCTCGACGGCACAAACGCCGCTGCCCGGATCGGAGTCACTGGATGAAGTGAAAACCGTTCCCCATGCGCTGTCTGCCTATCCACCAGCAAAACCGCTCTCGGCACCGCTGCGCGGTTCGGCGATTTATCGCCACGGTGAACGTGCCGGAAGAATGCTGTCCGGTGAGCGTCTGGATCGCAGCCTGGTGTGTGAATGCGAGGCCGTGACGGCGGGGGAAGTGCGCTACGCCGTGGAATCATTGCAGGTGAATAACCTGATTGACCTGCGTCGGCGTACTCGCGTTGGCATGGGCACCTGTCAGGGGGAACTGTGCGCCTGTCGTGCGGCAGGTCTGTTGTGCCGTCTGGGCACCGCGACGCCGGAGCAGTCGCTCACGCAGCTCAGCCAGTTTTTGAACGAACGCTGGAAAGGCATTCGGCCGATTGCCTGGGGCAATGCCCTGCGTGAAAGCGAATTCACCAGTTGGATTTATCAGGGCTTGTGCGGCCTGACGGCCAGCGACAGTCAGGAGGATCGCCATGCGCTATGACGTTGTAATTATCGGTGGTGGGTTGGCAGGGCTGACCTGCGGTATCCGCTTAGCGGAGCAGGGAAAACGCTGCGCGATTGTCAGCGCTGGGCAGAATGCGCTGCATTTTTCTTCCGGTGCGCTGGATTTACTCTCCCATCTTCCCGATGGACAGCCTGTGAGCCAGCCGCTTGAGGCACTAGACGAGCTGGCGCATCAGGCTCCTCACCACCCTTATTCGCGTATGGGAGCGGCGGCGGTTGCCGCACTGTTGCCACAGGTTGAAGCATTGCTGGAGCGCAGCACTATCTCCCTGTTGGGCAGCTATCAGCAGAATCACTGGCGCATGACGCCGTTAGGTAAGTTTCGTTCATGTTGGCTGAGCCCAGTTGATGGCGTCACGCGTGGTCTGCCGGATTCCCGTTTTGGCGATAACCCGCTCATTGCCGGTATCGACGGTTTTCTGGATTTTCAATCCCGAATTGTTGCCGGTACGCTTCAGATGCAGGGAATTGCGGCGCGCAGTGATGAACTCAAACTGCCGGTTCTGGATCGATTACGCCAAAACCCCAGCGAATTCCGCGCGGTAAATATCGCCCGCGTGCTCGAGCGACCGGAAAATCGTTCTGCGCTGGTGGAGGAGTTGTCGCTTCTGGCCAACGGCAACGATGCCATCATCATGCCCGCTTGTCTGGGATTGGATAGCCCCGAGATCGTGGCTGAACTGACTGATGCACTCGGTAAACCGGTATTGCTACTGCCGACATTACCGCCGTCAGTGCTCGGGTTGCGTTTGCATCAGGCGCTGTCGCAGCGCTTTCGCCAACTGGGTGGCATGGTGATGCCGGGCGATCGCGCGGTGCGTGCATCGCTATCGCCGCAGGAGATTGCCGTCCATAGCCACCATCACCGCGATATTCCGCTGCGGGCGAAGCACGCGGTGCTGGCGAGCGGCAGTTTCTTCAGCAACGGGCTGGTGACGCAGTTCGATCGGGTGACCGAGCCAGTCTTTGGGTTGGATGTGCGGTTCGCTGACCTGCGCGAGGGCTGGAGCCAGCAGGATGTGTTTGCGCCGCAGCCCTATATGCAGTTTGGTGCGATTGTCGATGAGCATCTGCACCCGCGTATTGGCGGTGAAACGATCGGCAATCTGTACGCCATCGGCGCGGTGCTGGAAGGTTTCGATCCGATTGCACAGGGATGTGGGGCGGGCGTTTCTTTGCTCAGCGCACTTCATGTTGCCGAACAGATTTTGACGGAGGGCAACTCATGAGCCTGCTTAGCGATAACAGTTTTGAAGATTGCATCAAATGTACGGTCTGTACCACGTACTGCCCGGTTTCGCGCGTGAATCCGCTTTATCCCGGCCCGAAACAGGCCGGACCGGACGGCGAACGCCTGCGGCGTAAAGACCCGGCGCTGTATGATGACGCGTTGAAATACTGCACTAACTGCAAACGCTGTGAAGTCGCGTGCCCGTCGGATGTTAAAATTGGCGACATCATTCAGCGTGCGAAAGCCACGCACAACAGCCACAAGCCGACATTGCGCGATGCCATTCTGAGCCATACCGATTTCATGGGATCGATTGCCACGCCGTTTGCGCCGCTGGTCAATACGGCGACCAGCCTGAAGCCGGTGCGCCAATTGCTGGATAAAGCGTTGAAAATCGACCATCGTCGTCAGTTGCCGAAATATTCGTTCGGCACCTTCCGGCGCTGGTATCGTCAGCAGGCGGCAAAGCAGCAGGCCTATGATGAGCAAGTCGCTTATTTCCACGGCTGCTATGTGAACTACAACCATCCACAGCTGGGTAAAGATCTGGTTCAGGTCTTTAACGCGATGGGGATTGGCGTCCAGTTGCTGAATAAAGAGAAATGCTGCGGCGTGCCGCTGATCGCCAATGGTTTTCACGACAAGGCCAGAAAGCAGGCACGCGCGAATATCACGTCGCTGGATGAGGCTATCAATCAGAAATCCCTGCCGGTGGTGGCGACGTCATCCAGCTGTACGTTCACGCTGCGAGATGAGTACCCGCATCTGTTGGGCGTGGATAACGGCCACGTGCGTGATGGCATCGAACTGGTGACGCGCCAGCTCTATCGTCTGCTGGAAGAAGAAGGGCGAACACTGCCGCTGCGTCACTTACCGCTGCGGGTGGCGTATCACACCCCTTGCCATCTGGAGAGAATGGGGTGGACAGCGTATACCCTGGCGCTGCTGCAACGTATCCCCGGTCTTGAACTGGTGATGCTGGATTCCCAGTGCTGCGGTATTGCGGGCACCTACGGCTTCAAGAAAGAGAATTACGCCACGTCACAAGGCATTGGCGCACCGCTGTTCCAGCAGATTGAGGAGAGCGGCGTCGATATCGTGGTGACGGACTGCGAAACCTGTAAGTGGCAGATTGAGATGTCGACCAGCAAACGGTGTGAACACCCGATCACGCTACTCGCGAGGTCATTAGCACAGCCAGAGTAAAAGGTGGCAGGGAGCAAAACGGACAATTCCCCACTCTTATTGAGAATAAGAATTTATCTCAAAAAGAGCTTTACAGGTGCGAATGATAATGATTATTATTGCTGTGCGTTCTGGGGAACGATGTCATGTGCCTGTGTTAACTACCGATGGTGTTCATGACGATTCGGCTTCCCTGTGAAGGCACGACATTGCTCACATTGCTTCCAGTATTATTTAGCCAGCTCGGGTGCTGGCTTTTTTTTGTCTGTCGAACACGCCTAGCTATTCCCTTCTGATTTTTCGAACAGAGCGGTGAGTTTTTTGCGCTATCTTATTTGCCACCGCCCGTTACACTTTCCTTATCAAAAATGCGGGAGGAAATAACATGATCTATTTACGTCAAGCGCAAGATCGCGGACATGCGAATCACGGCTGGCTCGACAGTTGGCACACGTTCTCCTTTGCCGATTATTACGATCCTGATTTCATGGGATTTTCGGCACTGCGCGTCATTAATGAAGACGTTATCGAAGGCGGGCAGGGCTTTGGCACACATCCGCACAAAGATATGGAAATTCTGACCTATGTGTTATCCGGTGCCGTTGAGCATCAGGACAGCATGGGAAATAAAGAGCAAGTGCCAGCGGGTGAATTCCAGATTATGAGTGCGGGCACGGGCATTCGCCACTCTGAATACAATGCCAGCAAGGACGAACCGCTGCATCTGTACCAAATCTGGATTATCCCAGAAAAAACAGGTCTGACGCCGCGCTACGAGCAGAAGCGCTTTGATGTGCAGCAAGGGCGTCAGCTGGTGCTGTCCCCCGATGCGCGTGAAGGTTCGCTGAAAGTCTTTCAGGACATGACGCTGTGGCGCTGGGCGCTGAAAGCGCAGGAGCAATCGGTGTATCAGATTCAGGCTGACCGCCGTGTCTGGATTCAGGTGGTGCGTGGTACGGTAGAAATTAATGGTCAGAAAGCAGAAACCAGCGATGCATTCGCAGTGTGGGACGAAACGGCGATCTCTGTTCATGCCAGCGAGGACAGCGAAATCCTGCTGTTTGATTTGCCTCCGGTATAAGGATGGCTAAGTCATAACGGAAAAGCCCGCGTAGGAAAAACGCGGGCTTTTTACTTTCTTAAAAACCTCACGTTATCATGCAGATTCTGCCCCTCAGCCTTTACTTTCCTGACGCTTTTTTTGTTAGACTTAGATTACTGTTTTTCAGGCATTTTAGTCGACGATGAAGAAAAAAAGACCCGTTCTCCAGGACGTTGCTGACCGCGTTGGGATTACCAAAATGACGGTAAGCCGCTATTTGCGTAACCCTGCGCAGGTGTCAGCCGCGTTGCAGGAAAAGATCGCTATTGCATTGGATGAGCTGGGCTATATTCCCAATCTCGCGCCGAATATGCTCGCCAGCTCCACCAGTCGGGCGATTGGGGTGCTGCTGCCGTCATTAACCAATCAGGTTTTCGCTGAGGTATTGCGCGGTATTGAACGCACGGCGGAAGCGCACGGCTACCAGACCATGCTGGCGCACTATGGCTATCATCCTGACAGAGAAGAACAGCGTCTGACGTCACTGCTGTCGTATCACATCGATGGGCTTATTTTGGCTGAACGTACCCACACGCCGCGAACGCGCCAGATGCTGGACGTTGCTGGCATTCCGGTCGTTGAGCTGATGGATTCCGTTTCGCCCTGTCTGGATATGGCCGTCGGGTTTGATAACGTTGAAGCCGCCCGCCAGATGACACTGCGTATGGTCGCGCTGGGGCATCGTCATATCGTCTATCTCGGTGCGCGTCAGGATGAGCGTACGATCATGCGCTGTCGAGGCTATGAACAAGCGATGTGGGAAAGCGGGCTCAAGAGCTATTGCGTGATGAGCGAGCGAGCCTCTTCCTATTCACTCGGTGGCGAACTGCTGCGGCAGACGCAGGCGGAATACCCGCAGGTCGATAGCGTATTTTGCACCAATGACGACTTAGCCGTCGGTGCGATGTTTGAATGTCAGCGGCAGGGGCTGCGTGTGCCGGATGACATTGGCGTAGCGGGTTTTCACGGGCATGACATTGGTCAGGCGATGGTGCCGAAGCTGGCTAGCGTACTGACACCGCGTGAACACATGGGACGCGTCGGCACCGAACAACTGCTGGCTCGTCTGCGGGGCGAGCCAGTTACGCAGGGGATGGTCGATGTCGGTTTTACCGTGCTGGACGGCGAAAGCCTCTAAGCCGCTGCGTTAGCCTGCCGCACGCAATGCTGCAACGCAGCGTTGCACGACGTCTTCTCGGGTGCCGTCAATATCGACCTTCAGGACATCCGGTTCATCGCTGCCCGGTTCTTCCAGCGCATCGAACTGGCTTTTCAGCAGTTCCGTCGGCATGAAGTGGCCTGCTCTGGCTTTGTGGCGCTCCAGAATCAGCTCAAAGCTGCCTTTCAAATAGATAAACACCATCTTTTCGTTCCCTTCGCGCAGGCGGTCACGGTAACGCTTTTTCAGCGCGGAACAGACGATGATGCCCGTCTCGTTTTTGTGTGCCAGGCTATAGGCGACATCGCTAAGGCGCTCCAGCCACGGTGCGCGATCGTCGTCATTCAATGGCGTACCGCTGGCCATCTTCTGGATATTCGCGCGTGGATGCAGATCGTCGCCGTCAATAAATTTTGCCTGAATGGCGCGGCCAAGTTCAGCGCCAACTGAGGATTTTCCACTGCCTGATACGCCCATCAGAATAATGCTTCGACCTGACATAATTTGATCTCTATCTCAAACTGTAAATTAAATGATACTTAATGGTTCCATACTTTAACATGTTACCCGTATCATGTTACCGGTATCAAATGATGATGTGATGCATCTCACAAACAATTAGCCAACCCAGACTGAGTGCCCTAAAGAGATTATTAACGATGACAGAAATCACCTCCGCCTATAGCGCCAGTGTGCTGTTGATCATTGCCGCTGGTGCAGTCGCACTGTTACTGGTGCTGATTATGCGCTTTAAAATCCATGCGTTCCTGGCGCTGACTTTCGTCAGTCTGGTAACAGCATTAGTAACAAAAACACCTTACGAAAAGATTGTGCCGACGCTGCTGAGTGGTTTCGGTAGTACGCTGGCATCCGTTGCCCTGCTGGTTGGACTAGGGGCAATGATTGGCCGCCTGTTAGAAGTGACCGGCGGCGCGAATGTGCTGGCGGATACGCTAATCAATAAATTTGGCGAACATCGAGCACCTTTTGCGTTAGGGGTTGCTTCTCTGCTGTTCGGCTTCCCGATCTTTTTTGATGCGGGTCTGGTGGTGATGCTGCCGATTATTTTCAGCGTGGCAAAGCGCTTCGGCGGCTCGACGCTAAAATATGCGTTTCCTGCGGCGGGCGCGTTTGCCGCTATGCATGCGCTGGTTCCCCCACATCCCGGACCGGTTGCTGCTAGCGAATTGTTAGGTGCCAACATCGGGCTGCTGGTGATTATCGGGGGCATCATCGCGCTACCGACTTGGTATTTCGGCGGCTACCTCTATGGGTTGTACGCAGGTAAAAAATTCGACATCAAACTGCCTGCAAGCTTCTTGTCTGCGGTTGAAACGGATACGACCATTAAACCACCTCGCTTTTCCGTGGTGTTGAGTATTCTGCTGCTGCCATTAGTGCTGATTTTTCTCGATACCGGGCTCAATACGCTAACGGTGATGGGAATAGTGAGCGGTGATAACGGCGTGGTGCAGTTCTTACGCATGTTGGGTAAAACGCCGGTCGCGCTATTGATTACGGTATTTTTCGCGCTGATGGTCTTTAGCGGTCGTAAGAGCGGAGCGCATCTTGAAAAGATTTGTGACGGTGCGTTAGGTCCGATTTGCGCCATTATTTTGGTAACGGGTGCAGGTGGCATGTTCGGTGGCGTTCTGCGTGCCAGCGGAATTGGTAACGCGCTATCCGGTGCACTGGCAGATACAGGCTTGCCTGTTATCGTTGCTGCATTTGTGGTATCGATGGCACTGCGTGTGGCGCAGGGTTCTGCAACGGTGGCACTGACGACCACAGCGGCGCTAATGGCACCCACAGTGGCGGCGACTACAGGATTAAGCCAGTTTGACCTGTGCTTTATCGTAGTGGCGATTGCGGGCGGGGCGACGGTGTTGTCCCATGTGAATGATTCGGGCTTCTGGCTGGTCAGTCGTTTCCTCGAAATGGATGAGAAAACGACGTTGAAAACGTGGACTGTGATGGAAACGCTGCTCGGCACCATCGCGTTCCTGCTGGCGGCGATAGGCAGTATTCTTCTCTAACGCTCCTGCGCGGAGGGCGTTAAGCAAGCCTGACGCGCGGTGATAATGGATAGATCGTAAAGACGCTGTCAATACATCCCTTGTATCTTGAACTAG
>NZ_JACDRR010000028.1:105536-112629 GCF_013449375.1 Pectobacterium sp. CFBP8739 | reverse complement strand
CGCCCGGTCTGGATGGCCCGTCCATCACATGGACACCAGAAAAACCTGACGGGGTTGAGACTGTTACACATACAGGAAATCCGGTCAAACCCATCGATCAGCCCACCATCCTGATCTATCCTATCCCTGAAGATGAAACGGAAACCACCACGCCACCGTTTCCTGCGCCAGATGAGCATGATTTTAATGACTGGATCTTGGTATTCCCTGATGGTTCAGAGATAAGGCCGATCTATGTTTATCTGCAATCAGCGCGGGATAAGCCCGGAACTGCAACAGGGAAAGGTGAGGTACTGAGTGGTGAAGGTAAATGGTTGGAAGCCGCCAGTTCAGGATTAGGTGCGCCAGTGCCTGTTGAAGTCGCGGATAAACTGAGAGGGCAGAAATTTGAGCGTTTTGATGATTTTAGGGAAGCGTTTTGGCTGGCTGTATCGGAATGCCCTGAGTTAATGGCACAGTTTAATCGCTCCAATCAGACTATAATTAAAGCAGGTAATGCGCCTTTTACTATACCTGAAGAGCAGGTAGGAAAAAGGAAACGGTTTGAAATTCACCATGTTAAAAATATACAACACGGTGGCGAGGTATATAACATAGATAATTTGAGAGTGAATACTCCAAAAAATCATATTGGTTTGCATTAAAATAATGGTGACATATGAATTTAAAAGAAAAGCTTGAGGATTATACTGAGGAAGAATTTATTTCTTATCTGTCTGAGTTTTTTGATAATCCCATGGGACTTCGAGGGAAGGAATTAGAAACACATTTAGATAATTTGGTTGAGCATTTTGACAGGATCGTACTTCATCCCGAAGGCAATGGTCTGATTTTTTATCCACCGGATGGAAGAGATGATTCACCAGAAGGCATTATTAATGAAATAAAACGCTGGCGGAAATCCAAAAATCTCCCATTATTCAAAAACTCAAAGTGATTTGCTTTTTTGCGTCTGCAACCCGTAGCAAAGGGTTGCAGTCTGATATAAATAATCAGATCTAAAAATCCTCTGGCGTTTTACTGCTCTCAAACACAGTCGTAATTGCTTTAGGTGTACGACCCTGACCTGTCCATAGCTTTTCGTTGCCATTTTCATCAACATATTTTTATTTAACAGGATGAGGCTCACCTTTCGCTTTTTCTGATTTTGTCGCGGATACAGAACCAAGTAGTTCAGTCGGATCGACACATCGTCTAATAACTTAGCACGTAAGGCTTCACTAATAATTTATTGTCCTGATGGTTATTAATCGGGGTGATCATAAGTCTGACATTTTTACTTGGAGAATTTAAAAAAATAAAATAACACTGTAAGACTCTTGTCAATATAAAATAAATTGATTATCTCCTGAGTATAGATTAATAAATTTCAGGAGATATCATGTCATTCAACAAAACAAAAATATTATGCTTATTATTTGCCAGTGGTTTCACATTACAAGCACAATCTGCTGATAGCATTTTTAAAGCGCCAATCGGTAGTGTGTATTCACTGGAATATAACTCAGCATATATCGGCGCGAACGTTTTAAAACTGACGCTAAGCCATGTGCCAGATAAGTCCTGTGCGATATTGGCAACACAGTTAGCGGGGCAATATTTTGAAGTGTTAATTAACAGTCAGTATGTGCCATTAACTCCACCTGCGTCAGGAAGCACATGGAACAGAAACACGGTTGTGACAGATAAAACAGCCGCACTATGTAAATCAGGAAAAGATAACACAATTGTAGTCAATCATTTTGTTTATCCGAAAACCTACGCCCTTTATGATTCTGATGGAGATATTGTTCATTCCTCTGGTGGTTCTGCTGAAAAAGAAAATATCGTTAATGTCAGTTATGACATTTATCGAAAAACCATGCAGACCAGAGAAAACCATCAGCTATCGATAAAATAAGGATAAATATTATGATAATAAACAAAAAAGGATATTCAGTATTAGAGATTGTTTTAGGGCTTGGAATTGCTTCGGGTATTGCCTATACCGCATTAAGCTTTTATCGCAATGAAAAACATGATGCGGCGATAAGGGAAACGGTTCAACAGGTTCGTACCATATTCAACACGTCAGATGCTTATCTGATGAGTGCCAAGCCGGATGGAAGTGTTCAGGAAACGTATCCCATATCTATGCAGATCTTAAAAAACACGTTGGCTTTCCCGTTGAATCTTGGGGAACTGCGTGAAGGTTCTGAGGCTGAAGTCGCAGCAAGCACGGCAATATCAACCTCTGCATCCAAATCTGCCAGTACGTCTGCATCACTGTCTACCAGTAAATCAGCGTCAACATCGGCATCGGTGAGCGCCAGTAAGTCGGTATCATCGTCTATATCAAATTCGGTATCTGCGTCTAAATCTGCCTCGGTGTCGGCAAGCGTGAGTGCTTCAACCAGTGCATCTGTATCGGCTTCCAAGTCAGCAAGCACAAGTCAGTCAATCAGTGCTTCTGTGAGCAACAGTATCAGTGCCAGCCAGTCAACATCGATCTCTGCGTCTAAATCTGCTTCAACATCGGCAAGTTTAAGTGCTTCAACCAGCGCCAGCCTGTCGGCATCCAAATCTGCCAGCACCAGTGCCAGTATTAGCGCTTCACAATCCGCATCGTTATCTGCCAGTACATCGGCGTCATTATCACTTTCAACCAGTGCCAGTGTTTCATCGAGTATCAGTGCATCAATATCCGCTGGCGCAGCCGCAAATAAGACAATTGATGAAAAAGCAGCAGAGATGGGGGTCAGTCTGAAATACGTATTTGGTTATGACTATGACTGTAATGGCATTTTTGACGAATACGATAATGAGTTTAACGGTGATGAAAGTTATGACTGGACTGGTAATT
Organism: Pectobacterium sp. CFBP8739; assembly: GCF_013449375.1. GTDB lineage: Bacteria > Pseudomonadota > Gammaproteobacteria > Enterobacterales > Enterobacteriaceae > Pectobacterium. The sequence continues at coordinate 109,787 of NZ_JACDRR010000028.1, read as the reverse complement.
CATATTATCCGTGGGGCTGTACAGTTGACCTTAAAAAGACAGCAGATTATCAAACCTATGCAAACGCAATTAATACTGGCAATGTGTCTCTGGCTGCTAAAATGGATGCCTTTTTCAAAGCCTATGGGGAGTATACTCGCGCAAGAAACCTGAACAATAAAAGGGATGCGGAGCGAATTGACAGAGAACACGGTTATAATTTCATTAAATATAATTACAATATTAAACATTGGCTTGGTGGAGAATATAAACAATAAATGTTTGTCATAAAAAGGGCATGACAGCCCTTTTATTTTTTTTAAATCTACTATAGAAAAGTGGGATTATATCAGGCTGCGTCTTCTTTCTGATAGACCAGATGAAGTGTATTGAGTCTTTCCCACAAGATAAAGGATAAGATCTCTTTTGCCTTGGGTTCATCCAGTTCAACAACCGCATAAACTAATGCCCGACACTGATCGATGATTTCTTCCAGCTCCAGCGGTGTGTTATCGAACATGATAAGCCTCCGCTGCTGGATATAGCAAAAAAGCAGTAGCCAGATGCAGATTTTCAGGATGGGAATAGGTAAACTGATAGATAGCCATAGCGTTAGCTCCATAACGTTGAGGTTAGCCCTTGTCTGGTATTGCAGTACCTTTCAGGGGCGATTATTTCATGAATAGCTTTGTGTTAAGTTGTGTACTTACTTGGCTGCAATGTAAGGCTAGGATTTGTACTAGTCAATTGCTAAACGCGATATGAAAAATCTACGGAGGGTAAGCCTAAAACCCTTCAAAGCCGAAATGCCCCAGAACTTTGTGAACAGTTGGATGAAGTGTTGGCAAAAGAGTTTAATGGCCTTTTTTATTTACTATGCGGTATATGAATTGTTCTTGAATGTAAACAGTCATTATAATTCTCGAAAACCAAAGAAAATGATTCTTCACCGGGATAAATTTGGACTACTCTATTAGCTCTAAATATCTTAGTATCAAGCGGCCTCTTAGCGTAAGGGTTATGAAATATCATTAATCCATCAAGGATGGTTTCATCATACTCAGATGTTTTGCATATTACTTTTTTGGGGATTCCTTCAGGCGGTTTCGCCCAAGTAGAGTAGATTTCCCCAAGTGGATTATTTTTATTAGATAATGCCAATAATTTTCCCCAAGTAGCATTGCAGCTAAACATTATAGCGCTGATATCTTCATATTGTTCATCGCAGAAAAAGCCCAACGGAATTTCGGTTCCATTATCTTTTTTAACATAGTCAAGTTGTTGATTTGGTGGCCCCTCAGGGTATAGTTCAGGATTGTCTAAAAATACGTCCTCATTCACATAATCATTGTATAACACTGCTCTTACTGCTCTGTCGTATTGTAAATTAAAATAAGGTTGTTCGAAGGGAGCTACTGCGATAACAAATGGTTTTCCTCTGACATGATCTAACTTAGAATAAATCTTATTATATTTTTTTTCTTTCTCTTTTATTGAGTTGCATAGTCTTATCATCGCTTCTCTATTTAGTTCATTGAATCTATTTAACTTCACTAACTCATCAGGGGAGTATTTCTTCTCCCATTCTGGTGTTTTATTTTTTGCAGCATTCGCTGTTGTGGCTTCAATAATAATGTTTGGATTGATGATACTGAAGTCGGGTGAGGAGTAATTGAAGTTAACGTTTAATCCATATTCTTTAAGTACAGCGAAAAGGTAAACCTCCCAAAAGGTTGAGTTAAATGTTGTTTGAAATTCTTTGATTAATTTTTTGTCTCGATCAACAAAACCACTAGCCCATTTATTGAATAATTCTTGTGCTGATTTATTGTTTTTTATCAATACTCTTTTGAAATTTTCGTGAAAATCTAATTTTTCAACTACTGGTAGGAAAAAATTCATTATTCTCCCTTTTACTAAGTATTTTAAAGCCGAGTATCGGTCAAGAATATTCTAATCATGATCTACTAATAACCCCAAACAATCGAGAGGCTGGATCAGTTACTTTACTCAATATATAAGACAGCACCAAAGCTAAAAATCCTATAACAGTCGCATAGTTTCCAATCATAGTCAGCACTCCCAGAATGTCAGTTATTAGATCTTGCCAACTTAATGGTAGTCCCCTTTCTAACCTTAACTATCCAACCTCTCGATTGGATGGGGCAGGACTCAGTTAACCTAGCAAAAAGAATATTAACTGTCAATTTTTTTTAGATTTTCGATGAGGCTTCCTACTGTATAAGGTGTCTTTTTTCCCTGCTTCTCGAATATTTTCTCTAACGATAATACTACTGTTTCTTCTTTATTGTTAAATAAAGTGGTAATAGCATAAAATGTTGCATGGTTAATTTTACCTCCCTTTATGTGTATCAATCTACTTTTAGTCAGATGTTCTATTTTTTTAAATTGATTCAATTTTTCTATAAAACCAGTAGATAATGTGACATATGGGTGTCTTTTTAAGACTATATTTGTCTTGTTTAATTCTGGTAATGCCTCTGTCTTTACATTTATAAAAATGCATTCTTTGAACTGACAATTATCAAAAGTGCTTCTTTTGAAAACTGTGCCATAGAATAGACATTTTTTAAACTCTGTGTTTTTAAATTTAATACAGTTAAAGTGAACGCCATTGAAATCAGAACATATGAATTTACTACCATTAAATTTTGTTTGTTTGAAGATGGAACCTCTTAAGTTGGTGTTTATAAAGATGATATTGGAAAAGTCAATTTTAGAGCATATGGATTTTGAATAAATGCCAATAATATATTTTTGTGTTGTCGTTTTTTTTCGTGATGCATATCGTGGCAATAATTTCAGCTTTGGCTTATCACTTGGCCTTCCGATTATACGATTTTTCCTTAGTTGAATTTTTCTTTTTCTTAATTTTCGTTTTAATGATTTTTTTATACGCATCATTACACCTAATTGAACAATATCCCATCCTTGGGATTATACCGTCCTACATTTTAGAGGCAAACTCAAACGGCCTCACCATACCGTTGCTGTTAGCATCCAGAAAATCAGCCCACCATTGCAGCATCAGGCGGCGTTGTTCAAGGTGTTTGGCCTTGTGGGTATAGGCAGCGCGAACGTTATTCTTTTCCATGTGGCTCATCTGAAGTTCTACTACATCTTCAGGCCAGATACCCGATTCGATTAACGCACTACACGCCAGCGTTCGAAAGCCGTGGCCGCACAGATCGGTTTTGGTGTCATAGCCCATTTTGCGAAGCGCTTTGTTGATGGTGTTTTCACTCATCGGCTTCATCGCATCATAACAGCCCGTCAGGATAAAGCCGTCGTCACCGTTAACGTCATAGGTGAGGGTTTTTAGCTCTTTCAGAATGTCCAGTGCCTGACGGCACAGAGGAACATAGTGCTTTCTGCGCATTTTAGCCCCACGGCCTGAATGTTTGATCCCTTCAATGGCTTCACGCTGTTCAGGGATAACCCATAAGGCACTGTTAAAATCAATCTCTGACCATCTGGCAAAGCGGAGTTCACTGGAACGCACAAAAATCAGCAGATTGAGTTTTATCGCCAATTGGGTCAGCCTGCTACGGCCTTTATAGGCTTCAATACGTTCCAGTAGGGTAGGTATCTCTTCCAGTTCGATAGCGGGGCGGTGTTCCGTCTGTGGCTTCTGAACTGCGCCTTCCAAATCATAGGCCAGATTGAAACGGATCATCTTTTGCTGGACGGCATAACGCATGATGGCGGTAGCATACTGTTTTACCCGCATAGCAATTTCCAGATAGCCCAGCTTCTCTATCTTTTTGATGGGAACCAGCAGATCGCCTGTATCCAGTTCAGCAATATCTTTTTCACCAATGTCAGGGAACAGATAAGTTTCCAGTCGTGTCCAGACAGAACGCTGATAATCTTCTGACCATGTGGTTTTGGTGGCAAACCAGCTTTTAGCAACGGTCTTGAAAGCGCGGGTGTTGTTACGCTTTTCCAGTGTGGTTTTGTTGTCAGCCTGCTTTTTAGCGCTAGGGTCAATGCCAGCCGCTAACAGCTTTTTCGCTTCATCCCGGCGTTGTCTTGCATCAGCCAGTGAAACAGCAGGATAGACACCAATGGAAAACACTTTCTGTTTCCCTTCAAAGCGATAACCCAACTGCCAGTATTTAGAACCGTTGGGATGTACCAGCAAGTAGAGGCCGAACCCGTCAGTGAGCTTCACCACCTTTCCTGACGGCTTGGCATTTTTTACTTTAGTATCAGTAAGTGACATGACGGCTCCCTCCGATTGCTGGTAAA
>NZ_JACDRR010000028.1:0-105394 GCF_013449375.1 Pectobacterium sp. CFBP8739 | reverse complement strand
GGAATCGTGTGAACGGGGCGAATAATAACGACGTGTGCCGTGCATGTCAAAGGCGTAAACCACAAAATCGTACTGTTCGGTGAGAGAATGTGCAATCTGCCGATATTTTTGGCAAATACCGGCATTTTATTGCGTCCTGTCATCGCTAGAGGGTATTCAGCGGCGCTTTCTGTTTATCGGAAAACGCATACAGCGGCCCTTTTCCTGACAGCGTAAAGAGGGATATCGCGGTAAAGGAAAGGGCAATGCCGCCTAAAATCAGGTAAGTGCCATGAAAACCGATGCTGTCATACATATTGCCAGCAAAGATCGACATGAAAATAATCGATACCTGTTTAAAGAAGCAGAAGCACACCAGATAAATCGTTGCGGAAAAGCGGACTTCAAAGACCGTAGTAATGTATTTGAAGCACCCAACAATCAGGAACGGGGCTTCAAACATGTGCAGCGTTTTCAACACAATCACTTCCAGCACGGAACTGGCAAAAGCCGAACCAATAATGCGCACGGACATAATCGTCCCAGCGATTAACAGGGCGTTTTTACCGCCGATACGGTTCACAATCAGCGGTGCGAAAAACATGATGGTGGCATTGAGCAATTCACCCAGCGTGGTGACGTAACCAAATACTCGCGTTCCTTCTTGTCGTGTCTCGAAAAACGAGGTGAAGAAGTTGGCAAACTGCTGATCGAACACATCATAGGTGCACGACACGCCGACGACATAGAGCGTCAGGAACCATATTTTGCGTTCTTTTAGCAGTTCGGCTGCCATTTTTAGGTTGAACGGTTTCTGGTTGGAGCCTACCTGATCGGCAACGAGAGCGCTGGAGGAGGCCTCTGGTTTTGCCAGCAGCAACAGGATGGCGAGGATGACGGCACAACCTGAACCCAGCCAGAAAACAAACTGGTTATTGATGGTAAACATAATACCGACGATAGACGCACAGAGCGCCCAGCCGAGACAGCCAAACAGACGCGCACGGCCAAATTCAAACTGGCTACGGCGGCTGACTTTCTCGATATAGGCCTCAATAGCCGGTGCACCGCCGTTGTTAATGAACCCCAGGTACATCCCGCCGACGATAGAACCTAACACGATATTGTATTTTAGTAATGGGCCGAAAACATAAATGAAGAACGGGGCAAAAAACACCAGCATTATGGTAATAATCCATAGCAGGTGTTTTCTCAATCCTAATTTATCGGATAGCAAACCAAATATCGGTTGGAATAGCAGAGCGAAAAAAGAAATACAGGCGAAAATAATTCCCGTATCGCTTTTACTTATTTGGTTAATATCATGCAGCCAAATAGGGAAGAAGGGGAAGTAAGCCCCCATGATGAAGAAATAGAAAAAGAAAAACAGGCCGAATATCCAGAAATTCCTATTATGTAGGTAGTACATGTTGCTTTCTCCGATATGTATAATATCCGCAACGTTTATTTTGACGTCGGATAGATACTTGCTGGATATAAACAGGGTGGAAAGAGGCGGTATACCCGTCATACTTCAAGCCGCAGGTGTGTTGGCTACGCTCAGTTACCCGAATCACTTACTTGAGTAAGCTCATCGGGATACCTTCTCTTGCCGCCTGCCTGCAACTTGAATTATTTAGGGTAGATACCGCGCTCTTTCGTCGTTTTTTAATACTGCTTTTTCATATCAATAGGGCTGGTGGTGGTGCATGGCGACGCGATAGTGATAATGTGTCGCCGTGAGTAAATCATCGCGATGAACGCTAGGGCTCCAGGAGTCATCGCCGCCAATTCCCATGTGGAAACCATCCAGATTGAGCCAAACGCCTTTTTCCTTTTCTAATAAGTGGTGGTGAGTGCACGTCATTAATTGTGTTAGCCCATAGCGGCTTAACCCAAAGTGGAAGTTTCCGGTAATGGTCCATTTGCCATACGTCAGCGTACGCGTATTGCAGCGCAGCCCGTTTTCCGTTGGGAAAATGTAAGGCGTGTGCAGGTCATCCAACGGCAGATTCCAGTGCCCATGCTGTGCCGCGAGCTGTCGGTCTGGGTAATTTTCATGAGGCCCAAGCCCGACCCAACTGACCTGAGGCGCGATGTCGGCTAACTGGCAACTCAAGCCCACTCTGGCCAGTGACGGCAGCGTCGTGGCGACATCAACATCGACATCCACTGTCATCACGCCATGTGCATCAATCTGCCAGCGCTTTTTACTCCGCAGCAGAATCTGTCCGGCATGGCGGAATACGTGCTCGGTGACAATGTGCACAGCGTCGGCGAGTTGGTCAGCCTGAATGGCGACACACTGCGTCTGTAATTGATAAAGTCCGACCGATTTCCAGCGTTCGGCCCAGGCGCGAGGGTCGATGCGATCCACCTCGCTGATACCGATATCGTTATCCAGCGGTGCCCGAACAAACTGATCCTGCAAAGGGGTTAACAGCGTTGGGGCATCCGCCGTCCACCACTGTTCCAGCCAGCCGCTCTGGCGGTTAAAGCGCCAATGCTGTTCGCTCTGGATGATGTCAAAGTACACATCGGACGATCGCAGAACGGGTGGTTTCTTCTGTCCAGAACTCGGTGCCTCGGGAAGATGAAGCGGTACAGGAAGTTTCCACTGATCCCAGGCACAACGGTGATTAGCTTCTGACCAGGCGGTGGCTTTAGGCTGTACAACTTCAACGTTGAGCCAAAGTTCTCTCGCGCGATCGACTGTGGGAAGGGCTTCCAGCAACGTCAGTGTCTGGGTAGCCTGCGGCGCTAGCGTCAGCGGCAGTGAACCTTCTGCGAGCGTCTTACCATTCAGCGTAATACACCAGTTCAACTGCTCATTGTCCATATGGCGAAACAGGTATTCGCTGGTGACGCGCAGCTCACCCGGTGACTCAGCCTGCCAGGCGAATTGAATGTGCTGCTGTGCTCGCTGAGCTTCATAGAGGCTGGGATGTGGTGTGCGATCGGGAAAAAGTAGGCCATCCAGACAGAACTGGCGATCGTTAGGTGTGTCGCCAAAATCTCCACCGTACGCCCAGTAGGTATTGCCTTGTTCGTCACGTCGGGTCAGCGCCTGATCGACCCAGTCCCAGATGAATCCGCCCTGCAACCGAGGGTATTGACGGAATGCCTGCCAGTAACGGGCGAATCCCCCCAGACTGTTACCCATCGCGTGTGCATACTCGCAGAGGATGAGGGGGCGATGCTCGTCTGGCATGCTGACCCATTTGGTGATCGACCATTTGGGAACGCTGGGGAAGGGCTGATCTTCATCAACGCGAGCGTACATGGGGCACACTATATCGGTCGCACGACTGTTCGCGCCGCCGCCTTCGTAATGTACAGGGCGAGTCGGATCGTGGCGTTTGATCCACTGATAGAGCGCGTCATGGTTTGCGCCGTAGCCGGATTCGTTCCCCAATGACCAGATAATGACGCAGGGATGATTGCGGTCGCGCTGTACCATTCTTGATACGCGTTCGCTGTAGGCTGGTAGCCAGACAGGATCGTCAGACAGTCGGTTCATCGGCTGCATGCCGTGTGTCTCAATGTTCGCTTCATCCACAACATATAAGCCGTAGCGATCGCACAGTCGATACCACAGCGGATGGTTGGGATAATGTGAGCAGCGTACGGCGTTAAAATTATGCTGCTTCATCAGCATAATATCGCGCCGCATTGTGTCCTCATCCATGACCTGACCGTGCTGTGGATGATGCTCGTGACGGTTAACCCCGCGGATCAGCAGCGGTTGACCGTTCAGCAGCAGCAGGCCGCTACGGATTTCCACTTTTCTGAAACCGATATCATAGGCTTCCGCTTCGACTAGCTCGCCTTCTGCCGTTTCCAGTGCGATAACCGCGCGGTATAGATTCGGCAGTTCGGCGCTCCACAGATCGGGCTGTGGCACGTCGATGCTGAGAAAAGACTTGTCATGATAGGCTCCGCGTTCATCGACAATATCGCTGCCGAACGCCTGTCGTGTGTCGCCGATGAGTTTATTACCACGCCAAAGCTGTGCACGGACGCGGTGGCTTTTGGATTCAACGTCGGTGAGGGTTGCCCTAGCTTGAATCTCCAGCGTGCCGTGGCGGAAATCGGCGCTGAGCGGCGTAGTGAGCTGGATATCGCTGAGGTGAACCGTCGGTTTATGCAGAAGTGTGACATCGCGGAAAATACCGCTCATACGCCACATATCCTGATCTTCCAGATAGCTGCCATCAGACCAGCGTAACACCATGACGGCCAGCCGATTCTCTCCGGTTGTCAGATAGTGGCCGATATCAAACTCCGCAGGCAGGCGGCTATCCTGCGAATAGCCTACCCAGTGACCGTTACACCAGAGATAAAACGCGGAGTTAACACCATCAAAGATAATCCGGGTTTGCCCGTTGCTGATCCAGTCATGATTGACCTTAAAAGTGAGCGAGTAACAACCGGTGGGATTGTCTTTTGGCACATAAGGGGGATTGACGGGGATCGGGTATTTTACGTTGGTATAAATTGGAGCGTCATAGCCCTGTAACTGCCAGTTTGAAGGAACTGGAATGGTAGCGGAATCAGGCAAATCCTGTCGTAACCAGCTTTCCGGAACGGCTTCCGGCTGAGTGAAATAGCTAAACGTCCATTCGCCATTCAGGCGACGCAGCCGCTGAGAAGGTTCATCCTGCTGTGCGGCAGCGACGCTGCGCCAGCTGTTAAACGGCGGATGCGCGGGGAGCCGCTGATAGTGAGTACAGGCTGGGTTTTCCCAATCGCGTCGGGCAAGGATGTCTTGCAGTGTGACGCGATGGCGTACTGGATGCGGTAAAACGGTATCGCTCATGATGGCTTGGCTCCTGAACGTCTTGAGTCTTTCACTGTGATGGATTTCTTGAATTGTTATCCGCTCACAATTTTGTGTTACTCATAACATATCGACTCATCAAGGCGAGTAAAGTGGAACGTGACAATAAAGTGGAAGCGATCACAAAGATCGTTTGTAAGAACAATGAGAGAACATCGAATTTGGAAAGCACGACGCAATAAATCAACGAAGAGGTATAAATAACTTATTGTTTATCATCTTATTTTGTTAATGTTTGGCATCGGCAGTGAATAGGGGGCTATTGTGTAAAGGATTACAGCATTTGGAGCTGGCGTGTAATGTCCAACAAGTTTTTGGTGAGTTCTTGCAGGGAGGCATGTGTTGATGAATGCACCGCGGTGCTATGGCGTACGATCAGTTCGGTGGGTAACAGCAGTGACGTACTCTGAGTAGGATCGCGTAGCGTGGCGAGCAAACGAGTGACGCCTTCTTTACCTAATAGCCTGAAATCCTGGCGAATGGTTGTCAGTGGTGGGGTGTAATACGCGCTGTCCTGAGTATCGTCAAAGCCGATGACTGACATCTGTTCCGGCACACGAAGGCCATATTCGTGCAGTGCGCGCAGAACGCCAAGCGCCATTTGATCGTTCGCTACAACAATGGCGGAGACGCGCTGAGATTGCCCCAGCAGGGCCAGCGTCTGGTGGTAACCGGAAGCAGCGCTCCAGTCGCCATGCAGCACTGAAGCAGGCGAGAGCTGCTGTTTTTCTAACTCGGCTAGCCAGCCTTCATAGCGCAGGCAGGCTGAAATCGAGGTCATTGGTCCCGTCAATAGGGCGATATGCTGGTGCCCCAGTTGCAAGAGATGGGCGATAGCCAAACGTGCGCCGTGATCGGGGTCGAACATGACGTTCAGTATGTCGGTATGCGGATCGGCATCCATGAACAGGACGGGCGTATCGGCACAAGTCTGGCTAATGTGGGCGACGTCATCCGATGAGAGCGGGACATTCACGATAACCCCGCTGACCCGCTGAGAAAGCAGGTCGTTAACGGCGTTATTGCAGGTGTTGACATCCGGGCTGCTCAGCATGGACATCACAATGTTAATACCTAACTGACTGGCAGTGCTCTTAATCGCCGCAGCAATTTGTGAAGGTGCGTGCAGCGAAAGATCGGTGGTGACCAGCCCCAGAGTGGTGATGGTTTTCCCTGCCAGTTGCTGGGCGACGCGATTAGGTGTGTAGTTAAGTGCCGCCATCGCCTGTTCCACTTTACTGCGAGTACGGGATGACACATGAGGTGCTTGGTTCAGCACGCGGGAAACCGTCTGATAGGAAACCCCAGCGTACTCGGCGACATCGTGTAAGGTTATGGGTTTCTGTTTCATTGCGGCTATTCCGTGCGTGATTCTATGCGTAAAAGAGCATCATCATAACAAATCGCACAGGGAATCCGTAATCGGTGTATGTATTCCGGCGCAATCGAAGTCGGCCGAAGAGAAACTGACGTTTGTAGGCGTTCTTAGATGTTTGTAAAAAGTAAAACTGGGAGCAAGCGCTCCCAGTTTGTGGTGGATAACTATCCGATATTTACTGCTCGGACAACACAAACATGCCGTAAGGGTGGATTTGCAGATAGTAGTTGTCACCCGGATTCGGCTGAAGCTGGGTTGCGTTAACCTGCAACAGCATTGACTGTCCGTGCCAGTCCACCTGCACTTCGTACTGCGGCCCCATGTAGGCGACCTGCGTGATGGTGCAACGCTGGCTTTCGTCACCCTGATGGCTGAGCGTAATGGCTTCTGGGCGAATACCGACAGTCGATTCGCTTAAGCCGGCGGCAAAGCCCTGCGGACGCGGAATGAGATAGCCGTAGATGTTCACGCTGTCTACCGTGAAGGTGGCAGGGAAAATGTTGGCATCTCCCATAAAGCTGGCCATGAAGCGGGAAGCCGGCTGGCGATAAAGTTCCTGCGGCGCACCCAACTGCATGATTTTGCCTTTGTTCATCACGAGAACCATGTCGGATACCGCGAAGGCTTCGCTCTGATCGTGCGTAACATACAACGAGGTGATGTTGAACTGCTGCTGAAGCTCACGGATTTTCTCACGCATGCTGCGGCGCAGGTTAGCATCAAGGTTACTCAGTGGCTCATCGAACAGCAGGACTTTAGGTTTGAGGATCAGCGCACGCGCCAAAGCGACACGCTGCTGCTGTCCGCCGGAAATCTGGTCGACGTAGCGATCTTCAAACCCTGCCAGGTCGACCAGCGCCAGCGCTTCTTTTACGCGTTGATTGATTTCCGCTTTCGGGCGACCGAGCATTTTCAGCCCGTAGCCAATGTTTTCCCCCAGCGACATGTGCGGGAAGAGGGCGTAAGACTGGAACACCATGCAGATATCGCGCTGCTGAATTGAGCGCTCGGTGACGTCTTCGCCATCGATGAAAATCTGGCCTTCTGTCGGTTTTTCCAAACCGGCAACCGCCCGAAGTACCGTCGTTTTACCGCAGCCAGAGGGCCCTAACAGCGTGACCATCTTTCCCTGTGGGATCGCCAGATTCAAGTCATCAATGACGGTGTTGTTGCCGAAGCGTTTAGTGATGTGCTTCAGTTCGACAAAGCTTTTTTCAGTATTCAAGGTAATCACTCCGCTTAGGCATTATTCTTGGCTTTCGTGCGGGAAATCCGCGCTTCACCGACCAGATAATCGAACAGGAAAATAATGGCCAGCATGACCACAATCAGGATGGAACCGTAGGCAATCGCCATACCGTATTCACCGTCTTCCACGCGGTTAAGAATGTAAGATGTGGCGACGCGAGTATCCGGTGTAACTAAGAAGATAATGGCGCTGACGGTGGTAATCGCACGTACGAAACTGTAAATCAGTGCAGACAAAATGGCCGGACGCAGCAGCGGTAGCAGAATATAAAACACCGTGCGCATCGAACCCGCACGCAGGCTGAGTGATGCTTCGTCCAGTGATTTATCCAACTGCCCCAGTCCGGCAATACCCGCACGGATACCAACCGGCACGTTACGCATCACCATCGACATGATGACGATCACTGCGGTTCCCGTTAAGTAAACCGGCGCGCTGTTAAAGGCCAGGATGTAAGACACACCGGCAACCGTACCCGGTACCGCAAAGCACAGCATGGTGGTGAACTCGATAGCCTTCTTGCCGTAGAACTGCTGGCGCACCACGATGTAGGCGATAAGTAGTCCGAACAGTGCCGTAATCGGTGCGGCGATACCCGCGAACAACAGCGTATCCAGCAGGGAAGGCCAGGCGCCGTCGCTAAAGCCTTGCCCGAACAGCTTGCTGAAATTTGCCAGCGTCAGGGTGTAATCCACGCCCCAGTTAACGGTAAAGCTGCCGTAGAAAATGCTGCCGTATAGCAAGACGTTAAAGGCAATCCAGACATAGAGCAGGATGCTGACGATCCACACCAACGAAACGGGTAGCGGCTGCACATCACCCCGAGAGGATTTACCCGAAATCGTCACGTAGGAGCGTTTACCGATCCACAGATATTGCACGCAGAACACGGCCAGTGAGAACACCAGCAGGACAACGCCGAGCGTACTGGCTGACTGGTAATCCAGTTGGGCCCCGGTGATGTAGAAGTAAATCTGGGTGGCGAGTACGTCGAAGTTACCGCCCAGCACCAGTGGGTTACTGAAGTCGGCCAGCGACTGGACGATCACGATCAGGAACGAGTTGGCGAGCGCCGGTTTCAGCAAGGGTAGGAAAACCCGCTGAAAGGTTTGATAACGGTTAGCACGCAGGGTGTACGACGCTTCTTCCAGCGACGGATGAATCGTCTTCATCGCGCCTTCCAGAATCATAAATGACATTGGTGTGAAGGCGAGTACCTGCGCCAGCCAGATGCCGGTAAAACCATACAGCCAGTTGGTGTTCGTCAGCCCGAACCAATCCACCATCAGCTCGGTCATGTAACCGGAGCGGCCCATCATCAGCGTCACGCCTAATCCGACAACAAATGGTGGCGTAACGATAGGCAGTATGGAGAAAATACGGCCGATAATCGCGGAGCGGCGGGCGATGCGCGAGGTGTAGATCGCTAGCACCATACCGAAGAAAGTACAGCCGATACCGACAGCAACCGACAGCAGGAATGAGTTCCAGATCACCCGTAAAATGTGTGTCTGACCCAGAATCTGCATAAATGCCAGCGGTGCGAATTCGCCGCTGTCGTTGGTGAACATCGGGATGAAGATGGCGATGCTGGGGTAAAGAATAAACACGCCAATCAGCGCGATGATGCTGATGAGCGAGCCGATGACGAAGCGATCGCCACCCAGCCAGTCCAGCCTAGAGAGCGCCAGCGTAATAATCGCACTCAGCGCGACAAATAGTGCGATCGTGCCATAGCCCATTCCGCGCCCTTCAACCGTGGCACTGATGACCACGAAAAGCGCACAGAACAACGCATAAGCTGCATCAAAACGGTGGCGGCCACGCTGTTCCCGACCGGGCGTAAACAGCGGACGCGCCAGCAACCCTAATGGGAGCAGGAACCACAGCAGGCTGATATTCAGGTTTGACCAGCTGTAGGCTGCCAGCAGTTCATCGCGTGAGGCATCCAGCAGGCCGTAATCCAGGCTCCACGCTGGCAGCAGCAAGAAGGTTGCTGCAATCAGCGCCAGCCACAGGAAAATGGGATCCCGCTTAGGCGTCGGTGAAAGCGTTTGTGTGTGTGACATAAGGTTCCCTGGTGCTTTATAGCGTTGTTTTATAAGATTGAATCGTCACAGGTATTAGGTGGTGAATAATATTGAGTAATGGTTAATTAGCGATGCTGAAAACACGGCGTTAAGCGAAATGCGAGCAAGCCTCGCCGCCGTGTTCCCATTATTTTTCAATCAATAGAAGTCAATGAATCAAAGGCAATGAATCGAGATTATTGGCCCATTTTGACTTCGTTAACCCACTTGGAAATCAGCTCTTTACGCACGTCTGCCGCGCCGTATTTGTCCATGTCGTAGTTGATCAGTTTCAGATCCTGCAATTTCAGCGACAGTGGGGACGCTTCTGCAGTGGTGTTGGTCAGAATCTGGTAGGACTGGCCTTTCTTCCAGGAGAGTTCCTGTGCTTCTTTTGACAGCGCCCAGTCAACGAACAGCTTGGCGTTATCCATATTGCGCGCGCCTTTCAGGATGCTGACGCCGCCAATTTCATAGCCGGTGCCTTCACACGGAGAGATCAGCGTCAGTGGCGCGCCTTTCTCTTTTTCCAGCGAGTAGTCATGCAGGAAGCCGATGCCGATAGCAGTTTCGCCACGTGCGGCGTTACGTGCTGGGGCAATACCGGATTTGGTGTACTGCGACACGTTGGTATTCAGTTTTTTCAGGTAATCAAAGGCCTGATCCTGACCCCACAGCTGGGAGAAGGTCGCCAGTGCGGTATAAGCCGTACCGGAACTTTGTGGGTCGGCAATCTGGATTTCGCCTTTGTAGATTGGGTTGGTCAGATCTTTCCAGCATTGTGGAACCGGCAGATTTTTCTCTTTCAGGCGATCGGTGTTGACGCCGAAGCCGAGGATGCCGACGTAAACGGCAGACGAGTAGTTGCCTTTACGTTTCGCGGGATCGCGGAACTGCGGCATGATCTGATCAAGGTTTTTAGACTGATAGGGTTCCAGCAGATCCATCTCGCCCGCTTGAGATTGCGGATCCAGTGTGCCGCCGTACCAGACGTCAGCCTGAGGGTTTTTCTTCTCTGCATCGACTTTCGCCAGTGTGCTGCCAGAACCGTTGCGGATAAAGGAGGTTTTAACATTGTGTTTCTCACCGAAGGCCTTGGCTTCTTCTTCGCAGAAGGTGTTGGTGGCGCTACAGTAAATGACCAGGCGTCCTTCCGCCCGAGCGGTAGTGGTGGTAACAGCAGCAACGGTCAGTCCAGCGGCGATGAGGGTAGTTAAGGTACTCAGTTTCATGATGTTTTCCTTCTCTTATATAATTATCGATAGTTATCGCTATTTTGATGTCATCAAACGTTCCCGGCGGCTTACGCCTGCCATCAGCAGCGGCATCAATAACAGTCCGATGCAAGCTGAAGCCAACGCCAGCAGAGTAAAAAATCCCGACCATCCGTAGTGTTGCAGCACCTGTGCCAGTGGCCAGCCTGCCAACGCCGCCCCCAGATAGGCGAACAACGCCAGAAAACCTGTCACCGTGCCTGCAGCATCCTTATGGCTGTATTCCGTTGCAGCCAGACCGATCAACATCTGTGGTCCAAAAACAAAAAAACCGATACTGAAGAAACAGGCCGCGAGCAGTGAATAGTGGTGAATCGGTGCCAGCCACAGCGCGGTCATGGTTAAAAACAGCCCGAGGGCAAACAGCAAAATCATCGGTGCGCGTTGACCACGAAACAGCAGGTCCGACCCCCAACCGGCAAACAGCGCCCCCAGCAATCCACCGAGTTCAAACAGCGACAGCGTGGCGTTCGCGCTGAGGAGGTTGAAGCCGTGGCTCTCCGACAGCCAGATGTTTCCCCAGTCATTCAGTGCGATACGAATCAGGTACACCAGAATGTAGGAGAACCCGAGCAGCCAGATGGTGCGGTTACGCAGAATCGCATCACGCAAAATCTGGCGCATCGGCATCGGCGGACTCTGCTGCTCCTGACGAATCTCCAGCGCATCACGTCGCCACTGGCCGACACTGGGCAATCCCTGCTGCTGCGGTTTGTCGCACAGCTGCCAGCACAGCCACAGACCAATCACAATGCCGATGATGCCCGGCACCAGCAGCGCTGCCTGCCATCCCCATTCTGAGACCAGATAGCCTGCGAGCAGGGGAACCGCAGCGCCGCCAATATTGATTGACGTATTCCAGCATCCCCACCAGAGACCGCGCTCATTGCGCGAATACCAACTGCTCAGCAGCCTGGCGCAGGGGGGCCAACCCCAGCCCTGAAAGAACCCGTTCAGCGCCCAGACAATCAGTAACCCCGTGAGCGACTGGCAGTACATGAACAGAATGTTCAGCACCCCAGTAATCATCAGCCCGACGCCCATAAACCAGCGCACCTGGCTGCGATCGCACACGATGCCGGAAATAAACTTGGAGGCGCCGTAACAGAGATAAAACAACGTCCCCAGAAGACCGATATCGCCTTTGCTTAACCCTAATTCCAACTGCATCACCGGCATGACGAAGTTGATGCTTTTGCGCGTCAGGTAAAACGTGGCGTACCCGATGACCATGGAAATCAGCAACCGTGGTCGCCAGTAGCGATAGCGCTGGCTGATTTGTGTGGGTGAAAGCTGTCCCGTTGAGTCCTGGCCCGTAGAAAACATGGGTGCGTGCATGGGGTTCTCCGTCGCGTTGAGAGAAGAGTAGGGGGATGCGAATCAAAAAGGATGAGACAAGGTTTTAGGTGACTAGGAATAATTCCTAGCTAATCGTCTTTTTGTTTAAATTTTGTGGGCAGGTTAACAATTATGTGTGTGCCGTGCAGTGTGGTGGATTCACTGCCGGTCGCGGTCTTCACCAGCCAATTGCCACCCAGTGCCTGAACGCGCTCCTCGATGCCCCGCAGGCCGAAGCCGCCGCTCGTGGGGCTGGTCCTGTCTTTTTGTGCAATGCCCACGCCGTTATCAATGACGTCGAGTGTGATCATGTCATCTTGCTGCGAAAGCCGAACCATAATCTGCGTAGCGCTGGCGTGCTTGTTGATGTTATTCAGCAGTTCCTGCACCAGTCGGTAAAGAGTAAAAACCACCACGTCATCATGCGGGGGCGTGGGAAGCTGATAATCCAGCTGAAACTGAATGCCGCGTGCGGCGAAGGCGAATTCATCCGCCAGATGATGCAACGCTTTATCCAGCACCATCTCATCCAGCACTGGCGGGCGCAGTTGGCGCAGAAGCTGGCGCGTGGTGTGGTGGATGCGTCGCGACAGCTCGCTGATTTGTCCAGCAGCATGCTGGGCGGCTTCGGCAGGTGCGCTGTGTTTTACCAGCATGGCCTGGATCTGAATGGCGGTGATATTTTGGCCGATGTCATCGTGCAGCTCGCGCGCGATGTCTTTGCGTACGGCCTCTTCGGTATGGATGATGCGCTCCATGAGCCGCCGCCGAGTTTTCAACTCCTGCTCCAACTGCTGGCGATAGCGCTGTAGCCGCTGTGCCAGCTGTTGCTGACGGCTGATCGCGATCCCCAGCCCAATACCGAGCAATGCCTGCGTGGATAGAAATAGCTCCAGTTCGCGCAAATCGTCGAAGGCACCGCTCACCTGACGCGTGACGGCAATCATCAAACTGCCGAGTACGGCGGAGAGCACGCCGCCTTGCCAGCCAAATTTATACGCCATCACCACGTTGGGCAGAAAAACGAAGATTAGCAGCAGGCGTTCCATCTCGGGTGTGAACGTCATTTGCAGGCAAACGCCGATAGAAAAAAACAGCGAGCACCAAATCAGCAGCGAGGTACGCAGCGGCGGATCGGGGATCTCCTGTGCCAGCAGGGTCTGCAAGTGTTGCTGCTTGATGTATTCGTACAGCAGATAGGTGAACGGAATCAGCAGGACGCCTCCGGTAAACGTGGCCAGCAGCGTTTGCGTCAGTTGCGAATGCAACCAGGGGCCAATGGCGATGCCGTGCAGAATCGTGTTGAGCGACAGCGCTGCCAGCAACAGCAGGAGGCGTTGCCAGTAAAGCGTATGGCGATGCCAAATTTTGTGCGTGATGAGGGCCGGAATCAGGCTGAGGAACGGGGAAAGCAGTAGCAGCGAACGCGTCATGAGCTGCTCGCTGATAAGCCCGCTCTGGATAGCGATTTCGGAAAGCAGTAAGGTCGGCCAGTATTTACGCGGCAGCAAAATCATCAGCGCCAGCCGTAACCCTTGCGGTAGCAACAGTGCTGCTTGCTGACCGTTGTTGCTTAAATAGAAACTGATGGTCCATAGCGCTAGCCAGGTCAGGCTGTAGAAAAAGGCCAAAAACAGCGTCATACCGATGACGTGCAGACGGCGCATGGCCTATTTCCCTGCCAGCAGTTGGTGCTGGAGCGCAAAGTGCACCAGCTCTACCGTTGATTCACACTGCAATTTACTGAGAATGTTGGCGCGGTGCACGTGAACGGTTTTATGGCTGAGTTCGAGCTGTTCAGCGATGCTTTTCACACTAATCCCGTTGATCAGATGGCTGAATATTTCCCGCTCGCGTGGGGTCAGCGCCAGCAGCTCCTTCGGTGGCTGCTGCTGATGGCGAATGGCGTGCAGCGCATCGGCACACAGGTAAAGCCCACCGCTGCTGACCACGCGAACGGCCTGTACTAACTCTTCCGGACCACAGCGCTTCGTGAGATAGCCACCTGCACCCGCATCCAACGCGCTTTGTACAAATGCGGTGGTATCGTAAATGCTCAGAATAATGGCGCGAAAATTAGGGCGCTGTTGACGCAGACGGGTTAATAGCGACAGGCCGCTTTCATCCGGCATGGCGATATCAATCACCGTAACGTCAAGCGGCTGTTTGAGTAGATGCGGCCATGCCTGTGCCGCCGAGGCATATTGTCCAACAACCTGAATGTCATTCTCTAATGCCAGAAGCTGTGCAAAGCCAGACCGTACAACGATGTGATCGTCAACCAAAGCCACATTAATCATGGTTTCGCCGTGTAAATCCAAAGTCATCAAAGTGTCATAATGCGGGGGAATCAAGAGGTGAGCAATAGCAGATAAGTAAAATGGAATCGGCTTAACATATTCACCACACGTATTGACCGAATGATGAAAAGCATATTGATAGAACGCGGAGTTATTTGACTCGCGTAATCGAGAGACATACTGTTTTTTTCTTTAAATCAATATATTGAGAAATCAATGTATTTACGATATCAGGGAATCAGAGTGATGAAGAAATGGCGTATAGCTTTGGTAGCGGGAATGGTCACGGCCGCGATGACGCTGACCGCATGCGATAACGCAAGCCATTCTGCCAACCATATTAAAGTGGGGGTGATTAATGGTGCGGAACAGGATGTCGCTGACGTCGCGAAGAAAGTGGCAAAAGAGAAATATGGTCTGGATGTCGAACTGGTCGGGTTTAGCGGTTCCCTATTGCCGAACGAGGCAACGGATAAAAGCGATTTGGACGCGAATGTCTTTCAACACCGTCCTTTTTTGGAACAGCAAAATCGCGAACACGGTTATAAGCTGGTGGCGGTAGGAAATACCTTCGTTTTCCCGATGGCGGGATACTCAAAAAAAATAAAAAATATCAATGATCTGAAAGATGGCGATACCATCGCGATTCCTTTCGATCCGACGAATCTGGGGCGGGCGCTGTTATTACTGGAGAAAACCGGACTAATTACCCTGAAACCTGATACGGGCTTATTACCGACGGTGCTGGATATTACGACCAATACGCATAACCTGCGTATTATGGAGGTGGAAGGGGCACAACTGCCGCGTTTGCTGGACGATCCGCAAGTCACTGTCGCGATTATTAGCACGACCTATATTCAGCAAACCGGTTTAACGCCAACGAAAGACGGTATTTTTATTGAGGATAAAGAATCGCCGTATGTGAATATTATTGTGACCCGTGAGGATAATAAGGAGGCGGAGAACGTGAAGAAATTTATTCAGGCCTATCAGTCTGATGAGGTGGAACAGGCTGCTAACCGTATTTTTAACGGCGGGGCAGTGAAAGGTTGGTAGTAATAATAATTAGATTGTTATTATGCCACCTCTTTTATCATAGAGGTGGTAGGCCATTAATTAAAAATGAATTATTCGCAGGGTTTGTTTTTTATTAAACTCGATTAATAAGTGTAATAAATTTTCCTATATACACTCTGTAATTGTCGAGTGCGTGTTATTTATTTTGTTAATTAACACCTCAATTGACATTACTATTCACTAATTGTAAAGAGGAAAATTTATGGCTTATCCAACAACAAATCTTACTGGGATTATTGGTTTTGCAAAAGCGGCGAATGTTACCGGAGGGACTGGCGGTAAAGTTGTTACGGTAAATTCTCTGGCCGATTTTACATCAGCCGTGAGCGGATCCGCAAAAACGATTGTGGTGCTGGGCGCATCGCTGAAAGCATCCGCGCTGACCAAAGTGGTATTTGGCAGCAATAAAACCATCGTCGGTTCTTTCGGTGGGGCGAATGTGTTGACCAACATTCACCTGCGCGCGGATGCCAGCTCTGCCAACGTCATTTTCCAGAATCTGGTTTTCAAACATGATGTCGGGATCAAAGATAATGACGATATTCAGCTGTATTTGAACTACGGTAAGGGATATTGGGTCGATCACTGCTCATGGCCTGGACATACGTGGAATGAGAACGACGGTAGCCTCGATAAACTGATTTATGTCGGTGAAAAAGCGGATTACGTCACGATTAGTAACTGCGTATTCTCAAATCATAAATATGGCTGCATTTTCGGTCACCCAGCAGATGACAATAATAGCGCTTACAATGGCTATCCGCGTTTGACTATCTGTCATAACTATTACGAAAACATTCAGGTGCGTGCACCAGGACTGATGCGTTACGGTTATTTCCACGTATTCAACAACTACATCAATAAATTCCAATTGGCTTTTACTGTCGCACAGAATGCCAATGTTATTTCTGAACGCAACGTATTTGGCAGCGGTGCGGAAAAGAATGGAATGGTTGATGATAAAGGTAATGGTTCAACCTTTAGCGATAATGGCAGTTCACCGGCGGCGGTAGCAAGTAAATCGCCTGCGGCTAAATGGACAGCGTCATCTAATTATTCATACAGTCTGATGAGTACCTCTGCGGCGAAATCCTGGGTGGTTGCTAATGCAGGCGCGCAAAATAGTGCGCTCAAGTTCCCATCATAACCACGGAACGGTTATTTATCTTCGTTCTTGCATACGCAATATTATGAATTGATGTTAATTAGATATTGAGCGTATTACACGATGCCACTCGGCTGCCGAGTGGCATATTTATTGAGATATATTCATGAAAGAATTAAGCGGCAATATCACTTCTCGGACTGTGGGTAAAATACCACTCGACTGTTTTCTTAATTAACTCTTCCGTTGCATCGATATAGTGTTGCGGTGACGTTTTGACTTCCTGCTCCAGAATCAGAGGAAGTTCGGTACAACCCAGAATAATTTTCTCAACGCCAGCCTGCAACAGACGATCTTTTACCGGTGATAATAGGCTATAGGCGCCGACGATATCACCGGATTTATATGCGTAAATGCTTTCCATTACCTGGTGTTGGTCTGCATCATCCGGCGTGTAGCACTCAATATTGTCGGCAATCAGGTTGTCCTGATAAATTCTCGCTTTGACCGTCGCTGTCGTCGCTAACAGGCCGACGCGCGTGGTGTTGGCACTTTTAATCGCCTGACAGGTCACATCAATGATACTGATCATCTCCGCCCGGCATTGCTGTTTTAATTCATTAAACCAATAGTGCGCGGTATTACACGGGATAATGATGCATTCAGCGCCTGCATTTTCGAGAATTTTCATATATTGCAGCATTTTATCCAGCGGCGACGCGCTGTGCTGAAGGATGCATTTCGTTCTATCAGGGATATCAGGAATAGAAACCGCAATCATCGGAATATGGTCTTGATCCCGATACGCTGGCGTGTTTTTGATCAGCTTTTGCATCGCATCAACGGTAGCACCTGGCCCCATACCACCAAGAATTCCCACGAGACTGTTCATGCTGTTTACCCTGTAGCATTATGAAATTGAAAGAATAATCGCATACTGCTAGGTAATGTGAATTGCTAAATTCCCATCTCCTATGTAGGATTTGCATAACTATTGGCATCTCTATGCTTTTATTGGTTTTGACGGTGTATAGTGGAGGGAGCTTTATTGGCGATGCAGGTCGTTGGCAGAGGTAGAACGTTGGCATAGGGAACGAAAATATGACGCTGCGCGTTTGAGTGAGGGGTGATGCTGAATAATATCGAAACCAAGTGGCTGTATGATTTTATCGTGCTGGAAGAACACCGGAGTTTTACGTTAGCTGCCGAGAAGCGGAATATTTCTCAGTCCTCATTCAGTCGGCGTATTCAGGCTCTGGAAGCGGCGGTTGGCTTTGATATTTTCGACCGTAGTGCGTTGCCGCTACAGTTAACTGAGCAGGGGCGCGTGTTTCACGCCTATATCCGCAATACGCTGGATGATTTGGAATATCAGCTCAATAAGCTGCACGGCGGTGATAATTACAAAAACAAGATCACCATTGCGGCAGCGCATTCGCTGTCGGTTTTCATCATGCCGGAGTTGCTAAAAGACGTGCCGGATCCGCAGGAAAAAATCTTCTATGTCGAATCGATCGATGTCGATGAAGCCGTGCTGAATCTCAAAGAAGGGCGCAGTGACTTCATTTTCTCATTCTACAATGAGGATCTGATGGGAGAGCCCTTTATGCACGAGAAGATCTTGGAATCTCGGCTTTATCCGGTCTGCGCGTGTGATAGTGCTGGGAAACCGCTGTTTGATGTCAGCGCCTCATCGGTGCCACTACTCAACTATACCGAGACGAGCTACATGGGGCGTCAGGTTAGCCGCTACTTATCCAGCGTCGACAGCGATAAGTTTACGGTCAATTTCGTCTCTTCCATGAGCGACTTGCTCAAACGTATGACGAAGAAAGGTTATGGTATTGCCTGGCTGCCGGACTATTCTATTCAGGAAGAGCTGAAAAACAAAGAGCTGACGATCCTGAGCATGGAAAATGCGGTGATCCGCATGGGGGTTTATCTGTATCGCCTTGATGCACGGCTGAATGTGGCCTCTGAGAAATTCTGGCGCTACATGAAAGGGCTGTCATCAGCATCTGGACTATAAACGTCGTGGCAGCGTTGGCTGTGCAACGAGAGATAAAAAAATAGCGGCCTAAAGGCCGCTATAGATGACGTATTCACTCACTCAGCATTAGCTATTTTGCGTAGCCTGCTGAGGTTCCTGATAGGCGACGACGTCGTCGGTAGCCTCTTCCTCATCATCATGGATATCTTTTTCCATACTGGCCACAACGGCAGTAGAGATACTGTTACCGATGACGTTAGTTGCAGTACGCCCCATATCCAGGAACTGGTCGATACCGATAATCAGCAGGATACCGGCTTCTGGTAAGCTGAACATCGGCAGCGTGGCGGCAACTACCACGATGGAAGCACGCGCTACGCCCGCCATCCCTTTACTGGTGATCATCAGCGTCAGCAGAATCAGGATTTGCTGGGTAATGCTCAGATCGATGTTGTAAGCCTGTGCGATAAACAGAATCGCAAAGGACTGGTACATCATGGAGCCGTCAAGGTTGAACGAATAACCGAGTGGTAGCACAAAGCTGGTGACTTTTTTCGGCACGCCGAATTTGGTCAGCGCTTCCATGGTTTTCGGGTAAGCAGACTCACTGCTCGCTGTGGCGAAAGCCAACATGGTAGGTTCACGAATCAGTTTCGCCAGTCTAACAATGCCTTTGCCCAGGAACAGATAGCCAACCAGGAACAGAACGCTCCATAGCAAGGCCAAACCAAGATAGAATTCACCGATCAATTTACCGAAGTCGTAAAGCAGCCCCAGCCCTTGTGTGGTAATCGCGGAAGCGATTGCGGCAAAGACAGCAATAGGAGCCAGCGCCATGACGTAATCGGTTATACGGAACATGACTTTGGTGAGTTCTTCGATCATGGAGATGATCGCAGTCGCGTGTTTGTTTTTACCCTTGACATAAGCCAGAGCAGAACCAAAGAACAGTGAGAACACCAGAATTTGCAGAATTTCATTGTTCGCCATCGCTTCTACGATACTTTTCGGGAAGATATGGCTGATGAAGCTCTTAAGCGTAAACCCGTCAGTGTTCAGACCCGTAGCAACCTGTTGTACAGGAACCGGCAGATTCATGCCTGCGCCGGGTTGGAACAGGTTAGCGAAGAGCATACCGATGAGCAGGGAAATGAATGATGCGGTGACAAACCAGATCATCGCTTTCATACCGATACGACCAACGGCAGAAGAGTTTCCGCCCATGCTTGCCAGACCGGAAACCAGCGTAGCAAAGACCAGTGGTGCGATGATCATTTTAATCAAGCGCAGGAAGATATCGGTAACCATGTTGAAATAGGACGCAACTTCTTTTGCTCGACTGCCATCCAGATATTGATGGCAGGCCCAGCCAATTAATATTCCCAGGACGATAGCCAAGACTATCTGCACAAGTAACTTCTGTCTTTGCATATAAACCTCATGTTGATGAATTGATTCAGACAACACAATATTATTGCCGTGTGATGGCTGATGTTTCCCTGAATACACCAAGCCTTCACCCGAATCTGTTATTGGGGTGTTGTGTCTGCCCGCCGATATTACAACGATTCTTGCTTTTTACATTTTTTTTCTGCGGATTGTTATGTAATTGTGATCTTTGTCATGCGAAAAATGCATATCCATGTCACCTGTAATGATAAATGGGGATGTGATACACCGAACGCATAAAACAAACATATCTCATTAATTTGTTAATAAACAATGATTTATTATGATTTTCTTTACCGGTGTAGCGTGGCGTAATGTGTTGAATTAGTGTTGCTAATGATCTGTGGCTATACATCAATAAAACATATGGTGAATTACTTAAAGATTAAGTAAAAATAAAAGAACAATTAACGAAAAGTTTATATACATGTATTTTTATAAAAAATTTAATTTTTTAATTATTTAAATCGTGACTTTTATTTAATGATTTAAAGTTAATTTTGGTGTTACTGGTTTTGCGTTTACTTATTGCTCTATATGTTTCTATTTGTAACTTTTAAGGCATTTAGTGTGTTTAAAATGGTGTTTTTTATTTTTTAAACATATGTTATCGATGATTTTAGGCCTCGCTGTTGGTTATTTCAGCGAAGAAGCTTGATGCTTACTTTATCGTGGCTGGCGTTTTCAACGCCGAAGTGCAACGTTAAGCCGCCACGGCTTTTACCTGACGGCTGAGGTTCGCGGCGGCTTAGGTAAGGGAGATTAGCTGACGTTTTCTGCGGTGCTGCGCAGCCGATCTTTCAACTGGCTGTATTCCTGTTGTACATAGTTCTCCGCTGCATGTTGATCGTCAATCGGCTCCAACTTAACAGCGCAGTGTTTGTATTCCGGCGTTTTAGACACCGGATCGAGATGATCCAACGTCAGTTCATTGCAGGCACCGATCCACCACTGGTAGGTCATGTAAACGGCACCTTTATTGATGCGCTCGCTGACTGAAACGCGAGAGATAACCTTGCCGCGTCGCGACGAGATCCAGGCCAACTGCTGATCGCGGATGCCTAAACGTTCAGCGTCGTATGGGCTAACCTGCACGTAGCCCGGCTCATCCGCCAGCGTTTGTAATGCGGTACAGTTGCCCGTCATGGAACGGCAGGAGTAATGGCCAACTTCGCGCACGGTGCACAAGACTAACGGGTAATCCTCATCCACCCGTTCCATCGGCGGTCGCCACTCGGCCGTGAGCAGTAAGCCTTTTCCGCCGGGACGATCGAAGTGATTACCCGCATACAACCACGGTGTTCCGGGACTGTCTTCCGTCGGGCATGGCCAGGGCACATAGCCAAGCCCCGCCATTTTCTCGTAGGTCGCACCGTAATACAGCGGGCAGAGTGCTCGCAGTTCGTCCCAGATTTCCTGCGTGTTGTTATAGTGCATCGGATAGCCGAGCGCCGTAGCCATCAGGCTGATGATTTCCCAGTCGGGTTTCACATCGCCCTGTGGTTCCACTGCTTTATAAAATCGCTGGAATCCTCGGTCAGCGGCGGTATAAACCCCTTCGTGCTCGCCCCAGGAGGTCGCAGGTAAAATCACATCGGCAATCGCGGCGGTCTTGGTCATGAAGATGTCCTGCACGATCAACAATTCCAGCTCGTTGAAGGCATCACGCAGCATCGACAGGTCTGGCTCGGTTTGCAGCGGATCTTCCCCCATTACATAGTTGGCCTTGATTTTTCCTTCCTGTATTTTGTGCGGAAGATCGGTCAGCGAGTAGCCTACTTTATCAGAGAGTTCAGGCACCCCCCAGGCATCGGCAAATTTCGCCAGCACCGCTTTATCTGTGACTTTTTGATAACCGGGGAACATATTGGGCAGCGCGCCCATATCGCATGCGCCCTGCACATTGTTTTGTCCACGTACCGGCCCTACGCCGACGTTCGGCCGCCCCAGATTGCCGGTCAGCAGCGCCAGACCGGACAGCCCTTTGACCACATCCACGCCTTGCCCCCATTGCGTCACGCCCATTCCCCATAGAATGGTGGCGGACGGCGCGGCGGCATACATTCGCATTGCGTCTCGAATCAATTTCGGCGACAGGCCGGTGATGTCGGCTACATATTCCGGCGTATATTTCGCGACGATTTGGCTGAATTCCTCGAAGCCTTCGGTATGGCGGGCAACGTAAGCCTTATCGTAGTGGCCTTCGTTAATTAGGACGTTGGCGAACGCGTTGACCAACGCCATGTTGGAGCCATTTTTCAACGGCAGCCACAGATCGGCGATGCGGGCGGTTTCAATATGGCGGGGATCGCACACGATGATTTTTGCCCCGCGTGCTTTGGCTTTCAGGATCCGGCGCGCCACGATAGGGTGTGAGTCGGCGGCGTTGTAGCCGAAAATCAGGATGCAGTCGGTCTTTTCAATTTCACAGATGGAATTACTCATTGCGCCGTTGCCCAGCGTAACTTGCAATCCGGCGACCGAAGGGCCGTGGCAGAGTCGGGCGCAGCAGTCGACGTTATTATTCCCGGTGACTGCTCGGGCGAATTTCTGCATCACGTAATTGGTTTCATTACCGGGGCCGCGTGACGATCCCGTGTGCATAATCGACGCGGCGCCGTACTTCTCTTTAATCGTTTTTAATCGCGAACTGGCAAAATCGATAGCCTCATCCCAGGATACCGCTTCAAAGGGAGCGCCTTTCTGACGTCGGATCAGCGGCTGTTTTAAACGCGGTGTCAGAATTTTCGTGTCATTAAGAAAATCCCAGCCGTAATAGCCTTTCAGGCACAGTTCACCTTCGTTGGTGACGCCGTTTGCCCCTTCTGCACCAATCACTTTGCCGTTCTCTACCAGCAGGTTAATTTTGCAGCCTGACCCGCAATACGGACAGACGGTAAGCACTTTCTGCATGATTATTCTCCAAAGCCGAGTTTTGGATCGTAAGAACTGCATTCCTATGGCGGCTGTTGATGCAGTCATTTAACCTTCGATAATCACCGATAAAGAAAATTAATTTACTGATCGTGGTCATGCTCAGGGCGATGACAAACTGGCCTAACGTGTTGAGCGCTGCGACCTTTTCCCATAAGACACTCGTCTGGAAAATAAGGTGACAGTGTATTCCTCGTCTTTATCTATTAAGGCCTATACTGTTTTTGACGATATTACATTTATGTGCCGCTGACAGGGATGGGACAGTAGCCCTTGTTGGTGGTTTAAAACCATGGAGATGGATACCCCAAGGAAGGTAATTCATTCTATTTATTAGTATTTAGCATGGCCTCCCCTCTTATGGGGAATAAATCAGGGAATTCCAAAACGTCTGTGAGATTGCGTGGGGTAAGGGCGCGAGACAATGGGCAGCACCGTTATGAGTAAGAAGTAAAAATTTTTCCGACAGCGTGTACGGACAGAAAATATTTATTAACGTCGCGGAGTGCATTATGGAATTTCTAAAAAATATCAGCATAAGAATAATGGTGCTGATCATTGTGGCTTTTCTGTTAGTGGTGTGGGGAATAGCATCAGGATTCAGCCTTTACTCGCTTTATCAAGTCACCAATCTTCTCGATAAAAGTGAGATTCAGCGAACAACGTATTCCCATCTGGTTTATGGCTCCGATCAATATTTTCGTGCGGTAACGCGCATGGAAAGGGGCGTGTATTATTTGCAGCACAATGATCCCGAAAACGGCAGAAAGACCTTGGAAATGGCACAAACTGCGCTAAAAAACACCAAGGATTCACTGGAGAAATTCCAAACATCGGAGCAGGTTGGTGTTGACCCCGCGACGGTTGATGCGGTAAAAAAAACGTGGAGCACACTCATTACCACTGCGATCGACCCGATGAGCGCAGCGCTACAGCGTAATGACTACGAAGGATTTCAACAAATATTTCGCTCTGTGTATCCCCCCATTAGCCTGACGTTTGGTGAAGATCTTAAACGTTATTCGGACGCGATTACGTCTTCTTCCATGATTCCCAGCGTGCATGAACACAATGCCCAAAATCGTAACGCCCTGATTGCGGTGATGATTATTGGTCTTATCGCGTTGATGTTTACGGAATATTATTTGAAAAACTACTTGGTTGTTCCGATTTCCGTGCTGAAATCGCATTTGGCACAACTTACGGCAGGGCGCTTAGGTTGTGAATTGGTTGAATTCGGCAAGAACTGTGCAGGGCGGTTGATACCGGATATCAAACTGTTGCAGAAAAGTTTGCGTGATACGGTGACGGTCATCAGGCAGAGTACGACGGAACTCAATAACGGGACATCGAGTATCAAGAGTGGTAACGATGATCTCTCCAGCCGTACAGAGCAGCAGGCGGCGGCGTTACAGCAGACGGCTACCAGTATGGAAGAAATAAGTTCGACGGTGCGACAGACCACCGAACATGTTCATCAGGCGAGTAAGCTGGCACAGGATGCGGCCAACATGGCGCAGAACGGTGGGAATATCAGCGCTAATGTGATGACGACGATGGATGGGATTAGCGCCAGTTCCCGACAAATTTCTGATATTACTTCAGTCATTAATAGCATCGCGTTTCAGACCAATATTCTGGCGCTGAACGCGGCGGTTGAAGCGGCGCGTGCTGGGGAACAAGGGCGAGGGTTTGCTGTGGTGGCAGGCGAAGTTCGCACGTTGGCACAGCGCAGTGCACAGGCGGCAAAAGAGATTGAATCGCTGATTGCGGAATCCGTATCACGGGTGCAAAACGGTGCGGGGTTGGTGAAACAATCAGGTGAAGCGATGACGGCAATCATTGGGGCTATTGCGCATGTTAATGAGTTGATTAGCGAGATTTCTGCCGCAACGGATGAGCAAACGCGAGGCATCACGCAGATTAGTCAGGCGGTGCACGAAATGGATAGCGTCACGCAGCAGAATGCCTCGTTAGTGATGCAATCGGCAGCGGCAGCCGCTCACCTCGACGAACAAACAAAAGAACTGTCTGCTTTGGTGGATGTGTTCGATCTGGATTCAGGTCGCGATCCGACAATGTCCTTTTCCCGCCCAGCGGTCGCTGCACCCGTTCATCGCACGGTTGGGCAGAGCACCACGCCGCTGTTGTCAGCTCACCGTCACGATAGCGGAGGATGGGAAAAATTCTGATCCGTAGCGGGTTAAACATGGGGCAGGCGTTTAACGCAAGATGACCCATGAGTCAGTCGATGAACCGAGCGGAAAAGTATCTGCTCGGTTCTGTTGCTCGCGGATAATCGCCTGAAAATGATCGGTGAAACGCGTTAACTGTGATGCAGGTAATGCCTTGGATGACAGAGGAAAAAGGGTGTTTTTTTCTGTAAATCTGACTTTGTTAGTGTAAAGAAATGCCATATTGAGACGAAATCCTCTAGCGTAAGAGTGATTTTTTTAACTTGTGGCATGTTTATTGCTTTATTTTTTGTGGGCGAATTTTGTTGTTTTTGCGATCAAAACACCGTCTTTTTCTTGGGTTATGAGAAGGAAGTGGTTTTTTTGAGCGATAACTCAATTTGAAATTATTTGTTACACACTAAAGTCTCTATTGTTTATGTTTTCGTGACCTAAATCAAGACAGATGGCGACCTCAAAGTGATAATAAGAATAACTATCATTTGTGCTTCATCACACGCTTATGTCTATCTGGCAAAAAACGCTTCTGTTGCTGTGTTGGCTGTTGAGTTGTTCAGTGGCAGTTGCCGCGACCGATTACGCTTCATTCATTCAGGATATCGAAACTCGGCTGGATAAAACGGCTCAGCTCTATGAGCAGCAAAAGCCGGATGATGCCCGCACCGAAGTTCAGATGGCCTATTTCGAGGTGTTTGAAAACCTTGAAGGCCCAATCCGTATTAACCTTTCCGCGCAAAAAAGCTATCAGCTAGAGGCCACATTCGGTGAAATTCGCCGCATGATTGGCGAAGGAAAACCACAAGCCGAGGTACAGGCAAAAATTTCATGGTTGAAGGGCGAATTGGACGCCGTGCTGCCCGTGCTGTCAGAAGGTCACAAGCTGGTTGCACAGGAGCAGCACGGAGCTTATGACAACACGGATATCGCACCGTACTGGCAGCAGAGTTTCAAAATCATTGATGACCAGCTCGCGCAGGCCGTGGCGGAATATCAGGCCGGTGATTACAAAAAGGCCAGCCAGAGCGTGCAGCAGGCTCATTATCAGGGGTTTAAAAACTCTGAAATGGAGATGTCGGTCAGACAAAATCGCTCGGCACAGCAGGCCGCTTCCATCAATCAACAATTCTCCGCGCTGATTACGTTAGCTGGCCAGCCCGACCAACTGACAGACGTCGCCTATCGGGTAACCGCGCTGTTGCAGGACATCGAAGATGTCTTACCGGGATTACCGACTACGCGCGACAGCCAGCAGGCGACGGCAGCGCCTACCGCGAACGCCGATACGGCTGCCGTACCGGATGCCAACTGGGCGAAAATTTCTGATGATATTAATCAGGCTATTTCTGCCGCGATTGCGCAGTACCGTCAAGGGCACGTCAAACCTGCCATTATGGCGGTGCAGGACACCTATTTCGATCTGTTTGAAGCCACTGGCATGGAGAATAAAATTGGTTCTCGCGATGCGGTGTTCAAATCGACGCTGGAAGGCTATTTCACTCGCCTGGTGAGCCTGATGAACGCCAAACAGCCTGCGGAACAGCTGCAAGGGCAGGCCGAAGCGTTACAGCAGGAACTGGCGAAGGCAGTCACCATGTTGGGCGACGGCGGTGAAACGCACTGGAGCCTGTTGATCTACAGCCTGCTGATTATTGTGCGCGAAGGCCTGGAAGCCTTACTGATTGTGGCGGCAATCGTGGCCTATCTGGTGAAAAACAACCAGCAGGACAAGTTGCCGCTGATTCGCCAGTCGGTTTATGTCGCGCTGCTGTGTAGCGTGATTACCGCCGTCATCTTCCAGCTTGTGTTCACCAATTCCGGTGCCAGCCGCGAGCTGCTGGAAGGCATTACGATGCTGATCGCCGTGGTGATGTTGTTCTTCATGAGCTACTGGCTGTTGTCCAAAGTTGAGGCGCGACACTGGAAGGCCTATCTCGAAGGCAAGCTGTCCCATTCGCTGAGCAGCGGTTCCATGATCGGCCTGTGGCTGACCAGCTTTCTGGCGGTGTACCGCGAAGGTGCGGAAACAGTGCTGTTCTATTACGCGCTGGTCGGTGATGCCAGCAACATGGCGGGGCACCTCTCCATTCTGGCCGGGTTTGCCATCGGCTGTGTAATTCTGCTTATCGCTTATCTCGTGATGCGCTACACCATTGTCAAACTGCCGCTGAAGCCGTTCTTCATGTTTACCGGCTGCTTTATGTACCTGATGGCGTTTGTGTTTGCGGGTAAGGGCGTGCTGGAACTTATCGAAGGCAAACTGTTTGAGCCGACGCTGCTGGCCGGTGTGCCGGAAATCAGTGGGTTGGGTATTTATCCTTATGTGGAAACGCTGATTCCACAAGGCGTGCTGGTTGTCGCGGCGTTCATTGCCCTGTGGGTGATGCGGCGCAGAGCGTCTGCCGTCTGATAAAGAAAGTATTCGGCGTCAATGTAATACTGGAAGCAATAAGAGCAGCAAATAACCATAACAACCTCAATCACTGAATAACATAAGTGAAGAGGGAAGACTGAAATGAGGATGGGTTTGATGAATATGCAAAAAAGTCTGATCGCGGGTGCCGTTATTGCCGGTATTTTCACTGCGCCTGCTGCGCTGGCGTTTAAAGAATATCCAGCGGGTGAGCCAGTTTCCATGAACGAAATGGAAATTGCCGCCGTTTATCTGCAGCCTATCGACATGGAACCGCGTGGAATGGGCCTGCCTGCTGCGAAAGCGGATATCCATCTGGAAGCCGATATTCACGCTGCTGAAGGCAACAAAAACGGCTTCGGTGCAGGTGAGTGGATGCCGTTCCTGACCATTGCCTACACCCTGACCAACACCGATACCGGAGCCAAGCAGGAAGGCACCTTTATGCCAATGGTTGCCAGCGATGGCCCACACTACGGCGCGAACATCAAAATGATGGGCGTGGGTAACTATAAAGTGACGTACCACATCGAACCGCCATCAAAAGCCGGTATGCACCGTCACACTGATGGTGAAACGGGTGTAGGCCGTTGGTGGAAACCGTTTGATGTCAGCTTTGACTTCAAATACGTTGGCTTAGAATAATATCTTCTGTCCGCGATGTTCTGTCGCGGTCATGTTCACGCCTCTGTGGGTACGTTATCGCGGCTTGCAGAGGTGGTGATTTTTCGGTTCGTGTACTGATGCCACCCAACATCACGCTCAACCAACGCACCAGCAACGTGAAGTATGACGAGAATATGAGTTATTTCTTTATCACGACCCTTCAATCCTTCCTGCCGATAGCGCTATTGCTGGGATTGAACTGGAGCCATCGTTCTACGCCGACAATCAGGCCGCTTGGCTGGATCACGCTGCTGGCGCTATTTGCCGGTACGTTTATTGGCGTGCATTTTCCTAACGGGCAGGCGTTTCTTCTGGGGTTTACGGCGCTTCAGGCGCTTGCCTTGATCCTATTTCTGGCCTGTCAGTGTTTTTCCCACTCGCGTCTTGGCTATCTGTGGCAGGCGTTGCTGGTGGCTGGATCGGCGGTGCATTGGGGCAGCGATCCCAATCTGTCCGCGCTGACGACGACCCACGTGGTGAATACCGATCTACTGCTGAATTTCAGCGCCGTGATGCTGGCGTTTGGCTGGCTGGTATTCTGTGCCGCGGTGTGCGGCATGATCGTGCACCGTATTCGTTTACTACGTTGGCCGCTTCTGGTGTTGCTGTCCGCCCTGCTGCTGCTACCGATCAGCGGTAATTTACTGCTGCTGTTGATGAAATTACAGGTGCTGGGGCTGACCAAACCACGCCTGAGCTATGTGGCGCACGTCACTAACAGCGCGTATTTACTCAATTACCTCAGCGCGTTGTTTATGGCTATGTTGGCTGCCGGGCTGGTTTGGCCGCTGCGGCATGAGCGTCGTCAGATGCTGGCTGAGCATGACGCGATTGAAAAGCGTAAAGCAACCGCGGGCTATCGCACAGTGCGTCGTACGCTGCTGTCAACCGTCGCAGCGCTGCTGGTGGTGGTGTTAGCCCAGCTCTATTGGGACAAGGTTGCGTCACAGCCGCCTCGCCTGTCGGAAGCACAGCCAGTGACGCTGGCGGCGGATGGCAAAGTACATATTCCGATTGAACAAGTGCGTGATGGTAAGCTGCACCGTTTTGTATGGATTGCCGATGATGGCAAGGCCGTGCGCTTTTTCATTATTAACCGCTATCCCGATCGCCTGCGTTTGGGCGTGGTGTTTGATGCTTGCCTGTTGTGCGGCGATCAGGGCTATGTGATGGAAGGTAATCAGGTCATTTGTGTCGCCTGCGGCGTGCATATCTTCATTCCTTCTATCGGGAAGGCCGGCGGCTGTAATCCCGTGCCGATCGAAGGGTGGAGCAATGACGATAACGAACTGGTGATTGGGCGAGCCTCATTGGCGGCAGGCACTAACTACTTCTCGACGGTGGTATCGATGGAGGTTATCGATCCGGTTGATGGTTCCAAACTGACCAACGTGAACGCGGAACATAAATATCGCTACGGCGGTAAAACGTACTTCTTCTCGTCGGAGGCCAACTATAACCGCTTCCGCGAAAGTCCCGCAAAATTCGCCACCGCCAAAGCGGCGGCTGACGAGCAGGCTGAGGGGGAATAATCATGCTGTGGCGACTGTTACGTCAGTCCTGGCGCAGAAATATCCGACGTAAATCGCTGGCGGTGCTGACTGTGTTTTTGGCCGCGGGGTTGATCTCCGCGCTGCTGGCGGTCTCCATCGACATCGGCGACAAAATGGCGCGTGAGCTGAAGTCCTACGGTGCGAATATTTTGATTGAGCCAGCAGGTCAGGCTGCGCTGCCTGCGCTATTTGGCGAACGCAGTAATCCGCTGGAAGGGCAGGACTTCCTTGATGAGGCCGAGTTGCCGAACATTAAAGATATCTTCTGGCGCAATAACATTGTCGGTTTTGCGCCGCTGTTGAGCGGTGATGTTGAAATCAATGGTCAGCCCGTTGCGGTGCTGGGCACCTTCTTTTCTCAGCCTGTCGCGGTGCCGGATGAGGAAGACTATCGCACAGGGCAAATGACCGTTAGCCCTTACTGGCAGGTGGCGGGGCAATGGCCGCAGGAACCGGTGACGGCGGAACATGTGGCACAGGCGCTGGTGGGAAAACAGCTGGCGGCGCAAACGGGCTGGAAAATCGGGGATAAACTCGCGCTGCACGGCGCAAAAGGGGATGCAACAGTAGAAGTGAGCGGCGTTCTGAGCAGCGGTGGTGATGAAGAAAGCCGTTTAGTGATGCCGCTGGCAACGGTGCAATCGCTGCTGGGGCTGACGGGGAAAATTCAGGCGATTCGCGTATCGGCGCTCACCGTGCCGGAAAACGAACTGTCGCGTCGGGCGCGGGAAAACCTGGAAGCGCTGAATGCCGAAGAATATGACCTCTGGTACTGCACCGCGTATGTGTCTTCCATCGCGCACCAGTTGGAAGAAGCGATTTCCGGCTCGGTGGTCCGCCCTATCTGGCAGGTCGCCGCCTCGGAAGGTGTGGTGATCGACAAGATCCAACTGCTTCTGGCGGTGGTGACGTTTGCCGCGCTGGTCGCTTCTGCAATGGGAATCGCCTCGCTGATGACCAGCACGATTATGGAACGTGCCAAAGAGATCGGGCTGATGAAAGCGCTGGGTGCCCGCCAGTGGCAGATCATGCTGCTGTTTTATCTCGAAGCGGCGCTGAGCGGATTGCTGGGTGGGATCGCGGGCTGCGTCGCCGGCTGGGGGCTGGCGAAAGCGATTGGCCTGATGCTGTTCGGCGTCCCCTTGAGCTTCGCGTGGATCGTGATTCCCTGCGTACTGATGATCTCGGTGTTGATTGCCATTATCGGAACGTGGTTCCCGGCACGTCGGATTGCTGGGTTGTATCCGGTGGAGGTGCTGTATGGGCGCTAACGGCTGGATGAACAGCATGTTCTGGCGACTGGTATTCCGCGCGCTGCGGTTGCGTATGCAGCGCGTCAGTGTGGTGTTCGCGGCGCTGATGGTCGGGGCGGCGATTGTGACGGCAATGTCTGCGGTCTATTTCGATATTAACGCCAAGATGAGTCAGGAACTGCGTACCTTCGGCGCGAATTTTTACATCGGTCCGGCGCGGGGCAATTCGATCCCACAGAGTACATTTCAACCGATTATCGACAACGCACCGGCTGGGTTAATTAATGCATCCAGCCCTTATCTGTACGGTATGGCGCGTACGGAGCTGGAAAAAGTGGTGCTGATGGGCGTGTGGTTCGAATCGCTGCGCCAACTGGCGCCGTACTGGCAGGTCACGGGTAACTGGATTGGCGTGAGCTTCGATGACCGTAACGCGATGATCGGGGTGAAGCTGGCGGAGCGACTGAACGTCAAGGTCGGCGACAGCATCACGCTGGTGGGCGACGGCGGTAAACAGCGTTTGCAGATCAAAGGCATTGTGGAATCCGGCGATGCGACGGACAACATGCTGATCGTGAATCTGGAACTGGCGCAAAAGTGGCTGGATAAAGAAGGTGCGATCAGTAATGCGTTGTTGAGCGTCAGTAACGATCTGGGGCAGGTGGATCGCTTTGCTGCACAACTCCAGCAGCAGTATCCGCAGTTGGAGATCCGCCCGATCCTGAAAGTGTCGGCGTCGGAAGGCCAGGTGCTGAATAAAATCAAAGGGCTGATGGGGCTGGTCTCGGCGGTGATTCTCGTGCTGTCTTCCCTGTGTGTGAACACCACGCTGATGGCGATTGTCGGCGAACGCGCCCGCGAATTTGCGTTACAGAAAGCGCTGGGGGCGAGCGGACGAGACATCATCCGGCAGATGCTGGCGGAAACCGGCATCATCGCGCTGGCGGCCGTGTTATGCGGTTCGCTATTGGGCTATCTGCTGGCACAGGTGCTGGGGATGGCCGTATTCAATGCGACGATCTCGCTGCGGTTACCGGTGTTCCCGCTCACGCTGGTGCTGTCGTTATTGGTTGCTGCCGTTGCGGCGGTGGTTCCCACTCGGCGGGCGATCTACGTCGAACCAGCCAAAGTTTTGAAAGGAGAGTAGCTCGATGTCTGTAGAGGTGAACGCGCAGGAAGGGGCGCAGGCAGCGGAGGCGGTGATTGAAACTCGCCAGCTCTATAAACGCTTTGGTCAGGTTACCGCGCTGGAGGACATCAATATCCGCATCGCGCGTGGCGAGTTCGTCGCCATCATGGGTGCATCTGGCTCCGGTAAAACCACGCTGATGAATATCCTCACCTGTCTGGATACGGTGAGTGAAGGGCAGGTATTGCTGGACGGCGTCGATGCCGCTGGGCTGGATGAAGAAGGGCGACGCCAGTTCCGGGCCGATAAGATTGGGCTGGTATTCCAGCAGTTCCACCTGATTCCATTTTTGACCGCGCTGGAAAACGTCATGCTGGCGCAGCATTACCACAGCGTGGTGGATGAAGCGGCGGCGCAGCGCGTGCTGGAACAGGTTGGGCTGGCGCATCGCGTCGATCACTTACCGAGTCAGCTTTCCGGCGGTGAGCAGCAGCGCGTGTGTATAGCCCGTGCGTTGGTGAATGAGCCTCCGGTGATTTTCGCCGATGAACCGACGGGGAATCTGGATGAAGAGAATGAACGGCGGGTGCTGGATCTGCTGAAAGATCTGCATCGGCAGGGGCGCACCATTGTGATGGTGACGCACAATCCTGAGTTAGGTCGGTTTGCTGACCGCATTATCCGCCTGCAACACGGCAAGTATTTCGGTGAAGAGGTGAATCATCATGAAATGGCGTAACGGGATTACTGCACTGTGCCTGCTGGGCGTAGTGGCGCTAAGCGGCTGTAAGGAAGAACAGGTTAGCGTCGGGGCGCAGGCACCGGCGCTGGCGGCCTACGATCTGGCGGGGCAGCAGGTGGATCTGTCGCGCTGGCAGGGGAAAAGCGTGTACCTGAATTTCTGGTCGTCGGGCTGTGGCGGCTGCATGGTGGAAATGGGCGCGCTGGAGAAGCTGAGCAAGGAGTATGGCGATAAAGTGGTGGTGGTGGCGGTTAACACCGACCCTGACGGCGTAGATATCACCTCGATGCTGGCACACCACAAGGTGACCTATCCGGTGGTGCGCGATCAGTTGGGCATTACCAAAGAGCGCTATCAGGTCAGCGGCACGCCAACCTCATTTATTATTGATGCCAACGGAAAGGTGACCGATCAGCATCAGGGTGCGAGAGATGAAGTACAGCTGACCGCGCTGTTTCAGAAGCTGGCAAGCCGGACATAAAGACTGGCTTATTTTCACAGCCAGTCAGGCGTGCGTTTACTCTGTCCGTGAAGCCGGCATCGGGACTTCTACCACCGTTGATTTTTTCACAACGACAGGTTCCGGTTTCACGCGCATGGCGTAGATCACCCCGACGATCAGACAGGTGATGCCACAGAGCGTCAACAGCGGCGGCCAGGATTGCCGGATGATGAAGGCGTAGGTCAGCCCCGCCAGCGTTTCAAACACAATCAACGGCCCTACCAGCACCGTCGGCAGACGCTGGCTGGCTTCGTTCCAGAACAGCGTACCGATCCACGAACAAAACAGCCCAATCGCCAGCATCAGCGGGATGAAAACCTCAGGCCGTGGACCGAACGGCTGCGTAAAGGTGCCATCCGTTAGCGCCAGATGGCCGCACACCAGCAGATAACCCAACAGCGCCAGCGGTAGCGTGACCAGCCCCTGCGCTGTGGCCCAGGTGGTCGGCGTATTGCCTTTGTGGTCGCGCAGCCAGCGGGCGTTACGCAGCGGATACCAGGTCCAGCAAACCACGGCGAGAAACGCCATCGCAATACCGCTTGAATAACGCCATAAATCGAATTCGACGGTGGTTCCTCTCAGTTCCGCAATATTGACGCAAACCAACCCCGCCGCAATCAGCAGCAGCGAAGGCAACAGCCGACGCCAGGCCACGCGGCCATCGTGCTTGCTATACAACACATTGGCGGTAACGGAAATCACCACGGGCAGAGTGCCGATAATCATCGTTGAGATCGGTGCGCCCGTGCGCTGAATCGCGCTGGCGAGCAGAAAGTAGTACAGCAGATTACCGATAATCGTGAGCTTCGTGGCCTCCAGCCAGTCGCTGCGGGTCAGTTGGCGCAGACGACGGCGATCGAGCCATGCCAGCGGTAAGGCAATCAGCCCAAAAGCCAGATAGCGTCCGGTGGACTGCAAGGCCGCAGAGTAGTCCGGTACGATCAATGGCCCAACAAAAATCAGCCCCCACATTAGTCCGGCGGCAAGCGCAAATAAAACCCCTATCAGCATGATAAACCCGTTTGTTCACAAGAGTGCATCGCGCCAGTCTAGGGAGAGTCGGTATTGAATGATTGTAGGATATTGCTGTTTATTATCCGAGGGAGGAGGCTAGCGCCGAACCGGATACACCTGCTTTTGGTAGCGAATGGGCGTGACGCCATAGCGCTGGGCGAAGGTGCGGGTCAAATGTGCCTGATCGGTCAGGCCGACGGCGACGGCGATATGGGCGGCTGCCATACCGCGTGTCAGCATCTGTTTAGCCTCATACAGTCGGATTGCCATCAGCATCTGGTGCGGCGTGACGTGATACTGGGCTTTGAACTGGCGCAGGAAATGATATGGACTCAGGGAAACCAGCGCTGCCAGCTCTTTTAAGGTAATCGTGTGGGCGAAATTCTCGCGCAGATAGGCTTTCACCACATCAAAGCGGTGCAGCGGCTCAATCCTCTGGCGCTGGGCAATGTGCGCGTGAGGTCGGAAAAGCGCAATCAGCGACAGCAGTAGGCTTTCACTCGCCAAGGGATCGGTCGTCTGCCACAGCGCGGCCAGCGTCATCGCCAGCTGGCGTGCAGTTGCGGGATCGTGGCGCACGACGTCGGTAAACCACCAGCCTTTCTCACCGGAGACATTCTCCAACACATCGGATGGAATGTAGATCATGCGATAGCGCCAGCCGTCTTCCGTCGCGGATTCCCCCGTATGTAGTTCATCAGGATTCATCAATACTAACGAATCGACAGGCGCAATATGCTTGGCGCCACGATAGCGGAATCGCTCCGCACCGTCGTCAATGGTGCCGATACCAAACGCCTCATGCGTGTGCGGCTCAAAGGCATAACGGCAGATATGCGCGTGGTAAAGCTCGATGCCGGGCAGCGTCGGCAAATGCCGGAACTGGGCATAGTCTCTCTCATCGGTAAAGTGTTCCGGTACGCCCTGCATGCTGCTACCTCATCTCTGATCCTGACCTTCATCATAGCAGTGATAGCACATCAGCTTGAAGTCGTGCGTTCTATTTAACGTGTACGGAAATAGCGAAAACAGAGAATAAAAGCGCTGAGATAAATAGATCAGAAAGGCATAAATCATAGCGAAATGGTTGACTAACGGTGCGTGCGTGACAAAAGTGATTTTATCTAACTAGTTGATTCTGCTATTTATCTCTATTCCTTGTTAGATAAGATAGCGCGGCAGACATACCGTTAGTATAAAAAAATATAATCAACTCCATTTGCTTATTTGTTCTGGCTCTCATTACTTGCATCAATATTGCTATCTGTAATAAAGGACAAGGGAGTGAAAGGTGAACTTTCAGCAACTGAAGATTATTCGTGAATCAGCACGGTGCAATTACAACTTGACCGAGGTGGCGAATACGCTGTTTACCTCTCAATCCGGCGTGAGCCGCCACATCCGCGAGCTGGAAGAAGAGTTGGGGATTGAAATCTTCATCCGTCGCGGCAAACGCCTGTTAGGCATGACCGAACCGGGAAAAGAGCTGCTGGTGGTGGCAGAGCGCATTCTGAATGACGCCAGCAATATCCGGCGGCTGGCGAATGTCTTCACCAATAACGACACCGGCCAACTGGTGATCGCGACCACGCATACGCAGGCGCGTTACAGCCTGCCGCCAGTGATTAAAGCCTTCCGCTCGCTGTATCCGCAGGTGCGTCTGGTGCTAAATCAGGGCACGCCGGATGAAATCGTGGCGATGCTCCATTCCGGTGAGGCTGATATCGGCATTGCCAGTGAGCAGTTGATTAACGATCCCTCGCTGGCGGCGTTCTCCTACTATCGCTGGCACCATTCGGTGATTGTGCCGGAGCACCATCCGCTGACGCAGGAGCCGGTGATTATGCTTGAAATGCTCAATGCGGAACCGTTGATTACCTATCGTCAGGGAATTACCGGTCGCTCGCGCCTGGATCGCGCGTTTCAGGCGGTGGGCATGTCGCCGGATATTACGCTGAGCGCGCAGGATTCGGATGTGATTAAAACCTATGTCGAGCTGGGGCTTGGGGTGGGGATCGTGGCCGATATGTCATTCGATCCGGTGCGAGACAAAGGTCTGGTACGGTTGAATGCCGAGCATTTGTTTGAAGCGAACACGGTCTGGCTGGGGTTAAAAAAGGGTCAGTTACAACGTAACTATGCCTGGAAATTTATTCAGCTGTGTAATACAGAACTGTCGCTGGATGACATTAAAGATAAGGTGTTCTCGGATAACGATGAAGCGGTGATTGATTACCAAATCTGATTGATAGCGCGATTTCCTAACCCGATGCCCAGCCAGCGTTTTTTCTGACTGGGCAGGGTTTTTCCTTTCGATTTTGTCGCGATTTTTTGTATCGCGATACCCGCCGTTTTCTGGGCTCGATTTAGCATAAATATGGTTTAGCGTGCCGATAATCTGCTTGATCTGATCGTGCTGCAATAGTAGCATTCCCGCCATAACAATAACTTATGTCTGGATTTTTGTTAAGCGATACAAATAGTTGTGCGTTTTTATTGAATAATTATGTTAATGATTTTGGTATCGCACTAGCACATTTACCCTAAATAATTCGAGTGGCAGGACAAAACGTGTGCGTTTTGAATAGCGCACATGCAGCTTGAAGTATGACGGGGTAATCCATCAGACATCCTTCTCACTAGTCAGTCACCTCCACGTTGATTTTTTCGGTTCGCATTGCGCCGGAGTCGCGCTAGCGCCATGTTTGTGATGGCGGGGAGTTTAAAACGGAAAATGATGATGAAAACACAAAAAATCAGCCTTGCCTGGCAAATCCTTATCGCGTTGGTTCTGGGTATTGCACTCGGTGCCGTGCTGCATGAACAGCAAGAAAGCCGCCAGTGGCTCATCAGCAATATTCTTAGCCCTGCGGGCGACATCTTTATCCGCCTGATTAAAATGATTGTTGTCCCGATTGTTATCGCCACGTTGATTGTCGGGATTGCGGGCGTAGGGGATGCTAAGAAGCTCGGGCGTATCGGCTTCAAAACCATCCTGTATTTTGAAATCATCACGACGGTAGCGATTATCCTTGGCATCACGCTGGCGAATGTCTTCCAGCCGGGTCACGGCATCGATATGTCGACGCTGACCGCCGTGGATATCTCGCAGTATCAAAAGACCACCGAGCAGGTGCAGAGCGGTTCGCACAGTCTGGTGGGGACGGTGCTGTCGCTGATTCCACCGAATATCTTCGCCGCGATGGCACACGGTGACATGTTGCCGATTATCTTCTTCTCGGTATTGTTTGGTTTAGGGCTATCTTCGTTGCCGAAAGATCACCGCGAACCGCTGTTGAACGTCTTCCGCGGTGTGTCGGAAACCATGTTTAAAGTGACGCACATGATCATGCGTTATGCCCCAGTTGGGGTGTTTGCGCTGATTTCCGTCACGGTGGCCAACTTCGGTTTTGCGTCGCTGTGGCCGTTAGCCAAGCTGGTTATGCTGGTTTATGCCGCGATTTTCTTCTTCGCGCTGGTGGTGCTCGGTATCGTCGCACGTCTGTGTAAGCTGCGTATCACCATCTTGATTCGTATCCTCAAAGATGAGTTGATCCTCGCGTATTCCACCGCCAGTTCCGAAACCGTGCTGCCGCGCATCATCGAAAAAATGGAAGCCTATGGTGCGCCGAAGTCGATTACCAGCTTTGTGGTGCCGACCGGTTACTCCTTTAACCTCGATGGCTCTACGCTGTACCAGAGTATTGCGGCGATCTTCATCGCGCAGCTGTACGGCATCGAACTGTCGATTGGGCAGGAAATCGTGCTGGTGCTGACGCTGATGCTGACGTCTAAAGGCATTGCCGGCGTACCGGGCGTGTCATTTGTCGTGCTGCTGGCTACGTTGGGCAGCGTCGGTATTCCACTGGAAGGGCTGGCGTTCATTGCGGGCGTTGACCGTATCCTCGATATGGCGCGTACCGCGCTGAACGTGGTGGGAAATGCACTGGCGGTGCTGGTCATCGCCAAGTGGGAGCACCAGTTCGATGAGAAAAAAGCGCAGGCCTACGAGCGCGAAATAAAGGGAATCACTACGCAGACAGCTCAGTAGGGATAATGTCGAACCATTCTAAGTAGCCTATGCAACGGGCGCGTCGAGTGATCGAGGCGCCCGTTTCTTTTCTTGTACTGCACTTAAATTACAGGAAGCCGTACATCGCGGCAAACACCCAACCAAAGATGCAGGATGTAGTTACGCCAATGAGCCCTGGCAGAATAAAGCTGTGGTTGATAACGAAACGGCCAATCTTGGTGGTGCCGGAGCGGTCAAACTGGATAGCCGCCAAATCGCTTGGGTAAGTTGGCAGAATGTAGTAACCATAACAGGCGGGGGCGGATGCCACGATGTATGCGGGATCCACGCCGATAGCCAACGCAACCGGAACAATCGCCGCCAGCGCTGCCGCCTGCGAGTTTACGAACTTCGAGACAATCAGCAGGATAATGGCGTAAGCCCAGGGATACACTTTCACCAATGAACCCAGCGTCGCTTTGATCTCTTCCAGATGCGCGCCAAACATGGTTTCGGCCATCCAAGCGATACCGTATACCGCGACGATAGCAATCATCCCTGAACGGAATACTTCATTCTTCGAGATCGAGGACGGATTGGTTTTGGTCGCAATAATGATGATGGCACCAGACAGCAGCATAAACATCTGAATGACCAGCACCATCGACAGTGGCTTACCGGCAAAGACCGGACGCAATTGTTCAACGGCACCTAAAATTGCTACCGCCGCGATGGTTGCCAGAAAGATCCACATGGCGATCCAGTTACTGCGTGGCAATTTTCTATCCAACAGCGTAGCGGTATCGCCATACACATACTGCTTGTTTTCAGGATCGGCAATGAATTTCTGGAAATCTTCATCCTTGTCCAGCTCTTTGCCGCGGAACCAACTGAAAATCCCGATCGCCAGAATACCCAGAAGCGTTGAAGGAATAGTGATGGACAGCAGGTCGAGGAATCCCAGATGCTTCCCCTGGAAGGTGAAGTTAGCCAACATGGCAACCAGCGACACCACCGCAACAGACACTGGGCTGGCGATTATCCCCATTTGTGCGCCGATGGAACTGGCAGCCATCGGCCTTTCAGGGCGGATATTATTCTTGATGGCAACATCATAAATAATCGGCAGGATGGTATATACCACGTGACCGGTACCACACAGGATAGTCAGAATACAGGTGACGAACGGCGCGATAATCGACACGTATTTCGGGTTACGCCGCAGCATACGCTCCGCGATTTGTAGCATGACATCCAGCCCACCCGATGCCTGAAGCGTCGCCGATGCGGCCACCACGGCAATGATGACCAACATGACGTCAAC
Organism: Pectobacterium sp. CFBP8739; assembly: GCF_013449375.1. Taxonomy (GTDB): domain Bacteria; phylum Pseudomonadota; class Gammaproteobacteria; order Enterobacterales; family Enterobacteriaceae; genus Pectobacterium. The sequence goes on along the minus strand of NZ_JACDRR010000028.1, from coordinate 65,609 downwards.
GGGTGGTTTACCCGGTTGCAGTTTAAAAATAAAGACCAGAATAACAAGTCCAATCCCGCCTAATAAACCCAGCGCGATCCCGCCTTTTCTTGCCCCGTAAAAAAGGCAGATCAGGACAATGACTAATTGAATGATGAAGTCCATAGTAGCCCCATTGCATTGCTTTATAAGATAAATTGATTAGCTAGAATTAAAATAAGTGAGTTTTTACTGTGGGTACTATATGGACGGGTGGTTATTTATTTTCTTGATCTAAATCTATTAAATTTTATCTTTGTGCTATTTCCGGAAAATAAAAGATCTCGGTCGCAATAATAGCGCACTTTTTGGTTTATTTAGTTATTTAACTGTAATTTTAATTTATTAATTGTGGGCGAGGTGTCGGTTGATGAGGTTGTTAATGATTTGATAGAGACTTTTAAAAATGATTAAATTTTCGTTCTTATTTTGTTTTGTTGGGTGTTTTTCTGTTTTTTATTTTTGTTAATGATTGTCGTAAAAAAACCAATCTTAATGTTACTCTGGGTACCTCTAATGGGGTATTTTTGCATATTGTATTGTTTTTAAATGATTACTTTAAAAATGATAAAATGAATCCCTTTTTGATAATGAAGTCAACGTCAGGCCACTGGGAAATAGTCGAGAAATAAAAACGGCTGTCGTGAAATTGCTATTTACGCCAGAAATATAGCTGATAGATTTACAGCTATTTTCACATCGGATGCGAAGGGAAACATTTTTATAGTGCGATTGGTTATTAATATAAATTTTTATAAATATTTTAGAATATCTGGATGCGGTTTATTTTCCTTTCTAACCGGAGGTAGCCGCACAGCAGTGTTATCTCTTATGCAGTGTTATCTCTTATATAGTGTTCTGAATTCGCGTTGTTAGCGGTGTACGAAATAGGTCGCTAATTGACGCAAGGTCTGTTCGTCCAGCGTTCCGGCGTAGTAACGCAACTGTAGCCAGGCCGTCAGCCAGGTATAACGCGCTTCAGTCAGATCGCGCCGCGCACCATAGAGCTGCTGCTCGGCGTTCAGCACGTCAAGGTTCACGCGTTCTCCTCCCTGAACGCTCTTCTGTGTAGCTGTGACCAGCGCCAGCGCTGACTTTTCCGTCAACTCATAGGCGCGAATTTTCGCCTGACTGCTGGTGACCAGATTAAACTGGCGGCGCAGTTCCGTCTGGATTGTCGCCGTCTGTTCGTCTTTCTCCCGCGCGGTTTGCTGATAGCGCTCCTGTGCCTGACGCGTCGCGGCAGAGACGCCGCCGCCGGCAAAGATCGGTACGCTGACGCGGATACCAATCGAGCGCGTATCGTATTTCTGGTTGTAGCTGTTTTCTGTATCCGATTGCGTATTACGCGTGCTGGCAACCAGCGTGACCTGCGGCAGGTGACCCGCCCGATTCCGTTCAATACCGTATTTCGCCACGGCCAGCGACTGGTTTAGCGCTAATAGCTGTGCGTTGTGGCGCAGCGCCAGCGATTGCCAGTGCCGATAGCCCGCAGGCTGAAGCGTCTGTGGGGTGAAGCGTGGCGTTAGCGTCGCAAGCTGATCCACGCCAACGGGCATCCCCAATAGCGTTTCCAGTTCACGCAGGCTGATATCCAGATTGTCCTGCGCTTCGATGAGCTGCGCTTCGGTCAGATTGAGGCGTGCTTCGGTTTCCAGCATATCGGTGCGCGTACCTTCTCCCTGCTGGAATAGACGTTGATTCAGTTGATATTGCTCGCGATAAGCGCGCTGTTGTGCCTCAACCAGTGCAATCTGCTCGCGGCTAAACAGCACGTTGGTATAGGCCTGAAACAGACGTACCAGCAACTGCTGGCTGGCATCGCGCAGTTGTTCATCTGCCAGCACGGCGCTGGCTTCACCCTGCTGATAGCGTGACCACGCCGCGTAGTCGATCAGCGGTTGTTGCAGGGAAAAGCTGGAGATGCGGCTGGTGTAATCCCGTTCCGACTGTTGACCACCTGTCGTCACTGTGGAATCGTTACGGGATTGATTATAGTCATAGGTGACTTTCGGCAGCAGCCCCGCCCTCCCAATGTTTTTCTCTTCGCTGTCGGCGTTACGTGCATGCACGGCGGCCTGAAACGTCGGGTCATGGGTAAGAGCCTGTTGCCAGGCTTCCATGAGTCCCAATGCCTGACCGGGAGTGCTGTAGAAGATCGCGAGAAAAAGTGGGATGGTTCGGATCACTGTGCGATAAACGGATGAACGGCGCAACATGCTTACTCCTCGGTCAGCGCCAGATGCAGGCGATCGGAAAGCGGTTTAAACAGATAATTGAGTAAAGATCGCTCACCGGTACGAATAAAGGCTTGCACCGGCATGCCAGGGCGAACGTCCAGTCCGGCGAGCTGTTGCTTACCCTGTTCATCGACATGAATACGCAGGGCGTAATAGGGTTTTCCGGTCTGCTGCTCGACGAGCTGGTCGGCACCGATCAGCGCGACAACGCCGGAAATACGCGGGGTGGTGCTTTGGTTGAACGCAGAAAACAGCAGTTCGACCGGTAGCCCGTTGCTGACTCTGTCGACCAGTTCGATAGGTAGCTGTGCGTCAATCAATAACGGTTGACCCTCGGGAACAATCTCCATCAGCATCTGTCCGCTATTGACCACGCCACCTTCGGTGTGCAGCGCCAGTCCGACCACCGTGCCGCTGGCGGGCGCACGAATGTGCGTGTGCTGAAGTTCATACTCCGCTGTTTTCAGCCGCTGGGTGAGATCCTGAATGGAACGCTGGGTATCGGCGAGCTGGGCACGCACTTCTTTCTGGTACTCGTTCTGGCGCTGCTGGATCTTTTGCTCCAGCTCGACGACCTGCTGCTGGAGCTGTACCTGATTATTCCGTTCCTGCGCAATTGCGCCTGCCAACTGGGCAGCCTGCCGCTCGACGTCCAGCAGGCGGTTACGGGCGATATAGCCTTCCTGCGCTAGCGGACGCAGCCCGCGTAGCTGCTCGCTGATAATCTGAAATTGCGTTTGGCTACTGGCCAGCAGCGCCTGTGAACCCTGCGACTGCGCTTTTGCCCCGATGATAGCGGCTTGTATCGCGGCGCGTTCCTGTTGCAGGGCTGCACGACGGCTGATGAAGAGCTGCTGCTGGGCAATCTGAATTTGTTGCGTGACGGTGCTGTGTTGCTTCGTGGGGGTAGGGAAGGCGATTGTGTTCAGATCGTCGCGTTCCGCCAGCAGACGCGCTTCGCCCGCGAACGCTTCCTGAAGCTGGGTGACGAGATTGTCGCGCTGTGCTTGAGCGGGTGTCTGATCCAGCGTGGCAAGAATTTGTCCGGCCTGCACGTGGTCACCATCCCGCACGGTGAGTGAAGCGATGCGTCCGCTACTGACAGGCTGCACGGCTTTACGGTTGTCCGCGACAATGACCCGACCAGATACGGCGACGCCTTTATCCAACGGTGCCATGCCTGCCCATAGCAGCAAGCCACCAAAACCGAGAAGCACCAGCCAGAGACCGTACTTCAAATAGCGTCCGGCATCGGTGTGTAACGGCATCGCCGCAACGTTATCCTCCACCTGAGCGAGAGGAGCGGTTGGCTGTGATGTGACTTCGCGTAACGCGGACATGATTATCCTCTTCTTTCCATGATGCTTTTCTGACGGCAGGCGTTTGTTATCAATGCACTGAGCCTCATTTATCCGGTGCGGCTCGGCGTGGCGTTGGTGCGCGGTATACCATGCTCAACCCGGCGGAACCGGGCTCTTTTGGCGTAAAGGCATTGGCGGCGTCGGCTGTTTTAGCGGGTACAGGTTTGGCGCTGGCGGGTTTTGTCATCGGTTTGGTCAGAGAAGCAGTGGCGGGCTTGGCGCGCTGTAGCTCTTTCAGTACCTGTTCTGTTGCGCCGAAATACTGAATCTGTCCGGCGCGCAGGACTAACAGCTTAGTGGCGCAGGACAGCAGGGCGGGTTTATGTGTGATCAGTACCTGCGTGCTCTTGGCCTCCTGCTGGGCGGCAATTGCGGCCAATAAGGCTTTCTCGCCGTCGTCATCGAGGCTGGCATTGGGTTCATCCATCACAATCAGGCGCGGCTGGTTGTAAATGGCTCTGGCAAGGGCGACACGCTGCTTCTGACCGCCGGACAGCCCGGCGCCGCCTTCGCCCAGTGGGGTATCGTAGCCTTGCGGTAGTCGCAGAATCATCTCGTGCACGCCTGCGGTGATGGCGGCGGCAACGATTTTTTCTGCATCCGGCTGAGTGAAACGCGCGATGTTTTCTGCAATCGTCCCGCTGAAAAGCTGGACGTCCTGCGGCAGATAGCCGATAAAGCTGCCCAAATCGCCTTTGTCCCACTGGTGCATGTCTGCGCCGTCCAGTCTGACTTTGCCACCGAGAGTGGGCATGGCAGCAACCAGTAAGCGTGCGAGGGTAGATTTACCCGAGCCAGAAGGGCCTAACACGCCGAGCACATCGCCGGGCGCCAGGTCAAACGTGATATTGGCGAGTATAGGCGTGCGCGTGTTGGGCGCGTTGGCGCTGAGCTGCTCCACCTGAAGTTTACCCTCTGGAGCGGGCAGCGCCATGCCAGCGGTGCGCGCCGGATGCGTATCGAGCAGGAGATTGAGCCGTTGCCAGGCAAGACGCGCCTGCATCCACTGTTTCCAGACGCCAATGATCTGATCAATCGGACTGAGCACGCGGCTCACCAGAATGGATCCGGCAATCATCATGCCGGGGGTGATATCCCCGTTGACGGCCAGCAGCGCGCCCAGCCCCAGCATTAGCGATTGCAGCGCCAGTCGGGTGCTCTTTGTCAGCGAGGTAATGTTGGCGCTTTTTTCGCTGGCAATGTTCTGATAATAGAGAAACGCTTTGTGCTGTATTAGCCAGCGTTCACGCATCGCGGGTAGCATTCCCATGGCTTCGATGGCATCGGCGTTGCGCAGGTTAGCATTGGCCTGCTGCGTCGCCTGAACGGTGTTTTGTGCGGCTAAGGCCAAGGGTTCGCGCGTGAGTTTTTGATTCAACCAGGCCAGCACAATCAGGACGATTGCCCCCGCCAACGCCATCACGCCTAGCCAGGAATGAAGTGAGAAGATCACCAGCAGATAAACCGGAAACCACGGCGCATCAAAGAAGGCAAACAGCGCGTTTCCGGTTGTGAACTGGCGCAGGGCAGTCAGATCGTTTAAGGCCTGGCCGGCGGTCGCCGTGCCGTTCCTGAGATTGCTTTCAAACGCTGCATTGTAGATGCGCTGATTCAGGCGCATGTCCATCTGCGTACCGAGGCGGATCACCACGGCGCTGCGTATCCATTCCAGTAATCCCATCAGTAAGAACAGGCCCAGCATAATGATCGTCAGCATCGCCAGCGTCATGGTGCTGCTGGAAGGTAATACGCGATCATAAACCTGAAGCATATAAATCGCTGGTGCCAGCATCAGAAGATTGATGACGGCGCTGAACAGGCCAATTCCCCAAAATCCCTGACGGTAGGCGGCCAGCGCGTCGATAATTTCTCTGCCTGATGAAGCCGGATGAGATGCGGGCATGGGAGGTTCCTTCTTCAATAACGTGCCATCGTTCTCACCGTGGTGTACCCCACAAGGTGGAAGAGGGGAAAACGGTTAGCCGTACCGCTATTGACGCGGTTTGCCAACGGTTATTACACTCACTAGACCGTCGCGGTGCCGTGCCCGTCATACTTCACGCTGCATCCGTGTAACGCGAAATATTCAGGGTATCTCTATTCTCTCCGTACCGCGACGGTGTTCACTCAAACGGCTAAAAGCGTCATCTTTTAGCCGTTTTCTTATGCCGCCAGCAGATCAGCCGTTTCGGCGACGCCAACGATGTCAACCACGGTATCCGCAGAAAGTGCGGCATCGGAGGTCGCCGTCGCGAAGCTCAGGCTATCCAGGCTCGCATTGATGTCGATACCCGCATTACTCAGCGCGTCCAGCAGTGGCTGAACCTGACCGCTCATCAGACCGTAAATCACGTCATGCACCACGCCGCGATCGCTAACCGTCAGATTAGCGATATCGGTAGAGAGATCCAGCCCGCTGAAGGTCACTTCTGGCTCTAGAAGAGAATATGCGGTACCCGCCGTGGTGCCGCCTTGCAGAACGTTACCGAATGACAGGGTATCCAGATCGCCGTACAAGGTGTGAGCGGGAGGAGAAAAGAGGCTATAGGTTAGATCGCCGCCGACAATGAGCGCGGAGAAATCGTTCTGCGTACTCGTGATCGCATATTGAGTGCCATCTATAAAGGTATCGCCGCCGTAAAAGCCCCCAGTATTATTGCCGCCGACTTGAGTGTTACCGGCGGTATGATTAACGTCACCAAACGCTGCTGACCATTCAGTCAGGTAGCTGGCAATGCTGTAATTGGCATAGTAGGCATCGTAGGTAATTGCAAAACTCATAGTAGATTCCTCATTAACTAACGATCGACAGGCACGGTCATCCGTGTCTGTCGTGAAAGAGGATGAGCCATCCCATCCCCTTTGTTTTCCTGCCTCCCGCATGGGGAAACAGAGATATTAGAATCGGTACTCCACGCCAGCCTGCACCGTTCTCCCTCGGCTTGGTGTGTAACCCAGTGATTCGCCATAGCTCACGATGTAAGTACGGTTAGCGATATTTTCGACGGAGCCACGTACCGTCAGGCTGTCAGTCAGACGATAGCTGGCGTACAGATCGTAAACTTCATATTTGGGCCAGTCGGCTAAGTAGGCGGAGTTGGCCGGTGCGGCTGCATCCTGATAGCCGGGTGCGAAGCGCATTGTCACTCCCATATCCAGTTTGCGATCGAAGACGCGCGTCCCCAGCGTGACGGAGCCACGATCACCAGGCAGATAGGCGGCGTTGCTGAATAACAGCGTTTTCTGACAAGTGAAATCACTGGCGGTGGTATCAACTGGCGTGGAGTAATAGTTTTTTCGAGTGCCTCCGACAGCCGTGACACCCCCCATCCAAGCCATCGGCGCACAGAAATCGTTATTGCCAAACATGTGGGTATAGGTGGCATCGACATACAAAAAGCCCGCATCGTAATTCAATTGGTACTCGATGCCACGGAAACGGCTCTTCACCAGATTGTTTTGGAACACAGAATTGCTGAGGGATTCGCCTTGATAACCTGGCTTTGTTCTAGCGCCGTTCAGGCTGATGTAGTTGTTTATCCGTGTATCGAAGTAGGACACCTTGGTGACCAGCCTATCGCCATCCAACAGCAGGTCGGGTTGCTGAATATTGAACCCGACTTCCCAGGCGCGAGAGCGTTCTGGCTTGAGATTGGGATTCGGATACAGGTAATAATTGCCCGCGCTGTAGGTGCCGTTGGCAAAGGTTTCGCTGACTGACGGCGGACGCCAGGACAGGCCGTAGCTGGTGAACAGTTGTAGCCACTCAACGCCAGGACGAACGCCAGCAAACAGTGTTGGGGAAAGCTTGCCGTGCTCGTCGTCAATATTCCAATTCTGTGTCGTGGTGACGAACGCGGGGCAACGTGCGATTGACCCTTCCTTACAGGGATCCGCGACAGTATAGGGGATTTCCCGATAGCTGATGCTGGTGGTACCGCGTAACCGGTAGCGATCGTAACGCAGGCCGCCTTGCAGCGTGACCCACTCGTCGTAGGCGTAAGTCAGGTTCGCGAACAGGCTGGCCATCGCTCGGTTCCCTTCTGGGGTGGCGTTACTGGCCGTGCTATTGGTGCTGTCCGTCGTGATCTTGTCGTAATAGAAATCCAGCCCGTAGTCGGCTTTCAGATCGTGCGTGCCCTGCTGCCACAGCGTCGAGGTATTCTGCGCTTGCACCCCGTAGGTGCGCAGCCGCGTGCTTTCGTGATAGGCGCTGTTATTAGAGATAGCATAGTTATCGGTGTCGTTATGGGTATCGGCGTAATAAATCTTGGACTTAAAATCCAGCCAGTGCTGGTCGTCTGGTTTCAGGCTGTAATCCAACGCTGTACTGCGCGCCATAATCTCGCTATGTCCGCTGGCCTTCCAACCCAGTTCGGTATTGGAAAGGTTGGATAACGTCCCGACATTTTCAGAAGCGGTTTGCGTTTGCATATAGCTGAGCTGGAAGCGCTGGTTAGCGGGCAGATTCCAGCCGATTTTCGCCAGCCGTGAGTGCATGGTATAAGCTGCGCTGGTCACTTTTTGATGCTTTAAGTTATTGGCCCACTCTTCATAATGAGTTGAATTGCCCGGGATACGGATATTACCGAGGTTGCCATCATTGCCCGGCCAGTAGTCGCCCAGATGACGTTCGCTGGCACCGACCAGAATATCGCCGCTTTCGTTACCGAGCGCGAGAACCCCACTGCCGATAAAATGCGTTCCGTTGTCGCCGGTGCTGGCATGCAGTTTTCCGCCCAGCTCTTTACCCGGAGCGAGAAAATCGTGGGCGCTGACGGTATTAAATGTAGCGACGCCACCCAACGTGCCCGCGCTGCCCATCACGTTTGTCGCGCCTTTTTCAATCGTTGCACTGGAGAGCAGCTCTGAGTCGATATACATCTGTCCATTGCGCTGGCCGTAGCCGGTTTTTTGAAAATTCTGTCGTACGCCGTCGATGTTCATATTCACGCGGCCGAAGTCCTGTATGCCGCGGATGTTGACCGACAGCGACGGGTCCTGCTGGCTGACGCTGGAGTAAACGCCAGCGGACTGCTCCAGCAGATCGGCGGCATGGCGGGAAGGGCGGTTATCCATCTGCTCGCGTGAAATAACGCTAATCGCGCGTGGTTGTTCGTAGATCCAGTCACCTGGGTTGGCGACGGTAAAGGCGCGTACCGTCATCACGTCATCTATTTTTACCGTATCGACATTGACTGAACGGGGGCGCAGAGTAATCACGCCGTTGCTGCCGATCTGGAAATCAACGGGATTAGCGCCGATCAACTGTCGCAATCCTTGCTCGGGAGCGAAACGACCCTGAAGCGCGGTGGCTTGCATATTTTCCAGTTTGACGTCGGCAAAAAAGACCTGTAGCCCCGCCTGTTCGGCGAAACGCAGCAACGCGCTGCTCAACGGCTGCGCGCTGATGGAAAAGGCGGAGCTCTGATGGGCCGCTTCCTGAACGCTGGCGGCCAGCGTTTCCGCGTGCACAGAGTGGAGTGAGCCAGACAACGACAGTGCGATGCCAACGGCAAGAGAAAGTGGATTACGTTGTAACAAGCGGTTGTCTTGCTGTTGTGTTCTTTTAAACATTTTTACCTGGTCTGCCATTCGTCAAATCATCAATAAGCATTAATAAACAAAGGGATAATTAGCCCTTTTTTATTAATGGAAATGATAATAAAAATCATTACCTAAATATGAAGACGGCTGAGAAGACAGAACCCGTAAAAAAATATTTAAATTTTTTTCTCCGGCGCGTTGCGTCCTTGTGAACGTAAAGGGCGTTTATGAGAGAGCGCCACGCCTGAGCGGCGTGGCGGGGATGGGGAAGACAGGGAAGAAAGAGATCAGTACAGAACGGTGACGCCGGGGAGTGAAACGGTTTTGGCACCCAGTTCGGTGGCGATGGTTTGCAATGCGCCATCCAGTTCGTTCAGTGAAAAAATGCCGCTGACCTGACGCTGGCGCAGCGCTGATGTAGGGATGACGATCGTGCCAGCGCGATACTGATTGATACGCGCGATCACGACCGCCAACGGCTGTTGATCAAAGATCAACATGCCGCGCCGCCAGTCGCCGCGCTCACGGCTATTCCAACTGGGGAGGCGAGTCATCTCTTGTTCTGTGTAGCGTGCCGCCTGTTGCTCATCAAGCTGCAATGATTGCCCGCTTGCCGTGACCTGTACACTGTGTTCCACCACGCCGACGGTCGTGGTCTGTGATGACGTTTGCACGATGAACTGCGTGCCTAGCGCCTGTGTGGTGCCTGATGCAGCATCAACCAAGAAAGGGCGTTTTTCCTGAGTGGTTGTTGGGGCGACGGTGAACCAGGCGGAACCTTGCAGCAGCGTGACGCGCCGCTCTTGCGGGGTATAGGCGAGCGAAATGGCGCTGCCCGCATCCATATCGACTTTACTGCCGTCCGGTAGCGTAACCTGTTTAATCTGATGGTCGGCACGATAGTCCGAACGTAACATGAGGATGCCATCGGAAATCCAGGTTGTGCCGAGACTGAAACCCAGCAGCAATAAAGCCGCAATTTTCCACTGAGTCATACGGTTAACACGTCTGAGAGGCAATGTAGTTGGCGGCTGTGGTTGCAGCACTTGTTTTTGCTCAGCGCTGAGCGACCCGAGCCCATGCCAGAGCCTCCCTGCCTGTTCCAACGCGTGGCTATGGCGCAGGTCCTGTGCCAGCCAGTGCTGGAATGCCCGTTCCTGTTCATCGTCCAGCGGCGCTTCGGCCAAACGTATAGCCCAGCGTACTGCCTGCTGCTGGATTTCAGGGGGATAATCGTTCATGTCGTAGGCCTGGAGTGTGTGGGGTCTCTAAATAGGTAGACGTCTGGCGGCAATAAACCCGTAAATAATTTGTGATTATTTCATGGTGGTCGACGCTTTTCATGATAATGATCGCTTTCACGAGGCGCGACTCGTCATCATCGCGTGCAGCGTCATGGCAAGATGTTTCTCTACGGTGCTGAGGGAAATTTCCAACTGCTGAGCAATTTGCGTCTGCGTCATGTGTTCAAACCGGTGCAGATGAAATATCAGTTGCGTGCGTTCAGGCAGCGTCGCCAGTACGTTTGCCAGACGCTCCAGTTCCTGTTGGGCGATGGCCGTTTGATCGAGCTGGGGCGCGGCATCCGGCAGGTATTCCAGCGCCGCCTCCGTATCGTCAACGGATGCCGCCATCTGCCAGCGTTGTTGGTGGCGGACATGGTCGAGCAGCAAGTTATTTGCTGTCTTATAGAGATATGCCTTCTTGTCGTCTACATCATTCTGCTGTTCCAGCCGTTGCGCCAACCGTAAAAAACTCTCTTGCACCAGATCGGCTGCTGCCTGAGGGTCGCGCAGTTTATGATTAAGATAGCGTTCTAACCGTTCTGCATAGTGGTTGAACAGCATTCTGAGTTCAGACTCTGACATGCCAACGTCCCGTCAGGTGACCTTCCCGCCGACTCTGCGGTAACAGAACCTCTTTCCCTTGTCACCGCGTTCTCCATAACAATGCACAGCACTGGCCATAACAATGCACGGTACTGTCTGTTGACGACGAAGGGTAAAGCCCTGAATAATAAATTTAATGTAATTGATAATTATTATCACATATGCCGCAGCGAAAAGCAGAGTTAAATCTTCTTCAGATTGGCGGATTTTCGCCATCGACTACACTTATCTTGCAGGATATCGCCTGTCAGGGAAGCGATGGGTTATCAAACATCGATGAGTTATCAAACATAAGGTGGCAGGTTTTTTGCACAGACATTTTACAGATAGTGGTGAAAGATACGACGGTTTTCTCTCTGTAAGGAAAATGTATGCACGACAAATTACTGATAGAAGGCAAGCTGGTAGCAGGGAAAGGTGAAGCGTTGCCAGTATTCAATCCCGCGACGGGAGAACAAATTGCCGCCATTGCGCAGGCCGATCTGCACCAGGTTGATGCAGCGGTTCTGGCTGCCGAGTCCGCTTTTTCACACTGGGGACAGACCACGCCGAAAACGCGCGCGACGCTATTGCTACAGATTGCCGATACCATTGAAGAACACGCCGAGGCGTTTGCCAAACTTGAATCGTTAAACTGCGGCAAACCCTATCATGCGGCGCTGAATGATGAAGTGCCTGCGGTCGCTGATGTGTTTCGTTTTTTTGCCGGCGCGGCGCGCTGCCTGAGCGGTTCGGCGGCGGGGGAATATCTTGAAGGACATACCTCCATGATCCGCCGTGATCCGGTTGGCGTGGTGGCGTCTATCGCCCCGTGGAACTACCCGCTGATGATGGCGTCGTGGAAGCTGGCACCGGCGCTGGCGGCGGGAAACTGTGTGGTGCTGAAACCGGCGGAGCAAACCCCGCTCACCACGTTCTATCTGGCACATCTGCTGGCGGAGATACTGCCCGCTGGTGTGGTGAATATCGTGTTCGGGCGTGGTGCAGACATCGGCGATGCGCTGACGGGGCATGAGAAAGTGAACATGGTGTCGCTGACAGGCTCGATTGCGACCGGCGCGCATATTCTGTCGCATACTGCCTCGAGCGTAAAACGGACGCACATGGAACTTGGCGGCAAAGCGCCGGTGATTGTTTTCGACGATGCGGATATCGAGCAAGTCGTTGACGGAATCCGCAGCTTCGGTTTCTACAATGCGGGGCAAGATTGTACCGCCGCCTGTCGGCTGTATGTGCAGCGTGCCGTCTACGATAAGGTCGTGGAAGCATTAGGCAAGGCGGTGGCGACGCTGAAAATGGGCGATCCGCATGATGAAACCACCGAACTGGGGCCGCTGATTACTGAGCAGCAACTGGAACGTGTGGTGGAGTTTGTCGAACGCGCTAAAGCGCTGCCGCATATTACAGTGGTGACCGGTGGCGATCGAGTGAAAGGGCAGGGATTTTACTTCCAACCCACGGTGCTGGCGGGCGCGAAGCAGGAAGACGAGATCGTACAGAAAGAGGTGTTTGGCCCTGTAATCTCTATCACACCGTTTGATGATGAAGTGCAAGTGATTGGCTGGGCGAATGCCTCGCATTACGGACTGGCCTCGTCGGTCTGGACGCGCGATATCGGGCGGGCTCACCGTCTGGCCGCCTGTCTACAGTACGGCTGTACCTGGGTGAATACCCACTTTATGCTGGTGAGCGAAATGCCGCACGGCGGGCAGAAACTGTCAGGCTACGGCAAAGATATGTCGATGTACGGTCTAGAGGATTACACCATCGTGCGCCATATCATGATCCGTCATTGAGATGATTCACTCTGTCTCAGGAGTCGCTTGTCTTGAAAAAGACGTCAGGTGCTGAAATAGCGAGTTTGTCCAGCCTCGGCGTGCCCCAAAAGAGGGCACGCTGGGCACGCACGGGGCATCATGAGATTTTCCACTCACCTTCACTCTGATATTCACTCTTCTGACTGGTTATTAATTTTGAATATTAAAAATTAGTTCAAACTATATGCTGGATTTTTGGTTTAGATCGCGTTTTTGTATTTTATTATGATTTGGGGCGGGCGACTGGCGTGTTATGTGCATTAATTAAATTGGCATCACGTGATGTCCGTTTTCAAGGAGCGCATTTTGTCCAGATCAAACGCCCACCTTACCCCGCTAGAGTGTACTCAGCAGGCACTGCATTGGATTCATAGTGACACGCTATCCCACGATGACATGGCGGCACTGAATCGAGAAGTTTTGAGTTGTTTTCGTGAATACGTCAACCCAGGTTTTCTGGAGTACCGAAAATCTGTCACCAACGGCGGCGATTACGGTGCAGTCGAATGGCGCGCCAGCGGCCCGAATACGCTGATTGATACCCAAGGGAATGAATATCTGGACTGCCTCGGTGGTTACGGCATTTTCAATGTTGGGCATCGCAACCCTAATGTGATTGCTGCTGTGGAGCGCCAGCTCGCCAGACAACCGCTGCACAGTCAGGAACTGCTCGACCCGCTGCGGGGGCTGCTGGCAAAAACGCTGGCGGCACTGACGCCGGGCGATCTGAAATACAGTTTCTTCTGCAACAGCGGAACGGAATCGGTTGAAGCGGCGCTGAAACTGGCGAAGGCTTACCAGTCGCCGCGCGGAAAATATACCTTTATTGCTGCGACTGGCGCGTTCCATGGTAAATCGCTGGGGGCGCTTTCAGCCACCGCCAAGCCTGCGTTTCGTCGTCCGTTTATGCCGCTGTTACCCGGCTTCCATCATGTGCCTTTTGGTGATATCAGCGCCATGCGTAAGCAGGTTCAACAATGCCAGAAGACCGGCGATGACGTGGCTGCCATTATCCTTGAACCCATTCAGGGAGAAGGCGGCGTGATTGTGCCACCGGAAAATTACTTGCCTGCGGTCAGAGCATTGTGCGATGAGGTTGGGGCATTGCTGATTCTGGATGAGGTACAAACTGGCATGGGACGTACGGGCAAGATGTTCGCCTGTGAGCATTATGGCGTGCAGCCTGACATTCTGTGTCTGGCGAAGGCGTTGGGCGGCGGCGTGATGCCGATTGGTGCCACGGTGGCGACGGAAGAGGTCTTCTCCGTGCTGTTTGAAAATCCGTTCCTGCATACGACCACGTTTGGCGGCAACCCGCTGGCCTGCGCGGCGGCGTTGGCGACCGTCAATGAATTGCTGACGAAGAATCTGCCGGAACAGGCGGCGATACAAGGGGCGTTTTTGTTACAGGGCTTGCAGCAGTTGGCGGCCGAGTATCCTCAATTGATTATCGAAGCGCGAGGAATGGGGCTGTTACAGGCTATCGAGTTCAGGAAAAACGAGATCGGGTATGCCTTCGCGAAAGAACTATTCCAACGTAATGTTCTGGTGGCGGGCACCCTGAATAATGCCAAATCGGTCAGGATAGAGCCACCGCTTACCATCACGCGCGAGCAGTGTACCCGCGTGCTGAAGGAAGCGAAGGAAGTGCTAAAGAAACTCAATGGCACGATGCCTGACGAAAATAAAATGAAGGAATATGCGGTAGAGTGAAAAACGAGACGGAAACACGCAGCACCCTATTAGGTTCAGCCCGAAAGCCAGTCAGCCCTCACTGACTGGCTTTTTTGATCCTCATGCGATAAGCAGGCCTCTGCGATTATGCTTTAAATCTAATTAGTTCAGTCACGTTACACTGTATTGAACACCTTGGAAGGTAATGAGGTCGAGGATGTTGTTATTCAACCTAAATTATTAGCATTCTAACTTATAAAGTGTTTTTAATTAATGGGAATAAGAATTTTCCCTTTATTATTTTTTGATAGAAAAAAACGATCGAATAGATGAAATTGAGTGGTTTAATGATCGTTATTTTCGATCGATATTCCATTTATGATAGTGTACAGTTATAGACTCTAGCTGGTTTGATAGCGGGATTTTTATATTTACGATAATGCTAATACATGTAATGGCTATTCATTATTGAATGAAGTTATTGTTTTTTTAATTGCACAGTAATGAGGTTTTCTGTGTCGTTAATGGTTTTTTTAGAGCCAAGGTAAACGGGAAGTTAATTAATCAAGTAAATCGTTTCAGTAGGTGAGCATCATCAACACTCAGGAAAGGTGAGAAATAAAATATATGGCTAAATGGATTTCTTATGCCAGCATTCTGCTACATACATCAGAAAATAAGAGATTTAGATAAGCCAGGGTGCCCAGCGTGATAATAGGCTGTTTTAGATTCTGTGATGTTTTTTATTAAACAGATGGCAGCAGAACTTGTCGTTAATCATTATTGGGTAATAATTTTTAAAATGTAATATTCTGGTGCTAACATGATTTTTTTTAAAAATATAAAAATTGGCAATCGGCTTTTTCTTGGGTTTGGTTTGCTGATTGTAATGACCTTGATTTTGTCATCTATTAGCTATTATTTCATGAAAAACATTGGTGCTGAATTTGATAAAGTCACTGAAGATAGAATGGTCAAAGTTGATATGCTGCGCGATATTCAAGATGTATTGAATACCAACGTCCGCACGCTGCGGGATATCATTCTCCTCCCCGCAGACAGAAATCAGGAAAAACAAGAACTGAAGGCAACCATAGCAAAAACGACGGACACGGCTAGTGAGATATATAAAAAGCTTGATGGGATGGTCAATTCGGATCGGGCGCGGGTGTTATTTAATCAACTTATCGATATCAGGAAACAATATAGCCTGAGCATTAATAAAGCGATTGGCTATGCGATGGACGATGAGGATGCGCTGGCAACAGAGCTGGTATTTGGTGATATTGCTAATATTCAAGCGGTTTATTTTGCCAAACTGCGTGAATTTACCGAATTACAGACTGCGTATGTTGATGATGCCAAACAGATAACGAAAGCCTATATTTCAAATGCGCTCGTGTGGATACTCATATTGTCTGCGCTCTCAACCGTTTTTGGGTGCCTTACCGCCTGGTCATTAACCCGCAGCGTCACCGTTCCGTTATTCACCGCACTTTCCTCTGCAAAGCGTATCAGCGCGGGGGATTTGAGCGGTTCAATTGAGGTGAATAGCCGTGATGAAACGGGTTTGCTGCTGGAAGAAATGAAGGAGATGCAGGCTGCGTTGACGCGGATGGTGATTGGCGTCAGGAATAATGCAGAGAGTGTCGCGACGGCCAGTATGCAGATTGCTCAGGGTAACGCGGATTTGTCATCACGGACCGAAGAGCAGGCGAGCGCACTCGAAGAAACCTCTTCAACCATGACGCAATTAGGGATGACGGTAAAAAACAATGCCGACAATGCCCGTCAGGCTAACGTGCTGGCGCAAAATGCGAGTAACGTTGCGCGTGAGGGGGGGGAGGTTGTCAATGACGTGGTGGGCACAATGAAGTCCATTAATGAAAGTTCGCGCAGTATTGCAGACATTATCAACGTCATCGACAGCATTGCGTTCCAGACGAATATTTTGGCGCTTAACGCCGCCGTTGAGGCTGCTCGAGCGGGCGAGCAAGGGCGAGGATTCGCCGTTGTGGCGGGGGAAGTGCGTAATCTGGCACAGCGCAGTGCGGAAGCCGCGAAAGAGATCAAAAATCTGATTACGGCGAGCGTTGAACGTGTCGAACGGGGTTCGGTATTGGTGAATAAAGCGGGGGAAACCATGCAGCAAGTGGTGATGTCCATCCGCCAGTTGAGCGATACCGTATCAGAGATTAGCTCTGCCAGTGCCGAGCAGTCGACGGGGGTTGAACAGGTCGGGATCGCGGTTAGCCAAATGGACCAAACAACACAGCAAAATGCGGCGTTGGTGGAAGAGTCCGCAGCGGCGGCGCAAAGTCTCAAGGAACAAGCGGATCAACTCGTCAGAGAGGTTTCGGTGTTCAAGATTGCAGGCTATGAACGTTCGGTGTCCAAGCAGCCAGCAACGGAGACGCTGTCGCTGGTCGCGATGCTTCCTGTTTCAGCTAAAGCTTCACCTCGAGGGGCATCTGACTGGACCCGTTTCTGATAATGAAAAGATAGGGTCGCCAGCACGTCAGCGATAGCGTGAAAATAAGGAATAATAAAGCAGAGAATATTATTAAAGGTGTTGTTTGCCAGTCAGCGTTTGCTGACTGGCTTTTTACATTCTGGGTGCGTCTTACATTCAGGAATGTATGGCCCGTAGTGCACGGTTATGGGTGTTTACGGGCGATCAACACATTCAACGGCGCCATGGGAAATGCCTGATGACGTCGGGTTTCGACAGAGGTAAAGCCAGCAGCCAGTAGCCACTGCGTCAGTTGACCTTCTCGCGTGACGTGGCGTCCGCTCATTTGCATCGACAGATAAAACGGCAGAATTGGGGCGGCGGCATCGGCTTCTTCCGCGATTTCTGCCTGTGCCAGCACCAGCGTGCCTTCTGACGTTAGCGCGTTGTGGAGTGTAACCAGCATGGTGGGAATATCTTCGACAAAATGCAGGAAAGAAGAACTCCAAATCAGATCGTATTTTTCGACAGGAAACGCGCCGCTGTGTGCCGACAGCCTTGTGGATAATCCGGCGGCATCAATATTACGCTGTGCCACGGCGGCGGTTTGCGGCAGATCATACACCGTGCCGGAGATCTGCGCGTGGCGCAGCGCCAGCGTAATCGCCACCCAACCAGGGCCACCGCCCAAATCGAGAATGTGTCTGATGTGTGGGAAATCCGGCAGACTGGAGAGCAGACTATCGGCAAGGTCTGCCGTTATCGAACGCTGCTCTTGAGCGATCTGTCGCTCTGCCGCATTGGCCCATGCAGCGTCACGCGGTAACTCGCTTAGCTGTGCTGGCAGTGGCTGACGCATCCCGTCACCAAGCCCCTGACCAAACTGGCGTAGGCTGGTGAGGCGAAAACGCCAGGCATCGCCCAGAAACCGCGAACGGCTGCGACAGAGTACGGCGGCGCAGGCTGGGGCGGTGCGATAGCCGTCGTGATGGCGCGTCAAAAATTGCATACTCCACAGCATGTCGAGCAGAAATCCGGTTTTCTCTGGCTGCCAGCCCAACTCTGCCGCCAACTGTTCCGGCGTGGTGATCGCTTCCAGTCGGTCAAAAATCTGCTGCTCCAGCGCCAAATGTAAAGCATCGGCTTGTACGCTGCTGGCGGCCAGTTGCCATAATGTCTCTAATGGATTCATAAGTGGTCTGCCTCATTGATGGTCAGTCGGTAGGGAATATGCTATCTATAAATGAGAATCGTTATTATGTTCATTGTTATGCGAGACGGCGTTTTTCCTATGCGAAACGGCGGGGGAAGGGGATGCAAAGGCGACAAAGGCAACGTGAAAAACTAGCAGACGAGCGGTGCAGTGCTAGCGAGGTGAGTCTCTCAGGCGCTCGCCGTCTCCTGCCGGACAATATCGGTGAATGTTGGTCGGATTTCAGCTGTATTGATGCCGAGCTGTCGCTGGTTCGTTCGCAGTACCGTCCGCGCTGCGCTTTAGTGGAAGAAACGCAGAACCCACATTCGCAACCCATGTTGGTCATGACGTTTGCGCTGGCAGGGGAGTCAGCATATTACGATCGCAGCGGTTCACAGATCTGGTTTCGCCAACAGCATGTCACGATCACGACGTTTGGCGCCAGCGTAGGTGAACGTCATTATCAGGCGCAACAACAGATCGATCAGCTACGCTTGCTAGTGGGGAAAACGGCGGTGGCGCGTTATTTTGGCACGGACTGTGCGGAACAGCTGTTCAATGCCGACGGGGTTCAGCAGCGTGCGTTTGCGCCCGTCTCTGTAGCCAGCCAGGTTCATGTGAATGCACTGTGTGGCGACGCCGATCCGCTGAGTCGTCATATCCACGCCTTAAGCCTGTTATCGCAGCACCGCCACTTCCTACAGCCGGAAGAAAGGCGTGGTGCTATTCATCTACAGGAGCGGCAGCAACTGGAACAGGTATGCCGGTGGATGCGTGAACATCTGGCTGAACCGCTGACGCTGGCCTGCATGGCGACGCAGGCGGGGATGAGCGAATCCAGACTCAAACTTGGGTTTCATCGCTGCTTCGCGACCACACCGGGTCAGATGCTATTGCGGATGCGTATGGAGCGGGCGCATCAGTTGTTGGATCAGGGATTTCAGGTGGCGCAGACGGCCTGGCAAGTTGGCTATCGGCATCCCGCTAATTTCAGTCTGGCATTTACGCGCTATTTTAACCGTAACCCAAAAACGATTGCAGCACGCCGGTAGCGGAGCGGGCAACCCCTGACAGGCGGTTGCCTACTGGAGCTCACATTCTGTGACTAGCGGAACGGCGGTTCGTTAAAGGTACGCAGTTTGCGCGAGTGTAGCTTGTCGCTTTCCGCCCGCAGCAGATCGATAGCGCAGATGCCAATCTGCAAATGCTCCGAAATTGCCCCTTCATAGAAACGGTTCGCCTGTCCTGGCAGCTTGATTTCACCGTGCAACGGCTTATCCGAAACGCACAGCAGCGTGCCGTAAGGGACACGGAAGCGGTAACCCTGGGCGGCAATCGTCGCACTTTCCATATCTACCGCAACGGCACGACTGAGGTTAAAGCGCAGGGCGGAGGCGGCGTAGCGTAATTCCCAGTTGCGGTCATCGGTAGTCACCACCGTGCCAGTACGTAGGCGCTGTTTAACCTCTTCTCCCGGCATACCGCTGACCATCTTGGTGGCGTCGTACAGCGCGCGCTGCACTTCGGCGATGCTAGGAATCGGGATGTCAGGCGGCAACACCGCATCCAGTACGTGATCGTCACGCAGGTAAGCGTGCGCCAGCACATAGTCACCGATGGACTGACTCTCGCGCAGGCCGCCGCAGTGGCCGATCATCAGCCAGGCATGCGGACGCATCACCGCAAGGTGGTCGCAGATGGTTTTGGCATTGGATGGCCCGACGCCAATGTTGACCATCGTAATCCCTTTCCCTTGACGAGGAATCAGATGATAGGCAGGCATCTGGTGGTTCTTCCAGGCCAGATCGGACACCGTCTGCTCTGGGTTAGGCGTGTCGGCGGTGATGTAGATACCGCCCGCGCAGGATAGCGCTTCATAGGGGCTATCGGGATCGGCAATTTGCGCACACGCCCAGCGCACAAACTCATCGACATAACGGGTGTAGTTGGTGAAAAGAATGAATGGCTGAATATGTTCCACCGGCGTGCCGGTGTAGTGACGAAGCCGCGCCAGCGAGAAATCGGTGCGCAGCGCGTCGAAGTGCGACAGCGGTGATGTGGTGGTGGCATGAAACAACCCATCGGCCGTCTCGTCTCCAATCTGTGACAGTTCCGTGGTGGGGAAATGTTTGGCGATGCCCGCGCTCATGGAGCGGTCAAGAATCAGATCGGAACCGTCGAGTACGTAGGGGAACGGGATTTCCTGCTGAGACGGGCTGACCTCAATGGTGACATCATAATCCCCCTCCAGCAACGCCAACTGTTCTGTCAGATAAGCACGCAGGAATGCCGGACGGGTCACGGTGGTGGAGTAGCTACCGGGATGGGTGAAACGTCCATAGGCGCGATGGCGGGGATGGCCGGTCGAATTGCCGTTCCAACTGACGCGCAAGGCCGGGTAGGAAAATAATCCCGCCGCACGCGCGTTGGCATCGGGCAGGGTGCCATCATTGATGAAGTCCCCGATGGCGTCGCGCAGCGCTGAGACGGCGTCATCATACAGCGCTTCCAGTTTATCCAGAGCCTGCGTGACGGTAAGACTGACGTGGGATCCGCTGTTATGCATATTCTCTCCTTTAAATTCTGTACTTAGGCAGAAGTTAGCTCACAGCGTAACTGAACATGCACAGTCCCGCCATCGTGAAATCTGGCGGAGCGGTAAGCGTGAAGATAAGCCAGCGCTTAGGCGGTCTCCCTCGATAGATTAGTGCTTGTGGCGACCGGAGAGATTCGCCGCGCTCACGGCCAGTATCGACAATACGCCGAGTGCGGCCGCCGGTGCCAGCACGCCCCAGAAGGCACGTTCGATATACGGCATCCCTTCTGCCAGCACGCGTCCCCATTCTGGTGTCGGCGGGGAGGCGCCCAGACCTAAAAAGCCGAGCGATGCCAGCGCCAGCGCGATGCCTGGCAGTTTTAGCATTGCGTGACGGAAAAGCGGGCCAATCAGCGCGGGCAGAATATAGAACAGGCTGCGCCGTATCGGGCCGACGCCGAGAATCGGCAGCATTCGAATATAAGGGCGCGCATTGATTTCAGCCACCAGTGCCGCCGTGTGGGCTGCAAGTGGTGCCCAACTGACGGCAATGACGGCAATCGCCGCACCCGTTGCCGTCGGGCCGTTTACCGCAGCAACCAGCAGCCCGGCAATCACTGGCGGCAGGGCGTTAGTGACTTCAATGGGGCCGGTGAGCAGACGCGGAAACAGCCCAACCAACAGTCCGATAGCCAGACAGGCCAGCGAGACTACCAGCGCCAGCAGACAGGTATTTAACGTACCGTGTGCGACGCGTGCCAGCAAATCACGCCCCATCGCATCCGCGCCAAAAGGCAGCAGGAACGACGGTGGTTGCAGACGCAGAAAGGCCGAAGTATAGGGATCACGCGGCAGGCCAGCCAGCAACAGCAGCGCCAGCAGCAGCACACAGAGAATCGGCAGCCAGACGGCATAGCGAGAGGCAGGGCTACCGTGCTCTTCCGGTACGGGCATCGCGCCGCTCCGCAGCGCGCGCCCGAGAATCAGCAGCCGTACGCCGCTGGCCGCCATCCCCGCCAACGAGGCGATGAGTAACAGAATCAGCACGCCAACCTGCAAGGCAGGTAGATCCTGCGCGGCGGCGGCACCCAGTGTCGCGCGTCCGAGCCCGGGAATCGCAAAGACTTTTTCGACGGCGATGGCTCCGCCGGTTAATGAGACCAGCACCAGCCCGACCAGCGGCATGACGCTCGGCAACGTGCGCTTCAGCACCGCCAGTGCGATATGACGACGGCTGACGCCTGCCACGCTCCAGGTGGTAAGCCAGTTTTCGCTAAAAGTGGCGGAGATCGCATCGGAAATGATCCGGCCAAGGTAGCCGCCTGCCGGAATACCGAGCGCCAGAGACGGGAGCACGACGTAGTGCAAGCCCTGCCAGCCATAAGGCGGGAACCACTGTAACCAGATGGCACCGACGATCAGCAAAAAGGATGCCAGCAGAAATTCGGGCAGCGCGGTAAATAAGGCGGCAAACAGGCCGCCTGAACGATGAATCTGACCACGTAATCCGTGCCGAAAGGTCGGCGCGCACAGCATGGCCGCCAGCGTGAAGGCAACCAGCGCCGAGGTAGCCATCAGCGTGAGCGAGACACCCGCCGCCTGTAGCATCCCTGGGAGCACAGGGCGGCCTGAAACCCAGGAGTTGCCTGCATCACCGTGCAACAACCCCGTTAGCCAGTTCAGCAGTAGGCGCAGCGGTCCCTGATCCAGCCCGAGAGAATGACGAATCGCGTTGAGCGTTTCCGCCGTCGCTTCCTGCTCGCCGGAACGGGCACGTAGTAGCGCCAGCGCCGGATCCTGACCGGACAACCACGGCAGCATACCAATCAGCACCACAATGCCCGCCAGCGTCAGCAGCCGCGAAAACAGCGGAATCAGCAGGCCGTATCGCGGGCGTTGCGTCTGGCGGAGGGTCGCACAGGTGCGGCAATAGAGCGATTCACTCATAAACTCGTCATCTTTCTGGTTACTGGGCGGGTTACCCGTTATTTAGCGCTGGCGACAATGTGCGTAGCGGCGTTAATCAGCGTACGTTCACGCGGGTCACGCAGGGCGTCCTTTACCTGTGCGCTCTCACCTTGAATCACGCGTTCATGCAGCATTGGGATCGCGGCATCACTGGCAAGGATCAGATTCTCTACCTGCATGATGGCCTGACGACGAGCTTCACCCGCTGGAATCGCAGCCGCTTTTTGTAACGCCTGATCGATCTCTGGGTGGCACAGCTGCGCGATGTTGAACGACCCTTCGCAGGCAAAATCGCTGTACAGATAAGCCACCGGATCGCCGGAATCCAGCACCGTCGCGCGGGATAAAATAAAGGCGTCAAATTTGCCTGCCAGCGCGTCGGACTCAATCTGTGCATACTCACGCACCACCTGTTTCACCGTAAATCCCGCGGCGGTAAGCTGCTGCGCCAGATAGACCGCCACCTCAGGCAGCTCGGCGCGATCGCTGAAGGTGGCCAGCGTGATCGTCGCCCCCGCAGGTGTACCGGCTTTGACCGGATTCGCCACCGGCTGGCGCAGTTCCGCCGCCCACGGTAGTGCGGGACCTAACAGACCCTGCGCGATATCGGCACGCTTCTCATAGACGTTATCCACCAACTGTTGGCGATTGATCGCATCACGCACGGCTGCACGCATCGCGGGATCTTGCATCACACCTTGGCGCGTATTCAGATATAGCGTATTGGTGCGCGGCATCGGGACTTCATGCACCAGCGATTGATCCAACAGCGGTGCCTGAGAAACCGGAATGGCTTCGACAATGTCTGCTGTGCCGGTACGCAATGCAGCCGCGCGCGCGGTGCCGTCAGAAACAAAGCTGACATCGATGCCGCTGGCCTGTGCTTTCTCACCCCAGTAACCGTCGAATCTGTCCAGTACCGCGCTGCTGGTGCCACTGACGCTACGCAGAACAAACGGGCCGCTTCCGGTATTGATCGGGTTAACGACGCCATTTTTACCGTATGCCGCGGTGGAGAGAATCGCTAACTGCGGGCTGGATAAGCGCTGAGGCAGCAACGGATCCGCTTTAGCGGTAGAAACAATCACGGCGTTATCGCCATCGGCTTTCACCGTTAACTGCACGCCGTCCAGAATACGCGGCTTGGGAGCAGCGGTGGATGCTACGGTGAGTGCGTTAACCACTGTGGCGGCGTTTAACGTGGTGTTATCGTGAAAATGGACGTTGGGGCGCAGTTCAAAACGCCAGGATTTATCATCGATCTGCTGCCATTTTGTCGCCAACGCGGGTTGGGCTTCGCCGAGTTTGTCGAGCACCACCAGCGTTTCTGCCGTGCTCCAGCGCGACAGCTTAAAGGCATCATCGCTCAGCGGCGTCAGGCCAGAGCGCGGCGGTTGAAGCATTGCCAGTTTGATGCGACCGTCATGATGCGAGGTGTGCTTTTCCTCCGGCTCGTTGAAGCAGCCTGAAAGCAGCAGCGTGGCTGATAGCAGGCCGGAAACAGGCCACAGGCGATTACGCATATTCATCAGTCTGTCCTTATTCATTCACAGTTGAAGCGGATTTAAACGGGCGGCAGATAACCATCATCGCCAGCGAACTGCACAGCGGCACCGCCGCGAGCAGCACCCACGGAATAGCGGCCTGTGGCGATGGCGTCAGCGCGCGATCGAGCTGGCTGCCGAGGATAAAGTTACCGAGCAGAACAGCAATGCCGCCCATCGATGCCAGCGCGCCATAGTGCGCCCCCAGGTTCTGGTTGTTGGCAAAACGCGGGATGAGATCCATGCCAACGGGGACGATTAACATCTGCCCCAGTGTTAACAGGGTAATAAATGAGATAGCCGGAAGCAGGCGCTGCCATCCTTCTGGCGGCGTGCTGGAGGCAAACAGTGCGACGCTAAGGAACGAGGCAGACAGCAACGCGAAGCCCAGCGGCAGCATACGTGCCGCACCCATCCGGCGAGCAAAACGCGCCAAAGGAAGCTGTAATACAATGACCAGCAGTGACGCCAGGACAAACAGCGGCCCGAGGTCTTTCTCGCTGCTGCCGGAGCGGTGTAGTTCAACCGGCAGCGCCAGATAGAGCTGGTTGTAGCTGAACAGGTAAGCGCTGTAAGCAATAATGAATACCACAAAGCGCCGCTGGCGGAACGTTTCCCACCACGGGGCAATCTGCAATTCTCCCCGATTACGCTGCGTCGGCGGCAGGCTGAAAAACAGGACAATGAGTGCGATGACAAAGACGCCCGCACCGGCAAGCGCCACGCGCTGGAATCCGTACCCAGCCAGAACGGAACCGAGTAGTGGCCCCAACACCGCGCCTAACTCGCCGCAAATGGCAAACAGGGCGAACCACTCGGAGCGACTGCGTTTTCCCTCTTTTTCACTTTGCGTACCGGCCTGTGCCAGTAATGCTTCAATCGCGGGGGAGAACAGCGCACCGCCGACGCCGGTCAGACAGGCACCGAGAATAATCGGCCATAGCGAATCGCCCAGTGCCAGCAGGAGATAGCCGCTGATACGCACGATGCAGCCGCATAGGATGATCACGCGCGCACCAAAGCGATCGGCCAGCGCACCACCGACTAAGAACATGCCCTGCTGAGAAAAGGTGCGTAAGCCAATCACCAGCCCGATGGCCCAGCCGGAAAGCAGCATGTCATCGCGTAAGAAAATTGCCAGAAATGGCACGACGGCATAAAAACCAATGTTGAAAACAAGCTGGCTGCCCAGAAGCAGTGGCGGGTAAGGTCGTGGAGTGCGGCTGGCGGTAAGGTCTGACATTCAATCATCCGTTATAAAAAGCCCGTTATGGGGAATGTGTTATCAAAGCGATATTTTATTGTGAAAAGCGCGTTTTCGGCGAGCTAATAGCCGAAGGTCGATAGCGCGGGTACCGCCTGCAATAGACGGGCGGTGTGCGCCTGCTGTGGTGAGGCCAGCACGTCAGTTGTCGGGCGATCTTCGATGATGCGGCCGTTATCCATGACTAGCATTCTGTCGCACAGCCCGGCGAGCATGGAAATATCGTGCGATACCATCAGCAGGCCCATCTTGTTTTGTTCGGCAACCTGTTGTAGCAGGGTTTTAACCTGTTCACGCAGCGGCAGATCCAGGCCGCTGACGGGCTCATCCGCCAGTAAAAATTCGGGCTGAACCATTAGCGCTCGTGCCAGCGCGACGCGCTGTGCCTGCCCACCGGAAAGCTGGCCGGCGACCTTGTCCAGAAGCGTGGCGCTTAGCCCCACCTGATCCATGACGTCACGCAGGCGGGCCGAATGATTTTCACTGATGCGCCAACGTTCATCGGGACGGAGTCGTTTCAGCGGCTCAATGAGGAGGTCGGCGACGCGCTGGCGTGGCGCAAGGGAACCGGCTGGATCCTGCGGAATATACTGAACGCGGCGGCGATACCAAAGTAGTGAGCGCACCGAACCGGACGTAATCAGGTTGCCGTCGCAGTACACTGCGCCACCGTCCGGCGCTTCAAGCGCGAGCAGGGTTCTCAGCAGCGTGGATTTGCCACAGCCGGAAGCGCCAACCAGACCGACGCGTTCATGCTGTTGCAGATTCAGCGATAGGTCGTGAAAAATGGCGCTAGCAGGCTCCGCCTTTTGCCACGGTAAACGTGACGTCTGGCGATAGCGACTGACGTGTTCGAGGCTTAAAAACGGCGTGGGAACCGCATGCAGGTGGTGGTTCATCCGGCAAGTGCTCCTACAGCGGCTGAAGGCCGTACATTTGTCAGTAACACATTGTCGGATAAAAGCGTGTCAGCGCGACGGGCGGCAGCGACCAGACTGCGGGTATACGGCTGCTGTGGCGCATTCAGCAATTGCAGCATACTGCCGGATTCTACGATCTGCCCGTTCTCCATCACCAGACCGCGTTGGCAGAGCTGGGCGGCGACAGCGATATCATGCGTAATAAACAGCAGGGCGGGTGCATCCGGCTGCACGCTACGTTCCTGTAAGACCTGCAATACCTGCTGCTGGGTCATGACATCCAGCGCGGTTGTGGGTTCATCCGCCACCAGCAGGCGCGTTTTTCCGAGTAGGGCGAGGGTAATACAAATGCGCTGGCGCTGTCCGCCGGACAGTTCGGCAGGATAGCGTTGCAACAGGTTGGGAATATCATCCAGCTTCATGGCGCTAAGCAGCGCAGAAAGTTCAGCGGAAGAGGGGGTTTTCAACGCCAATGACAGCTGTTTTCCCAGCGGCATGAGGGGATTAAGCGCTGTTGCCGAGTCTTGGAACACGGCAGAGACGCGTCCGGCCTGCGGGCGCGCCAGGGCTTTCAACTGGCTGACGTCTTCACCATTGATTCGAATACTGCCGCGACTCTGACAGCCTGCTGGCGGTGTGCCGATGATCGCTTTGGCGGTGAGAGACTTACCGGAACCGGATGCGCCGAGTAAACAGACACGCTCGCCCGCGGACAGCGTAAAGCTGATATCGCTGACTTTGGTTTCACCGGCAATAGACAGGCTGAGGTTTTCTACCTGAAGAATAGCGTCTGTGTGTCTGTCCCAATTGGTCATGGCTATGTATACGGTTAGCGTGAATCGATATGTAATAACATAACAAAATGCAATGAAGTGATGCAAAGGAAATGTGATCTAACGCGTATAAATTGGCGCATTGATGCCGCTCACTCGGCGGCCACGCCCACCGCTGCATAATTTTTTAAGCCGGATATCAACCGCCGCAAGTTGAGGCATTTGTGTAAGAGCCAGTGTACAGATAGATAGACGCGATCTCACTGAGAGCGAGATCGCGTTAAGACGTGAGATTTATCTCTGTTGAGCGACAAGCCACTGGCGCAGGCGTTCGGGCTGCTGTGCGCCGCTTAAGCGAGCAAGCTCTTCACCGTTTTCGATCCAGAGTAAGGTCGGCAACGTTCTGACCACCAATTTTTCCGTCAGGGTAATGTGATGATCGGCGTCCAGATAATGGCTCTGCAACTGGCGATATTCCTCGTTATCCAGGATCGTTTCTAGCTGGCGGTAGAGGCTTTTGCAGTGGACGCAGCGCTCTGCGCCGACCAACAGCAGTTGTGGACCCTGTTGGGTTGTCAGTGCAGGCCAGTCGTCGGCGGCCAGTGGGGCAAAGCGCTCGCGGTTGACAGCAAAGAGCTTCGGACTGCGCTTGAGGTCTTCGCTGTCGGTTGCGACGCACAGGGCATCGCCGCTCTTCTTGTAGGGGCGCGTGCCGTCAATACGAATCACGCTGGCGAAGCCGGGCGCAGCGGCGCCGGGCTGACGTAGCTGGGTGTTATCGGGGGCGATCACCGGGGTTTCCTGTGGACGTGACAGCTGTGGCACCCAGTCGTAGGGTACGCGGTAGGCGCGATACAGCATGTTGGTGTTCACCGTCTTACCCCAGTAGGGGGAAATAAACTCCCAAACAATCTCGTGATCGACGGTGACTTCAAATAGTCGACCGTTGGCGCCTTCATTAATTAGCGTATTGCCGTTCGGCAGGCGCTGGATATTACTGATGTACGGGCTGTAAAAACGGAAGGCATCGGTCGGGTGTGGAATACCCGCTTCGTAGGGTGAGTAGCGCCAGACAATATCCAGCGTCACCGGGTTGATTTCCAGCACGCGGGAATAGTCACGCCAGGCGTTTTTCACTCCGTCGGCCGATGCCGGATTGGGCGCGCCGTAGCCTGCCCAGCCGCCGTTATCAAACACCAGAATATTGCCCGCGCCCGGCAAGCCTGCGGGGATCATATGTGCGTGATGCTGGCCGATTATCCAGCCAATGTGTTTGAGTTCCGGCGTGTTGTAATTCGGGCCAAGCTGCCAGACGATATGGCCGCTCTGCTTGTCGATGATGGCGATGATGTTGGACTCGCGCGCGTCCCAGATGATGTTATCTGGGTGGAAACGGGTATCGCCTTGATCGAACCACGGATTGGGGCCGAGTGCCGACATGGAGTTGATGTGCATCCAGTCGCCCATCCCGCCGCCGCTTTTGCGCAGGTTAGGATTGTTGTACAGCGCGGTTTTCGCGTCGTCGTCAAAGCCCAGTTCATCGAAATGGTCGCTGCAACGCCATTCCCACAAGATGTTACCTTCCCAGTCCACCTCGATGATGGTGTCGTCGAGCAGTAGTTTGTCGCTGATGCGTTCATTGTGCAGGTTGGTGTGCGCCAGCAATAGCGTGTTACCGCCAATCGACTGCGGTTCCTGACCTGGTGCGTAGTAGCCGACCGGATTACCGCTGCGTTGATAATCATGATGGACGCGCGCCATCCATTCAGGCGGAAGGTCGGGGTCGGTGATGTGTTCATAGCCGTTAAATTTCCAGACGACGTTGCCGTCCCAGTCCACCTGAATCAGATCGACCATGTCCTGCATGCCGTAGCGCGAATCGCGTTCGCCGCTATGCCCGAGGATGTAACCGCCGGGCAGGATTTTGTTGGGGAAGCCGTGCAGGCCTTCCCACAGGCGCAGTTCGGTGCCGTTCATATCCACCAGCACGGCACCGCGTTCCAACGCCTGAAAGACGGTGTAGCCGCCCCAGGCTTTTTCCGGGTTGTAAATCGTTGTGCCGGTCGGGTAGACGGAAGGGTGTCCCATAATGGTGCTCCAGTAGTTACGTGTTCAGAGAAGAGAAAGCGGCCGCCGTATCGGCAGGCTGTGTCAGCAGTGCGAGCAGGTCGCTGCACTGCTGGTGGAAGATCTGGCTGTCACGCTGGCGCGGATGCGGTAGCGAAATCGTCGCAATCTGGCGGATGCGCCCCGGTCGTGGTGCCAGCACGACGACGCGATCGGCGAGATAGACGGCTTCTTCGACGTCGTGGGTGACCAGCAGTGTGGTCGTGCCCTCCGCCTGATGAATGCGGCGCAGCTCCTGTTGCATCTGCTGGCGGGTTAATGCATCCAGCGCACCAAACGGTTCATCCAGCATTAGGATTCGCGGATTGGCAACGAGTCCGCGTGCGATAGCCACACGCTGGGCCATGCCGCCAGAAAGCTGGGCAGGCAGGGCATCGGCAAAATCCTGCAAATGCACGAGCTGAATAAAGTGGTCGATCAGGCGCTTTCGTTCTTTGTCGTTGATTGACTCATTCGCCAGCCCGAGCGCGATGTTTTGCCGTACCGTCAGCCACGGAAACAGGCGCGGTTCCTGAAACACCATACCGCGCTCACGTCCGATGCCGCGCACGGTGTTTCCTTCGACCAGCACATGTCCCTGATAGTCGTTGTCCAGGCCAACCAACATACGCAACAGCGTGGATTTGCCGCAGCCGCTGCTGCCAACAATGGCGACCAGCTCGCCGCTGTGAATCGACAGGGAAAAATCCTCAATCACCGTCAGCGTCTCACCCTGTACGCGAAACTGTTTACGAAGGTGATCGAACTGCACGACCGGCGGCGGCACATCAAGGGGAGTGGACGTCATGCGATTTCTCCTGCGGAACGCCAGCGCGTCATCCGTTGTTCCAGACCTAATCCGACACGGTCGAGCACCGCGCCCGTTAATCCAATCAGCAGCATGCCGCTGATAATCAGGGGCATATCAAGTAGCTGTTGGGCGTTGATCATCAGGCTGCCGATCCCAGTACCGGATGACATGAAATATTCTGCGCCGATAGTCCCAAGCCAGGCGTAAATCAGCGACAGGCGCAAACCGGCGAAGATCGCGGGGGCGGCTCCAGGCAAAATCAGTACCCGCAAGCGGGTCGAGAGGCGGAGCTGTAACACCTGTGCGACTTCCTGTAAGGCTGTTGAACGCTGGCGGATGCCGCGATGGCAGGCTACCAGCATCGGAAAGAAAGAAGCCAGCGCGACAAACGTGATTTTTCCAGCTTCGTCGTTACCGACCCAGGCAGTCAGCAGCGGCAGCCAGGCAAACAGCGCGATCTGGCGCAGCGTCGCGACCGTGGGCGTAAAGAGGGCGTCGCTGGTGGCGTTTAGCCCCAGCAGTACGCCACCTATGAGGCCAGCGACAATGCCGCATACTGCACCTGCTAGCACACGGGTCACACTGGCCTGCATCGCGTCGGTGAGCGAACCGTCACGCATGCCTTGCAGCAGCGTGTGCCACACGTCGGCGGGTGGGGGAAGCAGTGACGGGTCGATCCAACCAAGATGGCTGGCCTGTTGCCAGAGCAGCAGAAGCAGGAACGGTAAAACCAGCGCCGATAAGCGGCGAGACGGCGTCGAGGTTAAGCGGCCAAGCGGCGGGTGCGGCCAGAAAACTAGACGACGTTCTAACTGGTTGATTGCCCACTCCATCGCCAGTCCCGCCAGCCCGATGATGGCGATGCAGACAAATACAATGTCTAGCTGGAACAACTGACGTCCCCAGACCAGCAGGTAGCCAATGCCCTGAGACGACGCGAGCAGTTCGACCACGATTAGCGATACCCACGCCTGTGAGAGCGCCAGCCGTAAGCCGATTAGCCAGGTGGGAAATGTGCTAGGCAGTGTTAACTTGATGAGGCGCTGGTGCCACGGCAGGCGCAGGGTACGAGCGACTTCTTGTAGCGCAGGCGGGACATTACGCACGCCCGTTTGCGTATGCAGCGTGACCGGAATAATCACCGCCTTGATGATGACGGCGAGTTTCAAGCCGTCATCAATACCGAACAGCACCATAAATAGCGGGATCCAACCCAGCGTCGGGATCTGTGCCAGCGCGTAGACCGCCGAGTGCAACAGATGTTCAGCGCGACGTGAAGCACCCATGAGCGCACCGAGCAGTGTTCCTGCGAGTAACCCCGCCAGCAGGCCGCTGGCTAACCGTTGCAGGCTAATGAAAAGCTGCGGCAGAAGATCGTTATGCCAAAGCTCGACGGCGGTTTTAGCGACGACGTCAGGAGCCGGGAGAATCTGGGCGGGCATCCAACCGTAGTGAGTGCTGATATACCACAGGGCCAGCAGCGCCAGCGGTACAATTAGTGGTACGACAAGCGACACGACTATTGGCACGACAAGCGAATAGACCCGTGCTATCGGCAGAGCAGGCCAAGCGATCGCGGTTTTTTTCAGCGGTATCGACTTATTCATTTTATTCCCGAAAACCATCGCAGTTGGATGAATAGGGAATAAAAAAACAGGTTTCGACGTTGAACGCCAATGCAATAAAGCGATGGTCGCCGTGCAATAAATGCATATGCGTAGCCTGAGCCCGCCAGTGCTGATTTATGCTTTTTTCCGCTGAGTAAACCTGTAAATGTTATTTAAGCCTGATGCAGACGGTTCGTTAGTTTTCATGGCAGATGAAACAAATTATTGAGGAAAACCGTATGCAGCAAGCCACCCTGTTGATCACTGCCTCGCCGATAGCGGCATCTTCCCGCTGGCGCTGGGGGATGAAGGTATTAAGTACCGCCCTGTTGATGGGGGCGGTGCTCGTTTCCACCGTTCAGGCAAACGATGCGCCCCCGAAGGATGCACAGAAGCCGACAGAGATTCGCATTGGTTTGCCGGATCAAAGTGCGGGCAGTAAGCCTTTTATCCGCGGGCCGCTGGGGTTGGCACATATTCAAAAGCAACTGGAGAAAGAATTTGAACCGCAGGGTATCAAGATTCAGTGGTCGTTCTTTAAAGGTGCGGGGCCGGCGGTGAATGAAGCGCTGGCGAACAAACAGCTGGATGTGGTGTATCTGGGCGATCTGGCGGCCATTATTGGCCGGGCGGGGGGCCTGCCGACGCGGGTGCTGGTCGGATCGCGCGGTTCTAATTCTTATCTGGCGGTGACGCCGGAATCGGGTATTCAGCACATCGAGGATTTACGCGGCAAGCGGATTGCGGTCTACAAAGGAACCGCCGATCAGCTGTCGTTTGAGCGCGCGATTAAAAGTGTCGGGCTGAACGAAAGGGATGTTCGGGTGATCAATCTGGATTGGACGGCAGGCAAAGCTGCGCTGGCGGCCAGACGCGTGGATGCCGTGTGGGGTGGAGTTTCTCTGCTGGCGTTGCGTAAGCAGGGCATACATATCGTGACCACCAGCCGTGCGCTGGGCTGGGCGAATACCACGCAGGCTGCCGTGCTGGCGACGCAGGATTTTATCGATCGCTACCCCAGCACGACGC
Organism: Pectobacterium sp. CFBP8739; assembly: GCF_013449375.1. Classification (GTDB taxonomy): domain Bacteria; phylum Pseudomonadota; class Gammaproteobacteria; order Enterobacterales; family Enterobacteriaceae; genus Pectobacterium. Next base: position 32,858 of record NZ_JACDRR010000028.1, on the reverse strand, counting down.
AGCAACTGGTGAATGTGCTGGTGGACAATGCGCAGTGGATCGGCGAGGCGCAGCATCTGCCGGACTATACGGCGCTGATGGCCGAACAGAGTCAGATCCCGCAGGCGATTTTTCAGGAAGAGCTGAAAGCGGAAGACCTTCCCTTCCAAAGCTCGCCACGTCTCGATCCGTTCCTGCTCAGCAGCTTGCAGGACAGCATTGAGCGGGCGAAAGCGGCGGGGCTGATTCGCAACACATTCTCGGCCAGCGACTGGTTTGCCAGTCAGTTTGTTGACCGGGCGCTGAAAGCCAAAGGGCTGGAATCGAACTGGGCGGTGTATGACACCAACGGTAATCCCGCGAAATAATCATGAGTGCGCTCACAACGTCGGCAGTGCCAGAGCGGGTGAGCGCAACTTGTCCTGTGCCAATATGGTTTCGATCATCAGTTCGGCCAGCGGCGGCAGCGTTCTCTGTAAACAGGTGACAATGCCGAAGCGGGTTTGCATATTTCCCCATTCCGGCGGCGTGCCCGTCAGGGGAATCTCCACCAGTTGATGGCTTAATCGTCCCAGCGCGAAGCCATCCTCGCTGGCGAAACTGATGGCCTGCGTATGCCGCAGGATACTGAAGACGGAATAAATATGGTCACACTGAATCTGCGGCCGATAATCGGGCTGTCGCGTCAAGGCGGCCAACACCTTGCGCATGCCGACGGGCATAAAAGGGGACGCGAGCGGAAAGCGTAGGAGATCGTCCGGCGTCACGGTTGTCTGCTGTGCCAATGGGTGCGATGTGTGGCAGATAAAGAAGCAGCGCTGCTGGCTTAAGGGTTGCACGTGGAGATGGGTTTCCATCTCGGCCTGCCAGGTATCGGCGACAATGAAAGGCCACTCATCGGCTAGCAGCCGTTCACGCAGGGATTGCCAGTTATCCACGCTGTAGGTCACTCTGGCGCGTGGGCGAAGGGCATGGAAATGTGCGACCGCCTTGGGGACCAGCGTGGTAGACGGTGCCGGGCCGCAGCCAAACGTCAGTTCGCCTTCCTGCGCTTCGCTGATCTGCCGCATGTCGGTCATCAGTTCCCAGGACAGCTCCTGCATGCGTCGGGCAAACGGCAGCAGCGTATTACCTTGCCACGTCAGCGCGAAGCGGCGACTCTGGCGGTCGATAAGCGGATGTCCCATCGTTTGTTCCAACGCCTGAATGCTGCGGCTGAATGCCGATTGCGATAGACAGACGGCTTCTGCGGCCTGTACAAAACTCCCATGTTCGGCTAGTGCAAGAAAATTGCGTAATTGCCGTAAATCCAGATGCATGTTGCAGCTACCTATCATATCGATTTTTTCCCACTTTTTAGGCGGAGGTAGACAGGCAACGCAATGAACAAAAATTCATAACTTATAGCGAATTATTGCTATAGGCTTTCAGCTCCGCATAATCCGCCTGTTTTAAACGGATCGCTTTGCGCCTATTCGTTCGCCGGAAACTGCTGATGCAATAAGATACGGCCTGCGGGGATGACAGAAAATTATCCCAGCAGGCCGTTGTGCGACGAATGTGCGATGACTGAAATCAAAACAAAAATCAGAATAAGTCGACCCGCACGTCCACGCCAACCGTTCTGCCTGCATTGACCTGTGCGTAGCCCGATGTACCGCTCATGAAGCCAAAGGTGCGGTAGCGGCGGTCGAAGACGTTATCCACGTAGCCTGCGATATTCACCCGATCGGTGGCCTGCCAACTGAGGCGCAGGTCGGTGGTGGTATAGGTGCCCTGACGCAACGCGTTTTCGCCGTCGAAGTAGTGGGGACCAACGACGTTGAAGGCCAGGCGCGGCATGAGTGCGCCGAACGAGGTATCAATCAATCCATTCAGGCTGGTGCCAGCACCGTAGCGCGGGACGAAGGGGACGCGTTTATCCTGATAGCTCTCACTGTCGCGGGTGAATTCAGAACGGACATAGGTGCCGTTGATATCCCATGACCAGTTGGGAACGACCTGCCACTTCAGCATCATCTCTACACCACTGGCATCGGCGCTGCCTGCGTTGCTGAGCGTTTGCATACCGACCGGGCCTGAATACAACTGCATATCACGCGTGTGAGTATGGAACACGGCGCCCTGAAGCTGCACATCGCCGCTCTGATAGCGCGAGCCGATTTCATAGTTAATCGATTTCTCCGCGCTGTACGGAATGGCCTGTGTGCCAGCGGCAGGTGAGTAGTTAAAGCCGGTTGGCTTGTAGCCCTGCGCGACGCGGGTATAGACACGCCAGTCATTATTCAGCAGATAGCTGGCGGAGAGTTGTCCCAGCACCTGATCGTCATCGACGCTATTGCTGTCGCCCACGTTCATGCCGGAGAACTGCTGGCGATAACGGGTTTTCGCCCTATCGTGCGATACGCGCAGCCCGCCGCCCAGATCGATACGGTCGGTCAGGTGCCAAGTTAGGTCACTATAGGCAGCCAGTGTCTCTGATGCCGTATTCGCGTTGTTCTTCATGATAGGCGCGCCGGCTTGCATATAGGTCAAATTGAGTTTTTCACGCGTGTTCTGTCGGTAAAGGCCGAACACCATATCCACCGTGCGGCCTGCGCCGTGTGTCGCCGCACGCAGTTCCTGCACATCTTGGTTCCAGCGTTCAGGCATGTCGGCAATTCGCGTACCGTTCGGAAAAGTGCGTTCATAATTTTGCTGTTGCCATGCGCCGATCAGGCTAAAAATCCAGTTATCGGTGGTGTATTTTCCGCTCAGCGACTGGCTATGGGTGCAGCGGCGTAATTTAGGATCAGGTGAGCCGGCGGTGATCTCCAGCGTCCGGTTTTTCACATTGCCAAACGGCAGATAGGTATCCTGCGTGGCGCGCGTGCAGTCTTCCATCAGTGCCAGACTGGTTTCCCATGGCTGGCCATCGGGAGCAAGTCGTAGTCGAAGGTTCCCGACGCTGGACTTTGTCCCGCCGAGATTATCGCTGCCCGTGGCGGGATTGGTCATGGCGCCTGAATCGACCTGACGCAGTAGCGTGACACTGCCGTAGAGCAGGCCATCCTGAATGGGGCCGCTGAGGTTGACTTTTCCGTGATAGCCGTCGCGGCTGGCGACGCCGCCTTCGACATAGCCACGCGGTGTGCTGTCGGGCTGCTGAGTTACAATGTTGATAATGCCGCCCTGCGCGCTTTTACCGTACAGCGTTCCCTGCGGACCGCGCAGCATTTCTATGCTTTCTACATCGGAGAGCGCCTGTACGGTGTTGGTGGCGAGCTGGGGGACGCCGTCCACGTAGACGGTCACTGCTGGGCTGTAGAAATCCTGTGCGGAAGACACGCCGCGCAGTGAGATCGAAGGGAACAGCAGGCTACCATTATTGCCAAGGTTCAGGCCGGGCATCACTCGAGTCAACTTGTCAGTGCTGGTCACGCCAGCATCTTTCAGCTCCGGAGCCGTCACGACGGTGGAAGAGACGTTATTCGCTGAAGCGGAATAGGGGGATTGTTTGCTGGCGGTGACAACGAGCGTATCGTCCTGAGCGGCAAAGGCGTAGGAAGAGAGAAATACACCCGTTAAGGCGAGCGGATAGAGACGCATTATTTTCATTATTAACTCCCTGAAAAGACTAAAAACGATGTCAATGACACCGCTTTTCATCAAGAGATGAAAAGCGTGTAAGACAGCGAATGGATAAAGTTAAATGATAATTGTTTACATTTTTGCAGCTACCCGTATCGGGTCTATTTCAACCCGAATACAGTAGGTTTTTTGCCCGTTTTCCCGTTTTGTTAATCTCGTTCTTGCTGGCTGATGATTGCTGGTGTCGCACCGTCAGAAAACACGCAAGAAAGCCGTATCGATAGCCGTTTGGCGGGCCACAGGCTGGCGACGGCGAAGCTGGCCAGCACGCCCAGCGTGGTTTGGTAATTCGTGTGATGCGCTAACTGGAGTGCGGCGATTGACACGATCATGGCGACGGCAGCATCTGTCGATTGAAACAGCGCGTAGTCGGACGCAGGCTGATGCGGTCTGACTAACCCCATCAGGACGTTGTAGAGCGTGACAAACCCGACAGCGGCAGCCAGATTGACCACGCCAAAGAGCACGATCCAGCCGTTCAGCGTAAACAGCGGATAGCCGACGGCTAGTATGATGGCGAGTAGCGCGTGCGTGACCATCACGGGCAGCAGACAGCGCAGCGCGCCCATACGGCGAATCAGGACGTTGGCGAGCACAATCCCGATGCCGCTGACGGCGGTGCTGTACACGGTCATGACGATGCCCAACTGGCTCAGGCTAAGCTGTCTGTCGATCAACATGACAGTCTGTAGCGCCATCATGCCGCGCATCGCCAGATAGAAAATGGCTGTGAAAGCTAATACCGGCCAGAGCGCCTTGAACGTCAGACGGTTGAGCGTCGGGCGTACGGTTTGCTGAGTCGGATGATGCGGAATTTGAGGTTGCTGGGTATAGCGAAGCGGCAGGATGAGCATCAGCAGCGACAGCCCGGCCAGCGCGAAGAAGCCGCTGCGCCATCCCGTTTGCTCCGCAATGCTCAGGAACGCATAAGAGCCGAACAAAATGCCCAGATAGCTGCCGCCGACCTGTGCGGTATTCGCCAGCGCGCGGCTGGCGGCGCTAGTGGTGCAAATCGTGATACCGTCGGCATAGATATCGTGGCTGGCGGAAAGCAGCGCCAATAGCATCAATGCGGCGATGATAGCCAGAACCGATTGCGCGGGCGAGATCATGCCAATCACCACCAGCATCACCGCCATCGCGATCTGGAGCAGTACCAGACTGCCTAAATAGGGATTACCGCGCAGAGGAAGCGCGTGACGCTCGCCCCACGGTGCCCACAGGCATTTGGCAATCCACGGGAGAAAGGTCAGTGATAGCCAGCTTAACTGCGCCAGATCCAACCCCGCGTGGCGAAAATAGCCCGCCACACCTTGCATAATGAGTGCGGTGATCATCCCTTGATGAAGGTAGAAACACCAATAGGGCAGATAGCGTGTCATCGGGCTGTCTGTCATGGTTTGTCGCGATCCAGTAGCGTTATCGCCAGCGCCTGTGCTTCAAGCGGGGTGGTGACGACAAAATAGGCATACGGCGCTTGCCCAGACTGCGCCCAGTTCTCCGCCCACTCCACGTATTTTTGTCTTTTGGCTTCGTCGCTTTCGATGCGAATCGCACCCGCACAGTATTGCTGTTGCAGGCTGACGTTATCGCGCGTCCACTGAAGGTAAGCATTCATAAAAACAGGGGAGCGATGGGGCAGGTCGGCACCCGTCATACAGAGTACAAAGCGTTCTTGCACAGCATACAGCTGAGCGATCTGCGCCATATAACCTGCGGATTCTTCGTCGGGCACCTGTTCCGGCATGTGTAAGAACACCACCGGCCAGGCGTCTGTATCAAGGAAAGTGTGTGGTGTTGCAATAGAATCGGGCATGACGGTTTCTCCTGCTTATAATGGAGAAAATGATAATCATTCGCTGTTGAAGCGCTACCCGAATCCAGTCTATTTGTACCCGTATCGGGATGAGCGAGGCGTTGGTTTTCAGCTAAATGTTCAGGCGCTTGAAAGCAGAAGGCGTGACGCCGAACTGCTTTTGGAAGGCGGCACTAAAATGACTGGCATTGGCATAGCCCAGATCGGTGGCGACCACCATGACGGGCGCACCCGTGACAAACAAACGACGGCGTGCTTCCTGCATACGTTCGGCCTGAAATAACCCATAGATGCTGTTATTGAAGAGCTGGCGGAACCCGCGTTTCAGCTTGAGTACGCTTAATCCGGTTTCTTTGGAGAGCATGGCGATAGTAGGAGCTTGTGACAGATCCGCCAGCAGCAGATCTTTGGCCCGCAGCAGCTTTTGGCGATCAGCCAGGCTGAGTGTGTCCTGTTGGGGAACAGCATTGGCATGTCCGGCAATGGCGAGGCTCACCAGAATCATGCTTTGTCCCTGTAACCACAGCGGTGCATGGCGGTTTTCACTGGCCTGCTGCGGGGGCGTCAGGCTGGACAGCGCGTGACTTAACACCTGAGCGGTTGACCGCATTTCGGCATTGCAGTCGCAGCGGGTACAGAGCCGACCGGAATCCAACTGCTGTTGCAGATTACCGGTGAGATCTGGCATCCAACTAGCCAGTAGCTCAGGGCTTAGCGACACCGTGACGCTTTCAAACTGTCCGGCGTAGGATGACGTACCCTGACAGTCTGGGGTATAGCTAATGCAACCCGATCCTTGCTTCAGCACGTGTTCCCGTCCCCGATCGCCTTTCAGTGCAAATTGCGAATCTCCCTGCAACGAGCAGGAAAAATTGATGCGCCCCCAGTCGTCGTGCAAATGCATCGTTGTCGGCTGCCGGAACTGCCCACGCCACACCAGAATATCCAGCCCTTCCTGAAGCGTAGCGCGCAGCAGGCTACAGTCCGCACCGGTATCCGGCCGCACGACGTGCAGTTCAGCGATCAAATTCGAAATGGTGACTTCAGGCTCGCTGGTGGTTTTCAGTGGGGAGGCATTCAATGGACAGGCTCCTGAAGAGACGGGTTGCGGTCATCGGACGATCCGGTAATTGGACTATCATCGCAACGTGGTTGATGGCGGTAACCTGTACCGATTCGGGTAGAAATTGGTTCGAATCGGGTAGATGCGCAATTGAGAATAGTTATTATTCCTGACTTTGTTGCCGCCGTCGAGTTGATTTGCTTGCGTTACGGGTAAGCGGCTGTGTGGGAAGGAGAAAAGAGAACAACTATGCCACATTCCGCTGTTGAGGGCGGTTCATCCGCTGCCACGCCACCTTCTACGCCACAGAACCGAGCTTGGCACATTATGCACCCCGTAAGAGGGCAAATTCGTCTGGCGATGTGCCTGTCGGGGTTGTCGGTTCTGGTTGGCATCGCATTTCTGCTTTTTTTGGCGTGGAGTATCCAATTGCTGATCGTGCAACCCGCGTCATGGCCGCTGTCGACGATGGTCGGAGCGTTGCTGTGCCTGTGCGCCAGTTATCTACTGCGTTTGCTGGCGTTTAATCAGTCTCACTACGCCGCGTTTCGGCTGGAAAATCAGATTCGCAGCGCGCTGGCGGAGCAACTGGCGCGGATCCCGCTGGGCGAGGTGCAGCGTCTGGGCACCGGTTCGTTGGCGAAGATCGTGCAGGATGATGTCAAAGCGCTTCACTTGTTTGTAGCGGACAGCACGCCGCTCTATGCCCGTGCCTTTGTGGCACCGTTGTGTACGGGGGCACTGTTGTTCTGGTTGGACTGGCGTTTAGCGCTGGCGGCCTTGCTGGTGTTGGCCATCGGCGCCGTGGTATTGAGTCTGGCGAGGCGCAATGCGGGTGAGATGAACCAGCGCTACAACCACGCGCGGGAAGCCGTGAGTACCGCCGTGATCGAATTTGTGCAGGCGATGCCGGTGGTGCGTACCTTCGATACGGGGGCGTCAACGTTTGGGCGCTACCAGCAGGCGCTGGAAAATTATCTGGACGTGCTTACGCGCTGGTATCAGCAGGCAGGCTTTTCGGCGCGTTTCTCCTTCGCGGTGCTTAACCCGCTTCCTACGCTGCTGGCGCTATGCTGGGTGGCATACGGTTTCTATTACGCCGGCGAGCTTGATTTCAGCCTGTGGGTCGCGGTGCTACTGCTCGGTAATGGTATGGCGGAGGCCGTTATGCCGATGATGTCGTTGAACCACATGGTAGCGAAAACGCGATTGAGTATCAGCCGGATTCAGGACGTGCTGGCGCTGTCGCCGCTGCCGGAAGCGGAAAGCGATGCTTTGCCTGCCGATGCCAGCGTGAGCTTTGAACAGGTGAGTTTCCGCTACGACCAGCATGCGAGCGACTGGGTACTGGAGGACGTGAGTTTTCAGGTGCCAGTAGGCTCGGTGACGGCGTTGGTGGGGGCGTCTGGCGCGGGGAAAACCACCGTAGCACGGCTTATTCCTCGCTTTTGGGATGTGACGGCCGGGCGCATTTTGATTGGCGGCGTTGATATCCGGCAGATGAAAACCGCCACGCTCATGCAGCAGGTGTCGTTTGTGTTTCAGGAATCCTTCCTGTTTGCGGACACCATCGCTAATAACATCCGGCTCGGCTTGCCTGAGAAAAGCATGGAAGAGGTGATTGCCGCCGCGACGGCGGCACAGGCGCACGATTTTATCATGGCGTTGCCGCAGGGTTACGACACGTTGGCGGGTGAGCGCGGCCAGTTCCTGTCCGGCGGACAGCGCCAGCGTATCGCCATCGCGCGGGCGCTGTTGCACAACCGGCCGATTCTGGTGCTGGATGAACCGACGGCATTTGCCGACCCGGAAAACGAGGCAGCGCTGCTGGCGGCGCTCGGCGTCCTGATGCGGGGGAAAACGGTCATTATGGTGGCGCACCGCCTGTCGACGATTCGTGATGCTGACCAGATCGTGGTCTTCGATCGTGGACGGCTGAGCGAATCGGGTCGTCATGACGTGCTGCTAGCGGCGCAAGGTCGCTATAGCGAACTGTGGCGACACTATGAGCAGGCACAGAACTGGGCGCTAGGCAATGCACCGTGCAGCACATTGTCGAGCAACGGACGGTCAGGAGATCGCGCGTGATGAACAAAAACCATTCTGCCATAACTGCGTGGCTATCCGCAGGGTGGCACACGTATCGTCAGTTGGAGCGGGTGACGGGTTTACAATCTCGGCGGTTCCGTCGATGTTGCCTGAGCCTGCTGGCGGCGGCTATTACCCAAGGGGTGGCGCTAGCCTGCCTGTTTCCGCTGCTGTCGGCGTTCACCCACGTGGAGGCTTCCCGCGAGATAGCGATCTTGCTGGGACTTATGACTTTTCTAAGCCTGCTGACGCTGGTGCTGCGTTGGTATGGGCAAGGGTTTGAATATCGCGGGCAGCTTGCGGCGGCGACTCACGAGCTACGTATGCGTCTGGGAGAACAGCTGCGCAGTATGCCGCTAACCACGCTCCAGTCCGCGCGGGCGGGGGATATCAACGCGCTGCTGCTGGGCAGCGTGGATGAGAACCTGAACTATATGCTGGCGATAGTCAACCAGCTGCTGCTGGCTATCGTGACGCCCGTCGTGATAGCGCTCGTCATGCTGATGGTGGAATGGCGATTGGGCGTGAGCCTGCTGCTGATCTTTCCCGCTATCGCGCTGCTATATCGCTGGCGGCGACCAGCATTTGTACACACAATGCAGGCGCTGGCGGAGGCGAACCAGCAAACCAGTGCCGATATTGTGGAATATGTGCAGGGGCTCGCCGTCTTGAGAACCAGCTGTCAGCAGGCTGAACGTACATCGGCGCTGCGTCAGCGTTTTCAGTATCTACAGCAGATACAAACGTCCGCTCACCGCAGCGGTGCCAAACCCGGTGCGGTGGTTGCCAGCGTCGTGGAGTTAGGTCTTCAGGGCGTACTGATTCTAGGTATCAGCGGCGTTGTGGTGGGCGCGTGGGATATGGCCATCGTCGCCGCGATGATGGTGATTGTAGTGCGCTTCTCTGAACCGCTGGCGACGTTTGTCAGCTATACAGCTGTGCTGGAACTGATTGATACGGCGCTGCATCGTATTGAGGAACTGCTAGCGATTGAGCCGCTTCCCGTATACCAGCCTGTTGAGATGCCGACGACCTATGCGATTGCGTTCGAGCAGGTGAGCTTCCGCTATGCGGACAAGGCTGAGGCAGTGCTTGATAGGGTAGATATTGCGCTGCCGGAGAAGGGGATGACGGCACTGGTTGGGCCATCAGGTTCGGGGAAAACGACGATGACGCGACTGCTGATGCGTCATGCTGATCCGCAAAGCGGGCGGGTGTGTATCGGCGGCGTGGATATTCGCCACATTCCAACGCGTGAATTAAATCGGCTGATTTCCGTGGTGTTTCAGGATGTCTATCTGTTTGATGATTCGGTGTTGGCAAACATTCGGATGGCGCGTCCGGATGCCAGCGACGCAGAGGTCGAGCGGGCTGCCGAGGCTGCCCAGTGTCTGGATTTTATTCAACGACTGCCGCAGGGATGGCAAACGCGGCTCGGTGATACCGGTGGCCGATTATCCGGCGGTGAACGGCAGCGTATTTCAATTGCGCGGGCATTATTGAAGGATGCGCCGATTGTGATTCTGGATGAACCGACGGCGGCGTTGGATACCGAAAGCGAGCTCGCCGTACAGCGGGCGATAGACAGGCTGGTTCAGGACAAGACGGTTATTGTCATTGCCCATCGGCTATCGACGATTGTGGGGGCACATCGAATTCTGGTAGTGGAGAAGGGCGTTATTTCCCAGCAGGGAACGCACAGCGAATTACTGCACGCTGAAGGCCGTTATCGCGCGTTGTGGAACGCGCAACAGCCTATCTCGCTAAGGTGAAATAGACTTGATAATAATTATAACGGTTCAGGCTTGATAAGCTGCAATTCTACACCCAGCCTGATGGCATGTTTGGCATTCAGCACGCCCAGTTTTTTTACCACATTGCCAATATGAAATTTCACGGTACTGATTTTGATATCCAGAATCAGCGCAATTTCCGGATAGGTTTTTCCCATGCTGGCCCAGTACAAAATTTCATTTTCACGTTGGGAGAAAATCTCTTTGTCGCCTTGTTTTCTGCTCTGAGGGCTTTGTGTCATCTCTTTGTAAAGCGTGGTGATTTTCTCATGAATGGTAATGAGCAGCATTTGCAGTTTGTCTTTGTTTTCCTCAACAATATTTTCCATATCCGTTGGCGAGTGCTCTTCAAACATAATCGATAGCGCCGCCAGATTATTATTGTTGTCATGCAGCACAAAGGTGTAGCCATTAACAATATCGTACTCTTTTGACAGATTAAAAATCTTGGAGAACTTCAACTTAGAATTAATAACAATGTTGTCTTCCCAAGAGAACGGCGAGACTTTATTTATCGCCGTCAAAATAACTGGGTCGATATGCTGATAATTATTTTCTTTATAGGTATTAACCCATTCCTGCGGGTAATTTGAGATGATCACAACTTGAGAGGGGTTCTTCTTGTTCATGATCATATAAGCGTATTTCAGGTCGCCATACTGCTTTAACTTTCGGCCGAGATAGCTTTTTATCGTGTTATTGATAATTTCATTATCAGAGCAAAATACAGACATGTAACGGCCTCAATAAAAAGCAAGAAGATACCCATGATATAGGTAATGTCATAAAAGTATAGTGCTGACCTATACCTAAGTCTAACTACTGTTACCCCATGATATCACTTATAATTTTTTTCATGAACAGGACGGTTTTTAAAAAAATTAAGAAAGTAAGTTTAAAAAATTTTGTTACAGATTGATTTGCCAACCCAGGGAATTACCCGTAATTTTGCTCCTGTTCTGTCTACTGAATTTAGGGTGTGTGGTGTCAAACCACACGCCCTAAAAACAGCTCTCCCGTCATGCGGGGCTGGATAGTAAATAATCCGTTTTCGCTTATCAACCCTGTTTTCTCTTCCGATTCATTGTAGAGCCCTTACTCGATTGGTATACCAACCAACAGTTCATCGATGACGTAGCGATGTTCTCTACCGAACGTATTCTGTCTATACCCGTTATACTTCAAGTTGCATGTGCGTTGGTTTGGTTCAAATACTCGGCTCGTCGTGGGCCTCGCCCTGAAGGGCTGATTCAAGCAGCGTTCAAATCTGTTCCCGGCAGATTTGTCACCCGAATCACTTACCTGAGTAAACTCATCGAGATTCCTTCCCTTGCCGCCTTTTGTCATCTTCCTACGCTCAATGACGGTCTCTATGTGTCTCTTTTAACAACGAAACAGACAGTGTTTTGAGCACCTTCATACCCATACTAACAAGAAGGATGAGAGGTTTTCTTCTCAGACAACATTTCTGTCACGATTTGGGATAAGGTGTTGGCAAATTCTGCCGATATTAATGATTCAGGGAATGTCATCCGCACCTTAAGGGTGCTAGCCGACGGTTATATTTGAGAGGACGGATATCTGTCTACTCTTCCGATGACAAGCATCGTTGGATGATAAGGTCGACACACTTAACAAATATTTACGCTTGACGCTGGATAAGATTGAAGAACACGACTATTACGTACAGTGGAGCGGTCGGATGTTGGTTCCTGTTTGCTCACATCTCGAATGTTGCCTTGTTACGGTATACCTATAATGACAATGACTCGCACTGAGGAAAACATGGATAATTTTCAAAAAGAAATCGATGAGAGAACAAACCTCACCTCTGCTAATAAATTTGAACTCTTATTATTCCAGCTGGGTAAATCACCCGACGGTGGCAAATCTGAGCTGTTCGGTATTAACGTGTTCAAATTGCGTGAAATTGTGCCGATGCCTGCTTTAACCAAAGCAGCGGGCATGACATCGCCAATGCTGGGTATGGTTAACATTCGTGGGCAAATCATTCCTGTTATCGACCTCCCTGCCGTGGTGGGCAGTAAGCCGGAAACAGGGCTGAATATTCTTCTAATCACTGAATATGCACGTAGTACGCAGGCGTTTGCAGTGGAATCGGTAGATGACATTGTACGCTTGGAATGGAGCCAGGTTTTGGCTGCTGAAGCGGGTATCAGTAACACTTACATCACGAGTATCGCGCGTCTTGATACCAACAAGGACAGTAATCGTTTGGCGTTGGTGTTGGATGTTGAACAGATTCTGTTTGATATCATCCCCGGTGAGCGGGAAACCACACTCAAGAACAGCGAAGAGAAAACTTTCCCATACACCCCAGGCGCGATTGCGATTGTGGCGGAAGACTCCAAAGTCGCCCGTTCACTGCTTGAACAGGGACTAAACCAGATGGGCATTCCATTTAGTATGCACATCACCGGACAGGATGCTTGGAATAAGATACGGCAAATTGCGCAAGAAGCACAGTCGGAAGGCAGACCTATTTCGGACAAAATCTCAATGGTTCTGACGGACTTGGAAATGCCGGAAATGGACGGTTTTACGCTGACAAGAAATATCAAACGTGAAGAATATCTAAAGAATATTCCTGTCGTGATTCACTCTTCACTGTCTGGTAGCGCGAACGAAGATCACGTACGCAATGTGGGTGCAGATGCTTACGTCGCGAAATTCGAGATCAATGAGCTGTCGTCGGCGATTCAGACCGTACTGAATAAAGTGCGCCGTTAATCGTTCCAGTGATCACAGCATTCGGCCTTTGCCTCCTCCTTGACGTGAGAGGGCAGAGGTCGATTTTTTATGCTACTCAGTTCGTTTCTATACATCATCAGCCCCATGCGTCTTTCACACCGACAGCAGCGGATTCATCTTGGTTACGGTTGATATCCCAACGAATGCACATGTGTTCTCATCCGGACGAGAATGGGTTGTGCTTGATAACTAGATAATGAGTGGTACATATGTACAGTTTTATGCAAAAGAAGAGTCAGAAAGGCAGCAATCATTGGGGGCCAAACGGTTTTTCTGCGAGAAAACCGTTTGGTTTAGCGAAAGGCGTTATACAACGCTGAAACCGACTGATAAATCAGAGCGCGCGGCAGCGTGCGCTCGTGTTTTTCCAGCAGTGCGCGGATGAAAAAACCGTTCAGTAGCGTACCCAGCGGCAGCGCCGCGCTGTCGGGTACGACCACCTTGATGATGGCGACATAACGGCACGTGGGCTTCATTCGCGACGGCTCGTTGCTTCCGCCGGTGATGTTACTCACCGCTTGTGCCATCGGCGCACTGCTGAGTGGCTGGTATGCCGCGCGGCAGGCGGACATCAATGTCGCGGAAGACGCGCTGGTGGATAATCGCGTGCTGGAAAGAGAAGGGCGCTGAGGGTAAATCGGGATGCCGCCTGCATGATCGGCAGGCGGCAGACGATTAATCCAGATCGGATGCCTGATGGCGCTCGGCGACCTGCTCTGATTCGTCACCCCAGGTGCGATTGACCTTACGACCGCGAATTACCGCTGGACGGGCTGCAATCTCGTTAGCCCAACGGATCACATGCGTGTATTCGTGTGCGGACAGGAACTCTGCGGCGGAGTAAAGCGCGTTTTGTACCAATCCGCCGTACCACGGCCACACCGCGATATCGGCAATGGTGTAGCTGTCGCCGGCCAGATAGCGGTTCTCTGCCAGTTGGCGGTTAAGCACATCCAACTGACGCTTGGTTTCCATTGTGAAACGGTTGATCGGGTATTCAAATTTTTCCGGCGCGTAGGCGTAGAAATGGCCAAATCCACCGCCAACGTAAGGGGCGGAGCCCATCTGCCAGAAGAGCCAGTTCAGCGTTTCCGTGCGTGTAGCGAGATCCTTCGGCAACAGGGCGCCAAATTTTTCGGCCAGATACACCAGAATGGAACCGGACTCAAACACGCGAACCGGTTTGTCGCCGCTTTGATCAAGCAACGCCGGTATTTTGGAGTTCGGATTGACGTCAACAAACCCGCTCGAAAACTGATCGCCATCGCCTATCTTAATTAGCCAGGCATCGTACTCGGCACCCGAGTGACCCAGCGCCAGCAGTTCTTCCAGCATGATCGTCACTTTCACACCGTTCGGCGTCGCCAGCGAATAAAGTTGAAGCGGATGTTTGCCAACGGGCAGCGCTTTTTCGTGCGTCGGACCGGCTATTGGACGGTTAATATTGGCGAAGGCACCACCGGAAGAGGCGGGCTGCCAGACTTTGGGCGGTACATAGGTTGGGGACGTAGCCATTGAAAAACTCCTTATGCATGAAAAGAGAGCGAGTTAAGGTCACACCATAACAAACTCACGCCGCTCGCTGATACCGTTCTGTTCTATCTCTACGACCTATCGGTATAACGCGAGATCCACACATTGTTGAGAGACTATGGGTAAGGTGCGGATCGTCGCAGGGTTTAATAACCCACAGTAAAGCGTTGACGGGAGTGTGCCGGATTTTCGATTTCATCAACCAGTGCGACAGCGTAGTCCTCAAAGGAAATGCTGCTGCCCTTGTCATTACTGAGCAGTGTGTCTTTGCCGAGACGGAAGGTGCCTGTGCGCTGGCCCGGAACAAATTCGGCGGACGGCGAGAGGAAGGACCAATCAAGATCTTTCTCTTGCTTGAGCAAGTCGAGGAAGGCAGCACCACGGGAGGCTTCAGGGCGGTAAGCATCAGGGAAGCCCGGCTGATCGATTAAACGCTGACCCGGCGCGATTTCCAGACTCCCCGCGCCGCCGACGACCAAATAGCGTTTTACTCCTGCGGCTTTAACGGCTGCAATCAGGGTCGCTGGGTCGGATGAGCCAAATTTAACCGCGCTGACCACCGCATCATGCCCTTTGAATAACGCGACCAGCGCATCTTTATCCAGCGCGTCTCCTTGTTTAGCGGTGACGTTCGGCAGTGAGGCAATTTTTTCTGGATGGCGTGCGATGGCGGTGACCGTATGCCCACGATCTGATAACTCTTTAAGAATGCGTGAACCGGCATCACCGGAGGCGCCAATGAGTGCAATATGTGACATGTAGACTCCTTATTTTCTTGTTTTGGGACTAGGTAACAAAAATAGACTATAGAGGATCTGGATGGTACATTGCCGACTTTTCTCCGACAAGAAGTCACCGACATGCAACCAAGTCACACAGAAATGACTCATGACACACTCCTCACTGACACGGTTAATCCAAAAACGTCGGCGGCGGAAAGCCTCGACGATGCCGCGTTTGACCATCCTTGTCCAATCCGTGATGTGCTGGATCGCATCGGCGATCGGTGGAGTTTGTTAATACTCGAAGCGCTGGCGCAAAAGACGCTGCGTTTTAATGAATTACATCGCCATATTGACGATATTTCGCGCCAAATGCTGTCACGCACGCTAAAGCGACTCGAGGCTGATGGGTTCATACATCGGACGATCTATGCGGAAGTTCCCCCGCGCGTGGAATACACGCTGACGCCACTCGGGCACTCCTTTTTACAGCCCATGCAGCTGTTAATTCAATGGGCCGATAGGAACCATGCCGAAATCTGTCGCTCTCGCCGTCAGGCCAGACAACGCGATGCCTGAACGAGCATTTGACGCTTAGTCAATTGTTCTCTCCAATCTAATGCAAGAACTGGGATGTTGAACTGCCGGACGGCTCGCATTACGAATTTATGCTGTAACGCCTCCGCAGGTTACCCAGCAAAGAGGCGCTTGTTCTACCGGTTTACGTCGGCTGTCGCCTCATTAAGCAACGTGAGGTAGCGTGACCCCGAAATGTTCCTGCCGGTGACGACGCAGACGGTTTTGCGCCCGCGAATCTCTTTCGCGTAGCGAATGGCTCCCGCGACGGCAGGCACCCCAGAAGGTTCGACAACATGTCGGTGAAGTTCGAGCATTGACAGCATCGCGGCTTTGATTTCAGCTTCTGATACCGTGAGCACGCGATCGACACGGTCACGAACCAGCGGCCAGGTCATCGTACTGGGTTCTATATAGCCGCTAACGCCCTCGGCGATAGAGGGTGCTAGTTCGACGGGAAGCGTGTCACGTGCCTCTTTCCAGCGGGCAAATGTCGGACTGGCTTCACTTTGTATACCCCATACTTCGATAGCGGGATTGATTGCTTTGGCTGCTGTTGCAATTCCTGAGGCGAGACCGCCACCACCGATATTCACCAGGATTACCTCCGCATTCATCCAGTCTTCCATGATTTCAAGACCGACTGTGCCACCGCCTGCAATCATATGTGGGTTATCGTAGGCCGAAACGAAGGTGGCACCAGACTGTTGTGCCGTTACTATTGCCGCCTGCCTGGCTTCTTCGATGTCATCAAAGAACATAATACGCGCACCACAGCCTTTCATCGCTGCGACCTTCATCGGGTCTGCCGTGCGTGGCAAAAAGATGGTTACGGGGATGCCCGCGACTTGTCCTGCATAGGCGAGCCCTAACCCGTGGTTTCCTGCCGTTGGGGCGATGACGCCAACGCGGCGCTGTTCTGCATCCAGATTGGCAAGAACATTTGCCGCTCCCCGCAGTTTGAAGCTACCGGTCTGTTGGAGGTTTTCCATTTTGAGCCGAATTTCTGCACCGACACGAGCGGATAATTCTTGCGAGTGGTCTAGCGGCGTTCTGCGTATCGTTGTTTTAATCTGCTGAGATGCGGCGTAAATATCTTTCAACGTTATAGCGTCGGTTGCCCTGTGGTGTTCGCTTATCATAGTATTTCCTTATCAACTGTATATGTGAATTACTATATAGGTACTTGGCTATATGAACAAGCATGCAGCGACAGCGGCCGATTTACTACGAGCGCTCGGCAACCAGCAGCGGCTCATTATTCTGGAATGGTTGGCCGATCCTCGGGCACATTTCCCAGAACAGCAGGATGGTGATTTAGTTAAGGATGGGGTGTGCGTAGGGTTTATCACTGAGAAAATTGGCCTGAGTCAGCCGACCGTCACCGGCCATCTTCAATATCTATCGAAAGCTGGAATTGTCACATCGAAACGCATCAAGAACTGGGTGTTCTATAAACTTGTCCCTGAGCGTTTAGAGGAGGCAACGGTCGTATTGTCTGAGCTTGCAAAGGTCGCGTCGCGTCAACATAAGGCATCAGAATAAGTCGTTAGCCGTCATCACTTTCCTTGAGACTTAGCTGAGCGAACCCGCGTAGCCCAGTTTGGCAGATGGGTGATGGCAAGGACGACAAGCACGATACCGGCAGACCCGCGGATAGCAGATATGCAACCGGTTTCTTATTTCTGTTCATGTCCTCCTTTTTCCTCTAGAATTTTGGTCATTCGAGGCGCGCGGAAGCAAAGCAACGTCAGGTGCGCCACGGCGTTCATCGATAAATAGTCAGCATTGATAAAGGGTAAGTGCCATGAGCGAAAGATTTCCGCACGGCTTTATGTGGGGCGGTGCCACCGCAGCGAATCAGGTCGAAGGGGCCTACAATATCGACGGCAAAGGCCTGTCGATTGTGGATGCCATTCCCGGTGGTAAAGCGCGTTTAAGCATTGTGGCTTCCGATACGTTTGACTTCACGCTGGATGAACAGCGCTACACCTATCCTAATCATAAAGGTATCGATCACTATCATCGTTTCCGCGAGGACATTGCGCTGTTCGCCGAGATGGGCTTCAAATGCTATCGCTTCTCGATTGCCTGGACGCGTATCTACCCGAACGGCATTGAGCAACAGCCCAACGAAGCGGGGCTGAGCCACTATGAGCAGGTGATTGATACCTGCATCGCCCACGGCATTGAACCCGTGATTACGATCTCTCACTATGAAATGCCGCTGCATCTGGCCACCGTCTTTGGCGGCTGGAAAAACCGTGAGCTAATCGGCCACTTTGAGCGCTTTGCCCGCACGGTGCTGGAGTGCTTCGGCCACAAAGTGAAATACTGGATGACCTTTAACGAGATCAACAGTGCTGCTCATTTCCCGATCATGAGTCAGGGGCTGACGGTGCAAACCGGCGCGCTGGATCCACAGGCTAAATTTCAGGCATGGCATAACCAGTTTGTCGCCAGCAGCCTGGCGGTGAAAATGGCGCATGAGACCAACCCGCAGATCCAGATCGGCTGCATGATTCTGTTTGCCACGAATTATGCCTATGACTGTAACCCTATCAATCAGTTAGCGGCGCTGAAAGAAACGCAGTCATTTAACTTTTACTGTGCGGATGTGCAGGCGGGCGGGAAATATCCCTACTACGCGAAAAGCCTGTGGCAGTCGCTGGGCGTCACGCTGGATATTCAGCCGGGCGATCTGGAACTGATTAAACAGCACACCGTCGATTACATCGGCTTTAGTTACTACATGTCTTCCACCACCTACAAAACTGACCCAGATGCGGCGGCCGCGCATGGCAACCTGCTGGGCGGGGCGCGCAATCCGTTTCTGGAAGCCAGCGAGTGGGGTTGGGAAATTGATCCGGTGGGGCTGCGCATTGCGCTAAACCAGCTGTACGACCGTTACGAAAAACCGCTGTTTATCGTAGAAAACGGGTTGGGTGCGGTGGATAAGCCGGATAACAATCACTACATCGCCGATGACTATCGCATCAACTATCTGCGTCAGCACATCGAAGCAATGGCCGACGCAATTGACGACGGTGTCGAACTGATGGGATATACCCCGTGGGGCTGTATCGATCTGGTCAGCATGTCTACTGGTGAGATGAGCAAACGCTACGGCTTTATCTATGTCGATTTGGATGACACGATCGCCGGCAGCGGCAACCGCTATAAGAAGAAATCGTTCCACTGGTATCAGAAAGTGATTGCCACTAACGGTGGTGATATCAGCTAAATGCATATTTCCCGATGCGGAGGGAATCGGCATCGGGAATATTTTTTCGCAGACCAG
Source organism: Pectobacterium sp. CFBP8739 (assembly GCF_013449375.1). Classification (GTDB taxonomy): domain Bacteria; phylum Pseudomonadota; class Gammaproteobacteria; order Enterobacterales; family Enterobacteriaceae; genus Pectobacterium. The sequence continues at coordinate 13,585 of NZ_JACDRR010000028.1, read as the reverse complement.
AAATTTATCGTCCAGACTTAACCCAAAGACGTAGTCTGCGCAGGCATTGTGCTTTACACTGCGCGCTGCAAAAACTGAGTAGATAAACGATTAAGTAGGCGACAATGGCGATGAACGGAACGATCACAACCTGGTTTAAAGATAAAGGTTTTGGATTTATCAAAGATGAAAACGGTGAGAACCGGTATTTTCATGTGATTAAGGTCGCCAACCCTGATCTGATTAAGAAAGATGCTGCGGTGACTTTCGAACCCACCACGAACAACAAGGGGCTGTCGGCCTATGCGGTGAAGGTTTTACCGGAAAGCAAATACATCTATATCGCGGGTGAGCGCCTTAAGCTCACGTCGATCAAGTCTTATCTGGTTTATAGCGAAGACGTGCCCGTCGATAGCGGCATTGATAAAGAAAATGCGGTGTTGTCTGTGGGGATACTGATGAATAGTATCAGGCCGAAATCAACCGCTAAGCCGGGTGAAATGCGCTCGATAAAAAAACTGGCGATCACGACCTTCCAGGGAACGACGTTAATCTTCTCGGAAGATGAGATAGACATCGATGCTACGGTGAAATTGCTCAAGTTCTGATAACCCTGTGCCGGAGTTCTGCGCCATTCATCAGCAGAGTTTCGGCATCGCTTCTGATACCCCCAAACGCAAGCCTCACCGCGATTGCGTCCTGCAATCTGGTACTACCTCAAACATTACAGGTATAATCCTGTAAATTATTCAACCAATTCAGAAACGACAATGACAAAACTCACCTTACAAGAGCAGATGCTAAAAGCTGGGTTAGTGACCAGCAAAAAAATGGCCAAAGTCCAAAGAACAGCGAAAAAATCACGCGTTCAGGCTCGTGAGGCAAGAGAGGCTGTGGAAGAGAATAAGAAAGCACAGCTTGAGCGTGATAAACAGCTCAGTGAACAACAAAAACAGGCTGTTTTATCGAAAGAATATAAGGCTCAGGTGAAGCAGCTCATCGAAATGAACAGAATCAGCATTGCAAAAGGCGATATTGGTTTTAACTTCACTGATAACAACGTTATTAAAAAAATAGACGTGGATAAGCTGACTCAGACCCAACTGATCAATGGCCGTCTTGCTATTGCTCGTTTGGCGGTTAATAGCAACGGCGAGAGTGAATACGCGATTATCCCCGCGATCGTAGCGGATAAAATTGCGCAGCGAGATGCGAGTAGTATTGTCTTAAATAGTGCTTTGAGTCAGGAAGAACAAGACGAAGACGATCCGTACGCTGATTTTAAAGTGCCTGATGATTTGATGTGGTAATTCACGTTTTGCCAATGCTTAATGCAGGCTTTTGATTTTCAGCGTTATCGCTCAGCCCGGTTAGCGATTGATTGGATCGCCAACCGGGCTGTGTTTGCTAAATATCGTCGACTATTTAGCGACATTATTTAGCCAGGAGTTCTCTTCGGACGATTTCCGCACCTGCGCTTAACGCATTGAGTTTGCCTCTTGCGACGCGACGGGATAACGGCGCCATACCGCAGTTGGTAGACGGATAGAGCTTGTCGGCATCCACAAACTTAAGCGCTTTGCGTAACGTATCAGCGACTTCTTCCGGTGTCTCAATGGTATTGGTTGCCACGTCAATGGCGCCTACCATCACTTTTTTACCGCGAATGAGTTCAATCAGATCCATGGGAACACGGGAGTTCTGACATTCCAGTGAAATGATGTCGATAGCCGATTTTTGCAATTTAGGGAAAATTTCTTCATATTGCCGCCACTCGGATCCCAGCGTCTTTTTCCAATCGGTATTGGCTTTGATGCCATAGCCATAGCAAATATGTACCGCAGTTTCACATTTAAGTCCTTCAACGGCTCGTTCTAATGCGGCAATGCCCCAATCATTCACCTCATCAAAAAAGACATTAAATGCAGGCTCATCAAATTGGATAATGTCGACACCCGCCGCTTCTAACTCTTTCGCTTCTTGATTCAGAATGGTGGCGAATTCCCAAGCGAGTTTTTCACGACTTTTATAGTGGCTATCATAGAGTGTGTCGATCATCGTCATGGGACCAGGCAGGGCCCATTTAATGGGGTGCGTAGTGTGCTGACGTAAAAATTTGGCATCTTCAACAAAAACGGGTTTTTGTCGCACGACTGCACCAATGACTGTCGGTACACTCGCGTCATAGCGGTTACGAATTTTAACGATCTCACGTTTCTCGAAATCAACACCGCTGAGGTGCTCAATAAACGTCGTGACAAAATGTTGGCGCGTTTGCTCGCCGTCGCTGACAATGTCAATCCCTGCCTGTAGTTGATCCGCCAGGCTCAAACGTAGCGCATCTTGTTTGCCCTCAACTAATTCCTCACTTTGCAACTTCCAAGGGGACCACAGTGTCTCAGGCTGCGCCAGCCAAGAAGGTTTCGGTAAGCTGCCAGCCGTTGAGGTAGGTAACAATATTTTCATAATAATCGGTGACCTTGTGTGTTTGGTTAATCAAAGAACGTAATTAGCAGACCATTGCTCAAGAATAGCGTGGTATGGTTTGATAAAGTTTTTCTCCGTAAACTTTCCCTGCTCGATAGCCAATAGACTACGTTCTTCTCGATCGTAAACAATTTGAGTGAATGAATGATCCTGATGATTCAGGCTTGGCTGATAACATTGACCCGCCGGAGAGTTCGCATTGTAAATCTCAGGTCGGTAAATCTTTTGAAACGTCTCCATCGTGGCGATGGTGCTGATCAGCTCAAGATTCGTGTAATCACTCAGTAAGTCACCAGAAAAATAGAAAGCTAAAGGCGCAACACTATTTGGCGGCATAAAATAGCGAGCCTGCAATCCCATTTTATGGAAGTATTGATCGGTCAATGAATATTCATCTTGCTGGTATTCGACGCCTAACACAGGGTGCTGATTGCCAGTCCGATGATAGGTGTTTTTACTTGAAACACTGAGGCATATTACTGGCGCTTTACTAAACGTCTCTTTGTAGCTTTCCGAATTCACGAAGCATTTAAAGATGTTTCCATGCAAATCGCCAAAGTTATCGGGGGTGCTAAATCCGGGGTTGCTCTTATTATGATCTGACAGTAATACGCTAAAATCATAATCTCGCACGTAGGAGGAGAAATTATTCCCTACAATCCCTTCAATGCGCGTGTTGGTTTTTTTATCAACAACATTCGTTTTCAATATTTCAATGACGGGGAAGGTGTTGCCATTGCCTTCAATATCAATTTCAACGGAAATGATATCAAGTTCGACAGCGTAACGATCGCCTTTGGGATTGTCCCAATGCGCCAGAGAGTTGAAACGGTTGTCAATCATTGTTAAAGCGTTGCGCAAGTTCTCCTGGCGGTTCTTTCCTCGCGCCAAATTCGCAAAATTGGTCGTAATACGCGTATTTTCGGACGGGTTATAATTCTCATCGAAACGCGTGTTCTTAATCGTAAATGTAAAGTTCTTATTCATCGCGATCTAACATCCTAATTGTTGATATCAACCTGATTTTATGTCTTTTTTTTCGAAGATTTTCAGGTCTTATCATTCAGCAGATTTCATATTGTCTCTAACTACTTGTCGCTAACTACTGCAACTGCACAATTTATGCCAGAGTCACTACGTGAGTAAAAGTGATTTAATTTCAATAGACATGAGCCATCTTCATGACTTGGGGGACGGCCCGCATCGGTGCCGTTGTAACGCCCTCTGTAAAATAGAATTTATTTTTATAATTCATGTGGTTAGTGATAGGTGCTTGTATGGTTTCATGGTAAGGCTAAAGTGGAAAACTTACCAGTTTTTCACGTTTAAGGGACTGAGGCGTCTGCGTTTGGCTCCTTGCCCTACATGGATGACAGGAAAACGAAGTAAGAATGGTATTATCCCAGCCAGATGATGCATGCATCAACGGACGTAGACCTTAACCCCTGAGGATGACTTATGAACAATGAAATACCGCTTAAATTTTATGACATCACGGATGAGTATGCGACGGAATCTGAAAAGCCAGTGAGCGAGTCAGAACGTGACGCTCTGGCGCGCTATTTCCAACTGCTGAGCACCCGTTTAATGAATAACGAAGAAATCAGTGAAGAGGCGCAGAAGGAGATGGCCCGTGAAGCGTGTATCGACGCGCATCGTATTGATGAAATCGCGACATTCCTGAATCAATGGGGCAATGAGTAACGCTTGTTTAGGGCGTTTGGAAACAAGTAACATTGAGGTTGTGATGGTCGCGTCCCGCTTAGGTACCCGTAAGCGGGATTTTTCAATTTGGCTGGGGCAGGGCGATGGGCGTATTTGATTTGTAACGCTACTGGCCTGTTTGTGGCTGTAGCTGATAGACCCATGCGGTCATCTGCTGGCCTTCCTCCGTGGTAACCACAACCTCAACGCGATCGTAGCCCTCTTCAAACTCATCCAGCATTGGCCAGTGCGCTTCAAGGTTAGCGGACGAAAACAGGTAACCGCTAACGCGCGACCCGCGATCATCGAGGACTATCCCTGGGAATCCCTCAGCAGCGCCCCAGCCACTCTCATAAAATGTGCCAGCCACATCACCCGGCAGCCAGTCTCCACCGATGTTTTCCAGAATATAGGCATTGGCGTGACCCGGACGCAGCGTACCGTAGACAAACAAGCGTTCCATTTTTCCTCGTCAATCGAAATAGTGAATATCCAAAGGGTGAAGAGCAATACTCACGTTAGGGCTTAATAAAGCGGTTCGCAACAGGTTCTTCACCGCTGATGAGCGGGGGCGGAGTGAATTGTATTTTCCGCATCTGGGGCGGGGGCAATCGGTATTACCATTGCCGCTGTGCTGCATGATGTTAACCGTACGCCAGTCCTTTGCGGACGTACTGCGCATCCGCAATGAGTTCTGCGCCACGATGATGGTGGAATTGTGGTGCCAGGACCGGTATTAAGCAATCTGGTGACTATCAGCCATCCATTCGATCTGGTGTTTGTCGCGGTGACAACGACGTCATTCAACCTGACGTTATTCATAGTATATTGAGAGCATTGTTTACTATCAGGCTGAGTACATGTCTTACTCCATCGGTGAATTTTCCCAGCTTTGTGGGATAAATGCGACGACGCTCCGCGCTTGGCAGCGTCGTTACGGCCTGCTCAAACCGATGCGCACAGACGGTGGCCATCGGTTGTACAGCGATGACGACGTCCAACAGGCGTTAAAAATTCTCGACTGGGTGAAAAAAGGGGTCCCGGTCAGCCAAGTGAAACCGCTGCTGGCTCGCTCAGGCTCGCGTCGAACAAATAATTGGCTTGCCCTGCAGGAAAGCATGTTGCAGCGGTTGAAAGAGGGAAAAATCGAATCACTACGCCAGATGATTTACGACGCAGGCCGCGAGTATCCGCGTACGGAACTGGTCCGTGAAGTATTGCGCCCGCTGCGCAGCAAAGTCTCGGCCAATATTCCGGCGATGATGACCCTGCGCGAAATCCTCGATGGTATCATCATCTCCTACACGTCGTTTTGCCTTGAAGGGGATAAAAGATCGCCAGGTGATAACTATCTGATTACCGGCTGGTATCTGAGCGATCCGTGCGAAATTTGGCTCGAAGCGCTCATGCGCACCGGTCAGGGGCTTCGCATTGACGTCCTTCCCGTACCGCCAGCCACTCTGGCGCCGGAGATTTTCCCAGAGCGAAAATGGCTGCTGGTCACCACCGGTAAACTCACTGCGGCTCGCAAAAAACAGATTGACCTTTGGCAGCAGCACGTCGCTTCCTTAGACGTCATTCCCCTGTAATTCCGCTTTTTTTATCTCCCAATCCTTCACTTCTCTGCCACCTGCAAAGGTGGCGGACGGGTAACCTCGTCTAAGAAAATAAAATCTCATATTTAAAATAAATAATTGAAATAATTGTGAAATAAAAAATAACACTGGTGAAACTTGGACAAGTGGAAATAATTGTGTAGATTTTAATTATACGATTACGCCACGTTGTTCCAAGCCCAGGTGAGACTCATGAACACATTGTCATCCGTCATCAACCGATTTGTGGATTACTACACCGAGCTGGATACCCAGCAGCCATTGGCGCTGGCCGCGATTTATCATCCCAATGCTTCGCTTATCGATCCGTTTGGTGAACATGAGGGGCTGGTTGCGATCCAGCGTTACTTCACTCATCTGCTTGCTAACGTTGAGCAGTGCCGCTTTTCCATTGACCCTTCCCTCAGCAGCGGCCATCGTTTTGTCGTAACCTGGACCATGCACTGGGCCCACCCGCGAGTTGCTGGGGGAGACGCACTTACCTTGCAGGGATGCTCAATCGTGGATATTCAGGACGATCTGATTATTCGTCAGCGCGATTATTACGACGCCGGAGAGATGATCTACGAACACCTTCCGTTACTGGGTTGGGCGGTGCGCGGTGTGAAAAGAAGAGTGCGTTCATGAAAACGGTCCTCATCACGGGTGCAAGCTCTGGCATAGGGGAGGGACTCGCAAAATCCTGGGCCGATGACGGCTACCGCGTCATCGCTTGCGGGCGAGATCCAGACCGGCTGGAGGCGTTACACCAATACAGCCCAAACATCACGGTGAGGTCGTTCGATATGACCGATCCTGCGGCCTGCCGTCAGGCGCTGTCCAACTGTGTTGCCGATTTGGTCATTCTCTGTGCGGGAACCTGTGAATATCTAGATCATGGCGTTGTGGATGCCGCGCTGGTGGAACGGGTGATGACCACCAATGTTCTGGGGCCGGTAAACTGTCTGGCCGCGCTACAGGGGCAGCTGGTTTCGGGAAAACGCGTGGTGCTGGTCAGCTCCATGGCGCACTGGCTGCACTTCCCACGGGCAGAGGCTTATGGTGCATCGAAAGCGGCGCTGACCTGGTTTGCCAATAGCCTGCGACTGGATTGGGAGCCAAAAGGGATCGCTGTTACGGTCGTCTCGCCGGGCTTTGTTGACACGCCATTGACCCGCAAAAATGATTTTGCCATGCCCGGTCAGGTGAGCGTGGACAGCGCCGTGGAGGCTATCCGTCGTGGTCTGGCTAAAGGGAAAGATCACATCGCGTTCCCGACAGGCTTCAGCCTGATTTTGCGCCTGCTGGCAGGGCTGCCTAATTTTCTTCAGCGCGCGTTACTGCGCAGGATGGTGCGTTCATGAACATTGCTATTATCGGCAGCGGTATCGCCGGGTTGACTTGTGCCTGGCGGCTGGCCGGACACCATCAGGTTACGCTTTTCGAGGCCGAACCCACGTTAGGTGGGCATACCGCTACGGTTGATGTCACCGCTCCGCAGGGGACGTATGCCATCGATACAGGGTTTATCGTCTATAACGACCGCACTTATCCGCGTTTTATGGGCCTGCTCAGCGAGTTGGGTATCCGTGGGCAAAAAACGCAAATGAGCTTCTCCGTGCATAACCCAGAGAACGGTCTGGAGTATAACGGTCATACTGTCGCTTCGTTGTTTGCTCAGCGTCGTAATCTTGTCAATCCGACATTCTGGGGGCTGCTTAAATCGATCGTACGTTTTAATCGATTGGCAAAAGAAGCGCTGGCGGGGGAGGTAGACGAGAGCGCTACGCTACAGACTTTCCTCGATCAGCACCGTTTCAGCGGTTTTTTTGCCCGTCATTACATTTTGCCGATGGGGGCCGCTATCTGGTCGTCGTCGCTTCAGGAGATGCGCCGCTTCCCGCTGCCGCTATTTTTGCGTTTCTTTGAGCACCACGGCCTGCTGGATATCGCTCATCGTCCGCAGTGGTACGTGGTGCCAGGCGGTTCGCGGGAGTACATTCGCGCTATGCTGGCACAGCTGGGCGATCGCCTAACCCTCCATCTTAACGCGCCGGTGCAGAAGGTGATGCGCCACGATGGAGGCGTTCAGATCCAGCTTGAGGGATCGAGCTATACGTTCGATCAGGTGATTTTCGCCTGCCACTCCGTGCAGGCATTGGCGATGCTTGACGAGCCGACGCCTGCCGAGCGTGAGGTGCTGGGGGATATCGGTTGGCAGCGTAACGAAGTGGTGTTACACAGCGACCCGCGCTGGCTGCCGGTGCGCCAGCGTGCCTGGGCAAGCTGGAACTATCGCCTGAGTGAGCGTGAACAGGATAGCGCCTGTGTCACCTATAACATGAATATCTTACAAGGGTTACCAGAGGGCAGCCCCCTGTTCTGCGTTACCCTGAACCCGGAAACACCGATTGACGAGCGCTATGTCTGGAAGCGCTTTGTCTATGAGCACCCGCTGTTTAACCCCAAAAGCTGGCGCGCACAGGCGCGGCGCAGTGAGATTAACGGCTGTCAGCGGAGCTGGTATTGCGGGGCATACTGGTACAACGGTTTTCATGAAGATGGCGTACGTAGCGCACTCGATGTGGTGAAGGGGATCGCCGCCGCAGGAGGGGGGAACTGAAATGAACAGTTGCCTGTATCAGGGGGTTTTACGCCATCGGCGGCTCCAGCCAAAAGTGCACCATTTTCGCTACAGTATGTTTATGGCCTGGATCGATCTGGATGAACTCGACGTGCTGCCGTCGGCAGGCATCCGCCGTAACCGATTCGCCGCTGCCGCTTTCCACGATGCGGACTACCCGCTCGGCACGCCGCTCAAAGATAACGTCCTTGACCGGCTTGAAAGCCTGATCGGCGAGCGGCCTGATGGTCGGGTTATGCTTCTGACCCAGTTGCGCTATTTCGGGTTCCACTTTAATCCGGTCAATTTTTACTACTGCTATGACCATAGGGGCATCCTGCGCTGGATACTGGCCGAGGTGCGCAATACCCCGTGGAACGAGCGCCATTACTATGCGGTCGATGGTCATGCGGTCGATAGTCATGCGGCTCGCCCGCTGGAAAAGGCGTTCCACGTCTCTCCCTTTAACCCGATGGACATGGTTTACCACTGGCGTTTCAACAGCCCCGGTAAAACGCTGCATATGCATATCGAAAATCATCAGGAATCCAAAGTATTCGATGCTACGTTGGTGCTGCGTCGTGAACCACTGACGCGCGCAAACCTGACGTCACTTCTGCTGCGTATACCGTTGATGACGCTGAAAACTGTGTTCGCTATTTATTGGCAGGCGCTGCGGCTATGGCTTAAGCGTGTGCCGCTGTACAACCATCCCGTCAGCAGGAGTGAACGTTCATGACCGATCCCGTCTTTGCGCTTGAACCCGACATCCCGCGCAACGCTCGTATCGCGCGCTGGCTGCTCTTTCGTTTGCTAAGTGGTATCCGCGAGGGTGCGATCACGGTACGTGAAGGGGCGCAGACTTTCCATTTTGGCGATGCTGCCGCCACACTGCGCGCCGACGTGCAGATCCTTGCTCCAAGTGTGTACTGGCGTTTACTGACTGGCGGTAGCCTCGGTGCTGCTGAAGCCTGGATAGACGGCGAGTGGGAGACGAATCAGCTCACCCCGCTGTTGCAGATTCTTGCGCTCAACAGCAAGGTGCTAGAGCAGATGGAAAGCGGCTTTCGTCTGCTGGGCAGGCCGGTTGAGCGGCTTCGCCACTGGACGCGGCGCAACCATCGGCAGCAGGCGCGGGAAAACATCGCTGCCCATTACGACCTGGGCAATGAGTTCTATGCACATTTTCTCGATGAGGAAATGCTCTATTCCAGTGCGCTGTTCACCGCCGACGAGCAGGATCTTACCCTGGCTCAGCGGGCAAAGATGACCCGTCTGTGTGAACAACTGACGCTGACGCCCAGCGATCACCTGCTGGAAATCGGCACCGGCTGGGGGGCGATGGCGGAGTTCGCCGCTCGTCATTACGGCTGCCGAGTCACCACTACCACGCTGTCGCAGGAGCAGTACGACTGGGCGAAAGCGCGGATTGCCCGCGCGGGGTTGCAGGATCGCGTTCAGGTTCTGCTGTGTGACTACCGCGATCTGACCGGCGAGTTCGATAAGCTGGTGTCGGTCGAGATGATAGAAGCGGTAGGACAACGCTACCTGCCAGCCTTCTTCCGCACCTGTCAGGCCCGTTTGCGTCCGGGAGGAAAAATGGTGATTCAGGCCATCACCATTAAGGATCAGCGCTACCGCGACTACAGCAAAAGCGTCGATTTTATCCAGCGCTACATCTTCCCCGGCGGTTTTTTACCAAGCATTACGGTGATGAGTGAGCTGATGACGCGACACACTGATTTTGTCGTCCGTAATCTGTTCGACATGGGGCCTGACTACGCTCGCACGCTGGCACAGTGGCAGCAGCGGTTTGTACACGCCTGGCAGGATATTGAAAAGCTCGGGTTTGATGACCGGTTTCGTCGTATGTGGCTCTACTACTTTGGCTACTGCGAAGCCGGATTTAATGCACGTACTATCAGTGCGGTGCAACTGACCGCGGAGCGCGTATGAAGCGCTATGTGCAGGTTTTTCTGATGGCAATAGCGTTCGATCTCTACTGGACGCTGGTGGTGTTGTTTCGTGAACGAGGCCTATTTTTGTGGCTTGCGCTCGCGATACTGGCCTGCCTGATGCTGTCGCCTGCACACCGTCTTTATGCCCTCCTGCTCGCTGCGGCGGGGAGCGGCCTTGATGCGCTCTGGGTGTGGGCGGGGCTGATCGATTTTAACGGTGACGTGATGCTGCCGCTATGGATGGTGGCGCTGTGGTTGATGTTCGCTACCGTCTGGACTGAGCTGACCCGCACGACCACGCTGCCGGTGTGGCTACTGACGCTGATGGCGACTTTTGGCGGGCCAGTGGCGTACATCATCGGTGAACGTCTGGGCGCGATGACCTTGCTGAAGCCTGATGTCATCGTCGTCAGTTGGATGGCGTCGGGCTGGCTGATTCTGATGCTGTTTTTCCAGATGTTGATGGGGAAGCGACCATGAGAACCGCGTTATTGGTGTTGCTGTGGCTGACGGCCATCACGCCCGTCGCTCATTCCGCCGACTGGTTAAGCTGGCGCAAAGTGGGTGATGCAACCCTAACCTGGGGGCCGTTCACCGTCTATACCTCCCAGTTGCTCACGCCGGACGGCCGGTATAACGGTCCGGAGCAGGATCAGGCGTTGATTATTACCTACAAACGCAATATCGATCGCGGCGAGCTGGTCGAGGCCACTCGCGATCAGTGGCAGGCGCAGGGCGTTCTGGCGCGCGAACCGCAGAGTGAATCCTGGCTGCGTATGCTGCATTCCCTCTGGCCTGACGTCACTCCGGGGGCGCAACTGGCCTTTGTGTTTAACGGTAGGCAAGGGCAATTCTGGTACCGATCCTCGGCGGCACAAAAAAATTTTGTCCCGCTCGGTCCGAGCCAGCCTGCAACCTTCAGTACCTGTTTTCTGGCCATCTGGCTCGATCCTCGCACGCAATATCCCGAACTGCGTCAGCAGTTGATCGGAGGTAAAAAATGAAACGTATTCTGACACTGTGCCTGATGCTGGTAATGCTGACAGGCTGCAGCACAGAGGTTACTGACTACCGACACCAACAGCCGTCGCTAGATATCTTCCAGTATTTTCAGGGGAAAACCGAAGCGTGGGGCATGGTGCAGGATCGCAGCGGTAAACAACTGCGTCGCTTCCACGTCGATATCACCGGTAACGTCATCGGTGACACGCTGATGCTTAACGAGCATTTCGTCTATGACGATGGTGAGCAACAGCAGCGCGTGTGGCATATCCGGCGCATCGCTGCCGATCGCTACGAGGGCGCTGCGGGCGATATTGAAGGTGTAGCGACAGGTCAGGCTGCGGGCAATGCTTTTAACTGGCGTTACAGTATGAACGTTAAAGCTGACGGCCGTACCTGGCTGTTACACTTTGATGACTGGATGTACCTACAGGATGGCACGCATCTTTTTAATAAGACAGAGATGAAGAAATTCGGGATCACTGTTGGGACGGTCACGCTTTTCTTCACCCGAAATACGCAGTAAAGAGGGGCGTGCCATGACTATTCAACCCGTCATTGGGATCAGCGGATGTTTAACCGGCTCAGCCGTACGGTTTGACGGTGGGCACAAACGGATGAACTTCGTCATGGATGACCTGGCGCAGTGGGTGACCTTCAAACCCGTCTGCCCGGAGATGTCCATCGGCCTGCCCGTGCCCCGTCCGGCTCTGCGTCTGGTACAGACGGCGGAAGGCGACATCCGCATGCGCTTCAGTCATGCTCCACACGACGATGTAACGGAGAAAATGGCTGGCTTCGCCGAGACTTACCTTTCACGTTTGGATCAACTGTCGGGTTTTATCGTCTGTGCCAAATCGCCGAGCTGCGGTATGGAGCGCGTGCGGCTGTATGACGAAAAAGGCAATCGCGGGCATAAAGAGGGGGTTGGTCTTTTTACCGCTTCATTACTGGAGAAATACCCGTGGTTACCGGTTGAAGAAGATGGTCGCCTGCACGATCCGGTGCTGCGGGAGAACTTTGTCGAGCGTGTTTTCGCCCTGCATGAGCTGAACACTTTGCGTACCAACGGCCTCACGCGGCGCGCGCTGCTTGACTTCCACAGCCGCTATAAACTTCAACTGCTGGCACACCATCAGGCGGGCTACCGTGAGATCGGGCCGTTTGTCGCGTCGCTGCATGAATGGGAAGACCTGGATGATTTCTTTGTGGCCTATCGCGAAAAACTGATGACAATCCTGAAGAAACCCGCTTCGCGGAAAAATCACACCAACGTGCTAATGCATATTCAGGGTTATTTCCGTAATCAGTTGACTCTCCGCCAGCGTGGTGAACTGCGTGAGGTGATCCTGCACTATCGCGATGGACTGTTACCCATCCTCGCCCCACTTACGCTACTGAAGCACTATCTGGCCGAATACCCTGACCGCTATCTGCTAACTCAAAATTACTTTGACCCTTATCCGCAGAGTTTGGGTCTTCGCCTTCCGGTTCACTGAGGGAGAAAGAGGGAAAGGGCATGATAAATGGGGCAAAGGTTACTTAAATCTGACTCCTGAAATGTCTTAAGTACCACTAGGTTATTAAAAGGCCGGGTCTGGTATTCCGTATGCGGCGGAGGTGAAAGACTATGTCCGAGTCACGGCTTTGGTTGCTCGCTTGCATCTTCCTGAAACAGGGCTGGGTAATGCGTTGCCATTGCGACAGCCTGTCTGGCTATGGCTGCCTTTGTTGTCGTGCTAATCCGGTGGTGGAATGTGCCTGATACGCATTAGAGAAACATGTCCTCGACTGGACAACTTTCAGAACTAATGAGGCTGGCTTTCTTCGTGCCCCAGTTCTTATAGCGGGTAAGTCTGAGGCAGTGCTCATTGATTCGAATTTTAATTATTCAGACGGTAAAGTCATTGCTGATGCAATAAAGGCCAGTGGCAAGAAATTGACCACTGTTTATATTACGACAAGTGACCCTGATTATTACTTTGGCTTGGAACCCGTGTGGCAGGCATTTCCTGATGCCCGTATTCTCGCTGCGCCGGACACTGTTGCATTGATGAAAAAAAATCGGAGGGGAAAATCAAAGCGTGGGCCGGTCAGTTAGGTAAAAATGGACCAGCATCTGTTTCAGAGCTGATTTTTCCTGAGGCGAGCAATATCAGCACTCTGACAGTAGATGGCGAGACGTTGGAAATAGTCAATGAACCTGGCCTCAAAGATCGGTGTTTTTCAAGGTAGTT
>NZ_JACDRR010000027.1 GCF_013449375.1 Pectobacterium sp. CFBP8739 | reverse complement strand
CCATGGCTACCGCACGCCTCTGCTTTAACGTTTTACTCTCAGCGCTTGCCTATCAGAAAGTGAGCACCGACTCACAACCGGACGCCAATTACTCGGTTTTCCCTGATGACCAGTGCATCGCCAGCCGCTGCCCGGCTTTAATTTCATCCGGCTGCATTGTCGCCTCCAGATCGTTGCGCGCATGAATGGCTTCGGGCATCCCCTCCGTCGCCGCCATGGCATACCAGGCGTAAGCATGAATACGGTTGCGGGATGCGCCTAACCCATCCTGGCGCATCATCCCCATACGGTACTGCGCCATGCGGTTACCGTCATTGGCAGCCAGACGGTACTGTTTCATCGCCTCAACATAATCCTCTTTGCCACCTTGTCCCAGCCGCAGCATCTCGCCATAGGCTAGTTGGGATTCGGTGTCTCCTGCCGATGCCGCTTTGGCATATTCTTCACGCGCACGCGCGAATTCGTTCGCTGTAAATAAGCGCTCACCCAATTCCCGCTGCGCCCGGATATAGCCCGCAGAGGATGCCTGAACCAGATACTGTTCACGTTTTTCATGGGTTGTCTGGCTCTGGCTGAGCAAATAATCTGCCTCGCCCGATCCGCCAGAGGCGGCACGCTCCAGCCAATAACGCGCTTTTTGCTCATCCCAAGGTAAGCGCTTACCTTCGCGGTATGCCTTGCCCAGCCAAAGCTGTGCTTGCGCATCGCCTGATGACGCGGATTTTTGATACCAGTTCAACGCATTCTCGCCGTCTTCGTGCCGCGCCATCCACAGCTGCGCCTGCGCCTGCCCCAGTGTCGCTGCGCGGAAATACCAGCGTTCGGCCAGATCGCGACGAATCACCACACCGTTACCCTGTTCATAGCGCTGCGCCAGCTGGTACTGCGCATCCCGATTGCCGAGTTCCGCTGCTTTTAGCAACCACGATACGGCTTCTTTTTCACCGCCCGTATGCGTCGCGTGCCACTGGGCGACAATCAACTGTGCAGGGGGATAACCGTTCGCCGCAGAAGATTCAAACGCACTCAGACAGGCCGCGACCAGTTTTCCCTGATGCTGAACCTGACAGTCCATGCCGAGGCGATGCCCTGCTTCACCATTTCCCAAACGCGAGGACGTTGTCCACCACTGGCGGGCTGACGGGCTGTTCTTTGGCGCCCCCAGCCCAGCCTGATACCAGTCGCCGACCTGAAGCGCGGCGGCTGCGCGCATTTCTTGACTGCCCGGCAGTTCAGACAGGCCAGATGCCTTCTGCATCCACTGCATCGCCTCGGTATACTGCGAGCGCGCGGCGAGCGTCTTTGCCAAATGATATTGCGCTTCCCCGTTTCCCCGGTTCGCTGACGCCACCAGTTCCGTTTCAGGCAGCGATGTAACTGGCGCCTGACATGACGCCAACCAGCAAGCCGAGAGGGCTATCAATAATTTTTTGTATTTCATCATGTGCTCAGCGTTTTTCCCTTCACGATAATCAGCTGGCGGAATTACCCTGCTGCAAACGGTACAGGCGAATATTGAAGGCGCGCAGTTCGTCTTCCATCGCACGTAACTCCGCTGGCGTCAGCGGCTGGCTCTTGATTTTACGCGCCTCAAGCTCCCGCAGCCGTATCCCGAAAGGAACATCCGACATCAGGTCTTTTTGCATGTCGTAGAGCTTTGATTTCAGGTAGGAGATCGTCACTGTCCGGCGCTGCCGTTCCAGTTCCAGCAGTTGTTGCAAGGTATCGTTGACTCTGGCACGCGCCTGTTCGTAACCCAGCGTTTTCGGCTCATCGCCCTGCTGGCGTTCGAGCGCAATCTGCCATTGGCGTTCCATCTCCTTCACCGCCAGCGAATCGGGGTAGAGTTGCTGCATCACGTTTTTCAAGCCGTTGCCGTATTGGTACAGGTAGAATGGCGAGGCGTTTTTCACCTGTTCCAGCTGTGCCTGATAGCGGTTGATCAGCTCGCCTTCCATCCCTTGCAGTTTCTGTTCGCCCAGAACGATACGCACCCGGCGAATATCATTATGATCGGGGGCGGCGGGCAACGCGTAAGCTGGCTGTTGCAGTAACGCCAGCGCATCGGCTTTCTGATCCTGCCAATACTGCCAGCCCATCATCGCCACCACGGGCAATGCACAGGTCAACAACCCAGAGACAAACCAAAACCAGGCTGGCTTCTGCTTTTTATGCGCCTCAATCTTCAATACCGTGGGTTTCATTTGCCCTTTCTCCCGTCCGATGAGAATACTGCCCGCGGGCAATGGAGCCTGACCCGAGCCTGATGAACCACTGCTTTGCACCGTCGCGCCGGGCTCCATGTCTGAATGAAAAAACACCATGGGTGGAATCTGCATATCCTGCTTTTTCAGTTCCTGATCGTCCGACACAATGACAATCTCGGTTTCATCAAACAGATGGGTGTAGCCTTCGACAAAGTGCAGTAGATTCTCGACGCGAGGGATGCGGCTCAAACCTGAGTTATGCAGCTTTTCACTCATCAGTTGTAGCGCGCGTTCACAACGATAAACCAGCCGCTTGTGTTCATGGCTGATGGCGTACTGCCGCACCACTTCGCTGATGCGGGCAATAAACCAGTCCAGCATCTCGATGCGCGCCCGTTCCTGATGCACCGGCGGCCAGAAGTTATCCCACTGCGTTACGATCAGGTTCGCCAGAAACTCACAGCTTTCCGTAAATCCCGTCAAGCCCGCCAGCCGCGAACGTGCCAGCGTAAAGTAGATCGCGGTCTGGAGATCCACGCCCTGCTTTTCAAAGATGGTGGTGGCCATATCGTGCACCAGCATCCAGTCCACATCAGGGCGAGACGCGTGGCTCAACTTGTTAATTTCCGCCCGAAGTGCGTCAAACTCCGGCAGCATCCGTGGATCGCGGCCGACTTTCAGGGCCTGTTGTGCATCTTGCATATCACATCATCCAGCAATAGGGAGCCCAGATAGGCTCCCGAGAGTTAAATTAATAAAGCGAGTCAGGCAGCGTGAACTGGCTGAACAGACCACCGGCAAACGGGTTATGGCTGGCATCGGTATACACGCGATACGTCATCGCGCCGTTTTCCAGCGAGAAGCGCACATCGAAGGTGTTCTCATTCACCTGAGTCAGTTGATCGCTATTGATTAAGCGGAACATCGCCCACGGCCCGCTAAAGCTCAGGCTACGCGGTGAACGCTCACGATCGTCCGGCACCAGCGTCAGCTTACTTTCAGCCCCGTCGCGCATACTGTTTGGCCACACCAGCGGCGTTTTCTGGCGACGACCATGGCTGTATTCCAGCAGTTGTCCGTCCAGATTGAGCACGCTGCGGCGCTTGTTCGCCGTCAGTTCCAGCGGCTCCAGAACGAAATGCACTTCCAGGCTGCCCTGCGCATTAAACAGGGTCTGGCGGATGCGAGTGGCGCGTTCAAGCTGTTTCACCAGTTCAGCCTGCAACGGCGACGCCATGCCTTCTTCCAACATGCCGCTTTCCATCATCGCCTTGAGGTTAGTTTGATAGAAGCTGTCCAACGTACCGCCTGCCATGAAGAACATTTCCATTTCCGACAGTGGCACATCCTTGTTCGACGACGGGTCGAAGGGGTAACGACCTGCCAGCTTCTCATTGAATGGCGTAACCACTTTATCCAACCACTCCTGATTCAACGACGACATCGCCAGCCCAGTCACCAGACTGGCGCTCTCTCCGGCTAATTGTCCCACCCAGCGGTCCAGCGGCGCAGGAAGGCTGCGGGCATATTGCTGTAAGGCAAACACCGGATCGGCAAATTTATTTCCCTGCCGCGCCTGTACGGCTTTCAATGCTGCCTGCCCCGGATCGGTGGCGTTAACGATCTGATCGAGATAGTGATAGAGATCGGTCAATTTCTGATTGACCTCCTGCACCAGCGGCCCCTGCTCACCGCGTCCGCTCAGCGCCGCGTTGATGGTCATAAACGGACGACCAATCCGCGTGTTGATGTTCTGCGCCGTGTCGTTATCGTCATCGGCCAGCTTACGAATGCGGGTGTTATCACTGACCGTCGTCAGCACGCGCTGGAAGGGCTGATCGTTGCCGGTAATATCCGTGAGAATGTCGAGCGCCTGTTCCGGCGTATCGAGCGTCTGCACATCAATATTCGCCAACACTTTCTGCCACTGGTTGATGTAATCCGTAATGTAGCGGTCATTCACCTGACGCAGAATTTCCCGTCGATCCGCCTCGCTGAACTGCGCACGTTCGCGCTGCCCCAGCACCCAGGCGTCCAGTGCCGTCAGCTCTAACAGCGCCTTGTCCTGTTTGAGGTAATAATCACTAAAACCGGGATACGTCAGCAACCGTGGCACACTTCCCGCCTTGTCATTACGCAGGGAAAACACCGGATCAAAGGTCGGCCCGACCTCATCACGGATCGCTAAATCCGGTGGCAGCACTTGAGTCGCCTTCATGACCAGACTCTGATAAACGCGCTGATACATCGGCAGCTTGCTCAGTTCCTGCTGAGCCAGCGTGATCGGCTGATTAAAGGGCGCAAAGGTGCTGATCGCTACCGCATCTTTCTCCTCACGCGCCTTGTGCCAGTCGGTGTGCTCAAGGGCGTAATCCAGATGCTGCATCAGCTGTTCCTGTACATTGCCCTGCCCAGGAAATGCCTTCTGCCAACGCTGCGCCATAAACTGTTCGACCAGCGTTTTATTGCGTCCTGACGCATCATCCAGCATCCGCATCACGCGCAGAATCGTCAGCTTTTGCTCGCTATTGGCAGGCGCCTGATTCAAATCTTCCAGCAGCCCTTGCATCACCGCCGGTAAAAAGCGCTGGTTCAGCATTTGCAGATAGGTGCCTTCAACATAAGGCCCAATTTTACCGCCCTGATACAGGCCAAGGTCGGCCAGTAGCGGCGTACGTTCGTGGTAATTACCAAAGGATAAGGTCGCATCGCGAATCAAATTCAGACGCGGCAACTGCTGATAGCCGTAGCCCGGCTGCCCTTCCAGCTCATTGGTGCCGATAAACGCCTGCGCTTTCGTCAGTACGTTACGCCCGGCCTCTTCATTGACCCGATAGAAATGGTGCCAGCCGCCAATCAGCGCCAGACTGGCAAGCAGCATGCAGCCCACACCGATACTCAGCCGACGTCGGCGATAGAGGCTATGCAGCCGGTTTTCCCCTGCCAGACTGGCCTCAGGGAAGATAACGTCAGGGAAGAGACGCTGCACAAAGAATGTATTGGATTCGCCGCGCAGCGCTGGGTTAATCGGCACGGGCAGTTGATAACGTCGGGAAGCCGACTGTGCAAAGGCATCGAACGGCACCCCTTGTTGATAGACAGAACTGACGTAGACACCACGAATCAGGAAGGCGCGATCTTCACCTGTCGCGAGCATTTCCGTCAGCACGTCCATCACGTAGTCTTTCATGCCGGCCAGTTGGCGCACAAACGAAAACAGCGAGTTGCGCACGCTTCTGTCGGATTGCGTCAGCAGCATGTCTGGCAGGTTATCATTCAGGTGTGTGATCCATTCATCCCAGAAGCGATCCAGTTCCTCCAGCCAGCCTTTACCGTTGCTGGCCTGCGGGGTAAACGTTACCCCTAATACTGCCTGACGCGCCTCTCGATTCAACTGGCGATAAACCCTATCGAAGCCGCTCAGCATATCCAGCCGAGTCAGCGCGACATACACGGGTAAGCGCGTATTGATGTTGACGGAAATGTCCTGTAACCGAGCACGCATCACCTGCGCATAGGTTTTGCGATCCGCGACGCCAGCCTGTGCCAGCCAGGAAATATCCAGCGTGAGCACCAGACCGTTGAGCGGCTGGCGGCGGCGGTTTTCACTCAGCCACTGTAGCAGGTGTTGCCACAGTCGAGCATGGCGCTGTCCGAGCGAATCGCCCTCCGGCACCGGCTGTGCCAGTAGCTTTCCGCTGGGGTCCCAAATCACCGCCGATTCCCCAACCCAACAGCTAACCTCTTGGTCTGACGCCACATCTCGCAGCTCTGCATCCAATTTCGGGTTCATTTTGTTTGCCGGATTGGCGCGATGGATCAGGCTACTTTTCCCGCTACCAGCCTGGCCAATCGTCAGATACCAGGGCATCGCATACAGCGCTCTTTTGCCCAGTTGGGTCTGAAATGCGTCCAGCCAGCGATCGAGAAATGTCTGCTGTTTATCGACATACACCTGCAACGGATCCTGCTTAGTCACCTCTTGCACTTGGCGCTCCGCACGCATCTGCTGCACGCGACGCCAGACGAGCCAAGCGCTATAACTGAACGCGAGCCATAGCCAGACCAGTGTGAACACTACGCGGCCCCAGATTCCCTGCAATGGGCGTGAGTCGCCCACCGTCAAACGCGGCCCCAGCCACCAGGCCAGAACCAACACCACGACCCACAGTAGCGCCCCCAAAAGCAGCCAAGAGGGTTTCAGTTTAGGCAACTGCTTGCGTAGAAAGGTTATGATTGTGTTAAACATAAGTGACCATTCACTCCGAATGTCTTATTTTTTGCGGGATGCCGCCAACCGCTCGACGCGGCTGACCAGTCCCGGTTCCCATTGCATCAGGCCCAATTGTTGGCTTTCCTGCCACATGTGCTGATAGTGCTGTGCTGCCAGTGACTTCATTCCTTCTTCGGCGAGTAAATCCGCCAATACCAACTCGGCATAAAAACGGTCACGTGGTTCTTTCAGGCGACGCATGCGTTCATCCAATAACTGCATCGCCGCCCCGATCCCTTTTTCATCCCGACAGGCCGCCGCCTCCGTCGCCAAATCGTCCTGCCGCGCTCCGCCCCCACCACGCACGGACTGGCTGGATTGCAACCACTGGCTGCACTTCCCCGTTAAAAAGGGCGCGCCATCGCTGAACGTCAGTTCACGCAGCTCCGGCACACGCTGAAGAAATGCCGAAAGCTCCTCGGCAATCGCCGTCGCGACAGCGGTATGACCCAATCGTGACGCCACCGAGGCGGACAACATGTGGCCATCAAACCAGTAAGGTGCGAGAACCAGACTTTGTTCTATGCGTTCCCACAGCGCCAAATCAGCCTGCGCCAGTGCACTTTGATATTCATCCACGCGATCTAACGAGACGGGTGCCAACTGGGTTTTATTTCCTTTAGATGACATCGGCGGCGTGGTAATACCGGACCAGATAGCGTGACGGCGCAGACGATAGCCAATCGATGAATCGGGATGGCGTTCAACCAGCAGCGCCGCGACGTTCAGTTGAGTTTGCCGCCAACCGCGCTCGTCGGATGAATTAATCTCCACCGAACTCGCTGGCGTCGAGGCCGCGCTGGCGCTGGTTTCACTCCCGCCCGCACCTCCACTGCTGCTGGCTGCCGGCGCCGGCTTCGCCGTCTGATTCGCCTGCTCCTGCGCCTGCTGTCGCTGTCTGGCACGCTTAACGCCCTGCACCAGTTCATCCATCAGCGCCGCTTTTTCACTGGCCAGTTCGCCCCAGCGGGTCGCCACCTGCTCCGTCAACTGCTGTAATTGCTCCAGCTCTGCGCTGGATGCACTTTCTGCAATACGGGGCAGCGCGCTCTCAAAACGCCGAACAATCTGGATCATCAACTTCTGTTTCTGAACCGGACTGGCAGGCCAAGCAATCGCCCAATAACTCTCCAGCCAGCTGTCCAGCAGCATCAGCGCAGTAGAAAATGGGGTTGCTTTAGCTGGGTGCTGCAAGCAGCGCAGTAGCTGCACCAGCACCCGCATGTCTTTGGTTTTACTTTCCAGCAGCGTCAGGCAGTAACCCGCCACCGCGTTGAGATCGACCTGGTTATGCGCCAGCGACCCCAGCTTGACCAGCTCCGTCTCAACCTTTTCCCACAGCGGGTCGTCAGCCAATACCGCCGCGCGCAACATTTCATCCGGCAATGCGGTTTGCAGGCGTTTACACCAGGGATGTGCATGCATGAACGCCTCCTTTACCAGTGACACTGCTGACGCAGCGGCGCTAATGCGTCGCTCAGCCCGGCGAGTTCGATACGCAGCGTGTGACCGTCTGCGCCGTTAAGCACCAGTTCGCGATGCCCAATCCAACGCTTTAACGCATCAATCGCGGGCAGGCCGCGTCCCGATTCCAGCAGCAGCCCGCGGTTACGGATAAACCAGCTGTCGGACACCGTTACGCCATCAAGCTGGGATGTGACGGACTCACCTGCCCAGGGTTCGCTGAGGGTTAAGCGCAAGTGCGTAATATTGCTGGCGCAGCTAATCACCAGTGTATTGCCATCAGCCAGCACGCGGGTGAGCGTCATATCGCCGCTGTCTGCTTCACGTCCCAGTTGAAACGTTCCGCTCGCCGCGGCGTTATCACGCTGTGGGGACAGCGTGCCGCTGCGTTCCGCTTCCCGCCCCAGCGCGTCATAACAGGCCAACCGGAGCTCAGCAGCCGTCTCATTGCGGCACTGCTCCCATAACGACTGCCAGGCGGGATCGGGCGTCGCAGCGGTTGCCAACAATAGGGGTGCCATCGTCAGAAACATCAATTTACCTCCAGCTTCTGGCATTTGTGGTCGAGGGTGCGTTTAGGAATATTGAGGCTATCGGCCACCAGCAGGCGGTTGCCCTGAAACTGGCGCAGGCGTGCCTCAATGACAGCCGCTTCATACCGCTGTGTGGCAATACGCAAATCGTGGATGTGCTGATAGCGATCCTGTTCCTCAGCCGTGCTGTTCGTCAGCCGTTCGCGCAGCTCCGGCGGTAGTGAGGCCAGAGACAGCGCCTCACCGTCCGGCGTATGCGCGCAGGCAACTTCCAGCAGGTTGCGCAGTTCCCGCACGTTACCGGGAAAGTCATACCCCACCAGTTGACGCAGGAAAACTCGGTTCAACGGCCCAACGTGCTTTTGCTGTTTACCTGAAAATTGGCCGATGAAGTGTTCGCACAGCAGGTGAATATCATCCGGCCGCTCGCGCAGCGGGGCGACCTGCAACAGACACTGACAAAGGCGATGATAGAGATCTTGCCGAAATACGCCGTCAGACACCTGCTGTTCCAGCGGCTGATGGGTCGCGGCAATCAGGCGGAAATCGGAATGCACTTCTTTCTCCGCGCCCAGAGGGCGGAAACTGTGCGTCTCCAACACCCGTAACAGCTTGGCCTGCATGGACTGCGGCATATCGCCGACTTCATCCAAAAACAGGGTTCCGCCGTTAGCCTGCTCGACCAGACCAATCTTGTTGTTTTGTGCGCCGGAAAACGCGCCTTTCTGGTAGCCAAATAGCTCGCTTTCAATCAAATTTTCCGGGATCGCCGCGCAGTTGATGGCAATAAAGGGCTTGTCGGCGCGTTCGGAACACTGATGTAGCAGACGCGCGACTACATCTTTCCCTGAACCGGTTTCGCCCTGAATCAGCACCGAAAGACGGTGTTTTGCCGCCTGATAAATCTGCTGATGCAGCTCTTTAATGACGATAGATCGGCCAATCAGCGTCGCTTCCACCCGCGTTTCCTGCTCGCGACGGCTCTGCCCTTCATCCTTAATCTGGCGGAGTGAATCTCTCAGCGCGACCTGCTCCCGCTGGGTATGCGCCAGCTCACGCAGCAACATAAGCTGACGGCAAAACACCTGCGCCAGCCGCTCGCACTCGCCGCGCTGATGCAGCGTTTGCAGGCGCGTCGGCGTATCCAGCAGCGCCAGCACTGCCAGCGGTTTACCGCTCTCCGACAACAGCGGCAGCGCATGTAGCCCGCTGTTCGTCCCGACAGAAACCAGCATCTGCCGGAATTCACGGTGCTCAATGCGGGCACCGCCATAGAGAGAATCCCAGGTGCGCGCCTGATTCTTATGCAGCGCATAAGCCAGCGGGTGGCTAAAGTCATCCACCCCCAGACTCAGCGCCACCGGCGTGTCATGCACTTGCCCCTGACAGGTTAACTGTCTGCCGCTGACATCCACCATCCCCAGCAGCATCCCTTGGGGCTGCCAGGCGGTCTGTATGGTCTCCAGCAGCCAATCGCACAGACCGGCCTCGTCATGCTGCCGAGTGAGTGCAAGCGCCAGTTCGAGGGCATGTTGCATACTCAGCCCTCTACCTCAGTCTGGAACTGGCCGGCTTCGACGCGGAAATGAATACGGCTGACAGGCTCACCTGCAGACAGACGTTGCAGCAACTGTAGCGAAACAGGTGGCAGCAAGGCGCCATCAATCACCGATTCGAGCATACGCGCGCCGTTTTCGCTGCGATTAGCCAACCGCAGAATCTCTTCCGGCACCTCGTCCTCAATAATGACTTCCGCGCCAAAGCGCTGTTGCAACAGAGACGTCAGACGCGACAATTTGCCCTGTACGATCGCCACCATGGTGTTATGCGCCAGCGGCAAGTAAGGGATGACTTCCATACGCGCTAGGAGTGCGGGTTTGAAGAAAGCTGCTAGCTCAGGGTAAAGCGCATCCAGCAACACATCCGACTGCTCGGCGTAGTTCACAATCGTCTGGAACCCGAGATTGGACGTCAGGAAGAACACCACATTACGGCAGTCGATCACTCGGCCTTCGCCATCAGCAAGCTCACCTTTATCAAACGCCTGATAGAACAGGTTCAGAACGTCTGGGTGCGCCTTTTCCACTTCGTCCAACAACACCACGGAATAGGGTTTCTGGCGGATGGCTTCGGTCAAGACGCCGCCTTCACCAAACCCGACATAGCCCGGCGGTGAACCGATCAGGCGTGAAACCGTATGTTTTTCCTGATATTCCGACATATTGATGGTGGTGAGATAGTTACGTCCGCCAAACATCAGGTCGGCAATCTGCACCACAGTTTCCGTTTTACCCACGCCGCTTGGCCCCACCAGCAGGAAAGCCCCCAGCGGACGCCCTGGACGACGCAGATCCGCCCGCGCGGTCAGCAGGTGTTTATGCAGGTGGGCAATCGCCAGTTTCTGTCCTTTAATCGATTCACCGAGGAATTCAGGCAGGCGCGTGACGACATCCATTTCACCCTGTGAGATGCGGTTGAGCGGCACGCCCGTCCACTCGGCAATAACGGCCGCAATCTGGGTTTTATCAACGTGAGGAGAAACCAGTACCGAGGACTGTTGCAACGCTTCCAGCGCCTGTTCGCAGGCCGCCAGCTCCGCCGCGGCTGACACCGCATCAAAGTCGATAGCCTGCTCGTCATCCAGCAGCGCCGTGCGCAGTTCAATCACGCGCTGAACCTGTGTTTTCTGCTGCTGCCAATCGGCTTCCAGCTGTTCCAGCTGTGCCGCGCCAGCTTCGCGAGCGTCACGCAGTTCAGCTAATCGTTCTTCGGTATTACCCAAACCGATACGCGCCTGACGCTCAAGCTGGGTAATTTCCATCTCCTGCTGGTGCAGGCGGGTTTGCAGCTGGCTGACCGCACGCGGGGGCGTCGTCAGGTTAATCGCGACGCGCGCGCTAGCGGTATCCAGTACGTCAATCGCTTTATCAGGCAGTTGACGGCCAGAAATGTAGCGCGCCGACAGTTGTGCCGCCGCCTGAAGCGCATCTTCATCAATCAGTACACCGTGTGCTTTTTCATAGATACCGCGCAGCCCACGCAGAATAACCGTAGCGTCTTCCGCATTCGGTTCACCGACTTTGACGAGCTGGAAACGGCGGGAAAGCGCGGCATCCTTCTCGACGTATTTTTTGTATTCGCTCCAGGTCGTGGCCGCGATGGTGCGCAGTTCCCCACGCGCCAGCGCAGGCTTGAGCAGGTTGGAAACATCCAGCCCACCGGCCTGATTACCGGCGCCGATGAGCGTATGCGCTTCATCGATGAACAGGATGATAGGACGCGGGGCATCTTTCACTTCCTGCATTACACCTTTGAAACGTTTCTCAAATTCGCCTTTCACCGAGGCGCCTGCCTGCATCGCTCCCAAATCAAGCGTGAGCAACTCAACATCGCGTAATCTTTCCGGTACGGCACCGGCCACGATGCGCAGCGCCAATCCTTCGATCAGCGCGCTTTTACCCACGCCCGCTTCCCCGACCACAATCGGGTTGTTTTTACGGCGGCGAGAGAGAATGTCGATCATCAGATCGATTTCATGGTCGCGGCATAGCACCGGATCCAGTTGCCCCTGCCGGGCGGATTCCGTCACGTTTTGGGTATAGCGGGACAGTTGTGTGCTCGCGGCGACAGCCTGTTCCGCCGTCGCGGACTGCACAGCCACTTCCGTTTCAACGGAGTCTTTCACCCACTCATCAAACTGCTGGCGTAACAGTTCACGGTTAATCTGCGCCAGCGGGCGAGCTATTGCGCCTGCCACATAGCGATTTGGCGTCAGCAGCAGAACCAGCAGCAAGATGCCGCTACGCAGGCGTGAATGTTGGAATTCAGCCGAGGCCAGCAGCCAGCTATCCTGTAACCACTCCACCAGCAGAGGGGAGAATGACGGGTAGCCCGCATCAAATTCTTTATCCACGGAGGAAGGCGCAAGCAACGAAGACAGCTCATCCGCATCCACGCCCGCACGCTTGAGGATCTGGCGCACATCGCACAGCGGCGTTTCCAGCATTTTCATCAACAGGTGCTCAATACGGATTTCCGCCCCCTGATGCTGAATACAGAGTGCCGCCGCTTCTTCCAGCATATGACGGCACACGGGGTTGAGTCGTTCAACCAGTGTCGGCAGTTCAATTCGAATCACGGTGTAGCTCCTGTTATTGTAATAATTCTCCCAGCTGACGCAGTACGTCCTGGGTTTGATGAGTTAGCTGGTAGCGGTACAGGCCGAAAGCGCCCACCAAGACCACGCACACGCCAATGAACAGCGTGCGCAATGACACCTGTCTACGCAGGTGGTAGCGCGAGGCCTGCTGGCCCAGATTCAGGTGGAAGACCGTCGGGGAATTCGCCGGCTCAGGGCGCAGGGTGTCGTGGAGCTTGTTCACGATGCGATTGAGCTCCTCACGTCCCTGCGTCATCACCCGATAGCGCCCTTCAAAACCCAGGCAGAGACAGAGGTAGATAAACTCCAGAATGTCGCGGTAGCGGGTGGGGTCGTCCAACAGCTTCTCCAACAGGACAAACACCTTTTCGCCCCCCCAGGTCTCATTGTGAAAACGGGTCAGCAGGGAATGCGCCGACCACATGCTCTGCCCACCCCACTCCCGCCCCATCACCGCTTCATCAATGAAGGTGCAGAGGATGTAGCGGAATGACAAAATCACGCCGTTTTCGTAGCCATGAGAATGTAACTCCTGCTCGATAGCCTGAATCTCGGATACCACGCGCTGATACAGATCTTCCACGCCGTCATAGGCAGAGAGCTGGCGCACCCGTTCCACCATGCCCAATAGCGGCGTAACCGCATCAATCATCGGATTAATGCTTTGCCCGCGCAGGCGGAACCAGTAGTCGGAGTCCATATCCATCTGTCGGGCGTGTTCAAAAAGTAGGTCGCCCATATGATCGTTCTTAATCACCTCAGTGCTCATCGCTTCCTCTCCTGACTACTGGCCACGGATGGCCCAAAGCTGCATATCCAGTTCTGGGAATTCGCCTGCAATGTGGAATGCCAACGTGTTGCCCGATACCAACGTCTGCCAAGCGGGGCTTTGTCTATCCAACTGGAAATAGCTGTAACCCGCGTGATACGGCAGCTGGCGCGGTGCCACCGGCAAGGGCAACAGCGGGATGCCCGGCAGTTGCAGGCTGATCAGTTCGCGGATCTTCTCGCTGGAAGCGATCTTCGTTTGTTGCAGCAGCTGTTTACGCAGGTGCTCCTGCGGCATACGTGCGCGCACCGCCAGCACAAACTCGGCGCTGGTCATCAATTCCGCATCGCCGACCATCGCCACCATCACGCCATATGGCTGTTTCTTCAGTTGGATAGAAACCGCACGCGGCGACAGCACGGTGCTCAATGCCTGACGCAGCGCCATCATCAGCGGCTCAAAGCTGGCCTGCTGATGTTCGTGACGATAGGCGGGGAATTCCGGTGGCAGGCGCGATTCATCGGTAAACGTCATTAGTTCACCGCACAGCTCAACCAGCGTTTCGTGCAGGCGTTCAGGGTGTAACGTGCCCAGGCGCGCCAGATGCGACAGTTTGGGCTGCGCGCGGTTAAGCAGTTGCAGCATCATAAATTCGGCTACGTCTGCGACACCTTGCTGTCCCGGTGCGGCAATACGCTGCGCCAGACTGCGCGCACGTTCCGCCACCAGCCCAGCGGATTCGCCCAAAAAGCGTTTTAAGGTGGGGATTGCCGTGACGCTGATGCTGCACGGCATGAAGTTAGGATCCAGAATCAACCCGCCGTCAGGGCGTTTATCGAGAATGTTGGCAATCGCCAGCGAGGCATAGGCGCTGCGATCGTCACGATCAAGCATCAGGCGCAGGCTGACCTTACCGACCTCCAGAGAAACGATATCGCCGCCGTCACTGTGCAGATCGCGCACATCATGCCGATGCGATTGCAGACGGCTGGCGATCCCCTGCCCCAGCTGACCGACCTCACTGACACCATTTACCGCCAGCGGCAGCGCCAGATACACTTTCTGGTTTGCCAGCGCGACGTCGGTAATCTCCAGCGGCAGCGGCAGCGCGTCATCCCCCGGAATATTGAACACGGTGCCGTCGGGCATTACGCCGCTGGCATTCACCAGCGCAATACGGCCAAAATTGAGGTATTCCTCATTAATCGCCAGCGACTGCAAACCATAGAAATAGTCACTGAGGGCGCTGAGCCGCGCATGCAGCGCGTAATCGGTGTGCCTTTGCTGTTGTTGAAAATGCTGCGGTTTAATGAACAGGCCTTCCCGCCAGATAATGCGATTGCGACTCGACATAGTTATTCTTCTTCTTGGTCTTTTTTGATTTCGACTTCATCCCGGCGCAGGTGCACGAGGATCTGATACGTTTGCCCAGTATTTTTTAGCTTGATGACTTTGCGCCATTCCGAGCTTTCCGAATCCGCATAGCGCGCGATCACACCGAGGTAATGCACCTTTTCATCCAGCGCCTCAGGCGGCAGGTATTTGAATTGCCCCGGCAGCAACGTGTAGTCCTGGTGATCGATATAATTTTTGGCTAATGCCTTTTCGATATCCGTCGTAACCTGATCGTAATCAGTGGCGAGCAGACGTGAATCTTCCGCCAGCAGCACTAGTTGGAATTCGATAGGTGCCGCTTCACCGCTGTCATTCGGGTTAACGTCCGGTTCCGCCAGCAGGCTAAAACCCACGGTAGAAGGCTGGTGGTTGTTGCTACCGACCTGGATATCCGGATTCGCCGCCACCTGCGCCATCTTGCCCAGCGTGGTACACCCCGACAGCAGCAACATCAGGGAACATAAGCACAGTGCTCGCCGCATTATTTTTGCTCCTGCTGCTGCCGCACGGCGCGGTCATATGCCTGCGCATACACCTGATGGAACAACTTCTGGAAGCCCTGCTGGCGCGGGGACGTTAATTCACGGTAGTAGTGCTGATACATCTGCCATGCCCAGCCGTCATCCGCCGCCAGTTGCTCGCCACTGCGGCGATAGTGCTCAAAGCGGTTGAGCAACGCGGCAGGCGAGAAAGCCTGAAGAATATTTTCCAGCGCGATGGCAATCGCTTGCTGATTCGCGATGTGATGCACCCGCACATTGTTCAGCACTTCTTCCACCGCGGCAGGCGCAGACAGATGCACCGGGCTTTTCCCTTCGGCAAACAGCACCGACAGCGTATCCGCATAACCCAGCCCCAGACGCAATGGGTTATCTTCAATCGGACGTAAATGCGTGTCCGCCATCGCCGCCTGTTCCGTCTGCAAGGCCAGCAGACCTTCCACCATCGCGCGCAGGCTTTTTCCCATCTCTTCCAGCATTTCACGCAACCGCGCCTCATCGCCCGGCTGAAGCGACATCCCCAGCCCGCGCATCAACGGTGCCAATGAGATACCCTCGTTGTAGCCCTCCAGCCCCTCTCCGGCATACGGTGTGTTGATGGTCGGTAATTCCACAAATTTCTGATCCATGGTGTCCTCAGCAGAAGAAAAAGAAGAAAGAGAGGTCGTGAGCGATTCTCTGACCGTCTCACTGCCTGATGGCAATAGCGGCTGGCTCTGTTCTTGCTGTAGCGCCAACAGCGGGTCGTTCAACGTGACGGAAGGATCGGCGAGATCCGTGGCGCGCCTGTTTTTATCTTCACTTAGCCAGCCGCCCAGTACATCGTCCGTGCGCTGCCCTAAGACCTGATCGATATCCTGTTCCGTGGTGGGATCGCCGATGTAAACACCCAGCCGGAAAGGCCCGATAACCAGTTCGTCGCCGTGCGACAAAATGACTTTGCGATCGCGCCCAATCGGCGACAGCGATCCGTTAATAAAAGACTGACCGCTCAGATCGCACAGGCTGAAATAACCATCGGTCATGTCGATGCGTGCGTGTTCCGGCACCACAGCGCCCAGCCGATCCCGCAGTTGCCACTGATCTTTTTCCGATGCCCCCAGCGTGCCGCCATGGTGATCAAACTGGTGCTGCACCTGGGAATTGATATCGAGCTGCTCACTGTTGAGCACAACCAACGTGAGTGGATGGGTTACGTTCACATTTACTCCTGCACACAAATCGTCACATAGGGATCCGCAGGCGGCTGCCCGAGAAAGCTGCTCCATCCCAACCGGCTGCTTTGCTCACTGCCCAGACTTAAGCCCTTGGCTTCGCCTTCCGCGAAGCCCAGACGCAGATCCCAGGCCAACTGATCGCGAAGAATGAAAGAGACAAAACGCACCAGCGGCTGAAAATGCTCGCCGTTGGGCAAGAAGCTGAGAAAGCGGCTAAAGCTGAGATTGCCGACCTTGAGCAAAAACTTGCCGGCACAGTCATTCACTTTGTCACCGATAACAAAATCACCGCCCAGCATCATGTTGGCTTTGCCCAGACGGTTCTGCTGCCCTTCATGAATCGGGACGCGGCGATGCTGCCAGGCCATCACGGCCACGTCGTCCAGATCAAAACAGTGAATAACCAACCCCGCGACCACCTCCGGCGAACGGCTGGGGCTGGCGAGCACCCCGGCGTAGGACAGCATTTTGGCGCGGTTAACGGGCAGGCTATCGCGTACGGCGTCATTCCCTAACCCCACAAGCGCAAACATCAGGCGGGAGAATCCATCTTCGCCTTCGTTCTGAAAGCGGACGTGATAGCGGTATTTGCGCCAGGCGCGGTGCAGCAGCGTCAGTAAACGGTGATGAAAGAAATCGAGAAACACGCCCAGCTTCTGCTCGCCCTGCGCGTATTCCCAGGCCAGCTCTTCAAGGTAATAGCCGGGCATCGGGGACTGGCTGCCGTGCAGGCCCAGAAACGCGACCTCCAGTTCCTGACGGCCCTCGTCATCGCATTCCACCTGTAAGATATCCCCGGGGTGAAACCCGATGGAGGCCGTAGAGCGAAAGCGCAGGCGCTCCTGCTCCGGGCGGAAATCCAGCTCTTGTTCCAGATCCACGCCTTCCAACTGGTTAAGCAATTCCACCAACTGGAAAAAATTAAAGCGCGAGACATCCTGACGGAACGTCACATCATTGAGTGTTGACCTATCTGTACCGGCCATCGGTAGCGCTCCTTGTTATCGATGTTGACCACTTCCAACAGGTGGAAAGCGTTGACGCTGGCGTATAGCGAGAAGAAGTGCGCCAGCACCGTACTGAACAGATAGAGCTCTCCTTCACTGGAGAACGCGGATTGCCGTACTGACAGAATGGATTTCAAGCCGCGTACCGGCATCCCTTGAACCAGACGATCGATCGGGGTGGTTTCGATAGATTCGATACCCGCCAGACGCTTACGCGAAGCCTGCTCGGCCTGCTTGTCGTGCAGCGACGGGAAATCGTAGGTACGCAGAATCTGCACCAGCGCATCACGCCGCAGCAGCGACACGTAGTTCAGGGACAGGTTGGAGATCAGCGTCCAGTGCAGGCTGCCATCCATCGCGGGTCGCAGCGGTCGCGTTGGCCGCATCAGATTGCGAAACGTCGCGAAAGACGGCGAATTCCCAGTTGGCACGCAGATCGCTCCGACAGGTAACTGTGCCGCACGCGAGCGATTGGTACAGGTCAGGGTAACCGAGATGGATTCATCCAAATCAATCACCTCCTGCTCATCACCACGGACAAAAGAAAGCATGTGATCAAAGCCGTTGCCGTTCACCGCTTCTTTTACCCGAATGCGGTAATAGAGCGCCAACCGCCCCTTGGCACGCTCGATTTGGTGCTGAAAGCTCTCAAAAGGCTGATACGTCCGTGGGATCCCTCGCGCACGGCCGGAATTCCCTTCAACCCAGCCTTCCACCTTATCGACAGAGAAGATTTCAAAGCTATCGGCGTTGCGGTAGCTGGCCTTCAGCGGGTAATCCGTCTGGCGACCGCTGAGGTTGATCGGTTCGCTATCATGCTGGAAGAGGTTAATCGCCGGTACGCAGTTGAGCATGAACGAATCAGGACGAATCTTCAGCTCCGCCGGCAGTGGGCGGTCAAAACAAAAATGCAGACGGAATTCCGTTACCGTCAGCGGCAGATCCGGCCATACCGCGCCCGCAAGTTGGAAAAAGAGGAAACTTTCAGGAAAACAGAAATATTCCTGCAAAATGCGATAGCCCGAGTAAACGTTACCGGGGTACGGCAATAGCGCGTCTTCACGTTCAAAGCCAACCGTCTTCAACACGCTGGCTTCCTGACGGAAGCGTTGGCCGTCAATTTCCAGCTCAATATGCGACAGCTGGCTGGCAATCCAGAAATAGAGTTCGTAAGCCGTATAGGTATCACCGCCCAGATAAAAGCGCAGCTTGTCGAGCTGCAAATCACTGAGCGAGAGCGGGCCATGCAGCCCAATATCCAGCGTAATGGTGGAAAGATCGTTGCCGCTCTGTACTTTGATCTCACGGATATCCGCTGGGTAGATCCAAGTATCGTGACAGGTCTGAAAATGACAGACCACATCATCCATCGGCAGGCTATCAAGCTCACAGCCGCGCCCAACAAACGCAGGCTGGGCAATCGCGCCGGGATGTACCGAAAACTGCATAATCGTCATGCTCGGTACGGGGCGCAGGTAATTAGGCCACAGCATGCCCAGCAGACCGTGTGTCAGCTCCGGAAATTCATCCTCGATCTTCGCCCGCAGGCTCCCTGTCAAAAAGGCGAACCCTTCCAGCAGACGCTCGACGTCTGGATCCGTGGTCTGTTCTGACAAAAATCGGGTAAGCTCAGGGTGCGCCTTGGCGAATTCACGCCCTTGCAGGCGCAAGTAGGTCAGCTCATCCCTGAAAAAATGTTCCAGTGACATAATCAGATCATTCTGTAATGGCGGTGGCTATCCATGTGGATATTGAAAGAGGTGACCTGCTCCAGATCGTCCAATCTGACATGCGCGGTAACCTGAAACGACATCTCCATCGGATTCGATAAATAGTCCGATGCGTCGACATCCACATGCACAATTCGCGGTTCAAAGCGACAGATACACTGCCGGATCGCCTCCCGGATTTTCCCGCGAATGTCCGCCCCCCCCTGCGTCGCGTCATTAAAATCAATCACGCCAAGCTCAGGTGCGCTGCGACAGTTTCCGGGCCGGGTGTTGAGCACATTGTCCAGTTGACGCTTAACGGACTCGATCAGTGCTTCAACTTCCGTTTCAGGGGAGGAGCGACGCTCCTCCCCACGGATACGATCAAACAGACTTGCCGCGTTTCCCCTTTCCCAGGCAGAAAGAGACGGCATAAGTCTTATTCCTTATCCAAACGGCCTACCAGCGACAGTTCAAAGTTTGCCCCCATGTACTTGAAGTGCGGGCGCACAGACAGGGAGACCTGATACCAACCTGGTTCTCCTTCCACATCCAGCACGTTGATTTGTGCGGCACGCAGAGGACGACGGCTACGAACATCTGCCGGCGGGTTTTCCTGATCGGCGATGTACTGTTTAATCCAGGTATTCAACTCACGCTCCAGATCCTGACGCTCTTTCCATGAGCCAATCTGTTCACGCTGTAGCACTTTGATGTAGTGCGCCAGACGGTTGATGATGAACATGTACGGCAGTTGCGTACCCAGCTTGTAGTTGGTTTCCGCTTCTTTACCTTCTTTGGTGTTTGGGAACACCTTCGGCTTCTGTACTGAGTTAGCCGAGAAGAACGCCGCGTTATCGCTATCTTTACGCATCGTCAGCGTGATAAAGCCTTCTTCGGCCATTTCATATTCGCGGCGATCGGTGATCAGCACTTCCGTCGGGATCTTGGCCTGAAGCTGACCCATCGCTTCATAAACGTGTACCGGCAGGTCAGTAATCGCGCCGCCGCTCTGCGGGCCAATGATGTTCGGACACCAGCGGTATTTCGCGAAACTGTCCGTCAGCGCCGTTCCCATCAGATAGGCGGTATTGCCCCACAGATAGTGTTCGTGATCGGTGCTGATATCTTCCTTGTAGTTGAAGCCCTTAATCGGGTTTTCTACTGGGTCATAAGGCAGGCGAGCCAGGAAGCGCGGTGCTGTCAGCCCCAGATAGCGACCGTCTTCAGATTCACGCAGCGAACGCCATTTCGTGTAGGCAGGGCCTTCGAAAACGGATTTCAGATCTTTGATGGAAGGTAAATCGGTGAAGCTGTCCACGCCAAAGAAGGTCGGCGCAACGGAAGAGATGAACGGCGCGTGCGCCATCGCGCCAACGGCGCTGACGTACTGCATCAGTTTGATGTCCGGTGAGCTTTGCGTCATCGCATAGTCACCGATGACGCCACCAATCGGCTGGCCGCCGAACTGGCCGTAACCGCTGGAATAGACGTGCTTATAGAAGCCAGACTGTGAGATTTCAGGGGCGAATTCGAAATCTTCCAACAGCTCTTCTTTCGTCGCATGTAACACCAACAGCTTGATGTTTTCGCGGAAATCAGTGCGATCGACCAGCAGTTTCAGTGAACGCCAGGAAGACTCCAGTTCCTGAAGTTCTTTCGCATGCAGAATCACGTCAATCTGCTTGCTGAGTTTTTTGTCCAGTTCGACGATCATGCTATCGACCAGCGCTTTATTCACGGGTTCTGCTGCATTACCGCTATCCAGAATGTTAGCGACCAGTGCGGCAATACCCTGTTTAGCCACGCTGTAGCCTTCATCAACTGGGGTGATACGCGCCTGAGCCATGATGTCATCAAGCAGCGATCCAGAGGCGCTGGCAGCCCCAGCCTGGGCCTGTTCTTCAATTATTGACATATCGTTTCCCTATTTCGTCAATTATTCGGCGGGTTTTACCAGATCGAGCTCTTTCAAAAGCTGCTCTCTGGCTTCTTCGCTGGACAACAGGTCCTGCAAACGATTACGGAATGAGGGAATATTGCCGAGAGGGCCTTTCAGCGCGACCAGTGCCTCACGTAACTCAAGCAACTTACGCAATTCAGGCACCTGCTGGGCGATACGGTCAGGGGAGAAATCATTCAGACCACCGATGCTCAATTTCACTGGCAGGTCATCTTGGCTTTCTTCTTCAAGGCGGTTTGGCACACTGAAATTCAATTCCAGCTCTGCTTCTTTCATCACCGAGGTAAAATTGTTCTTATCGATCGAGACGGTCTGACGCTCTTCGATCGGCGTTTCCTCTGTGCGCCCTTTCATATTTCCTACGATCATCAGCGTCAACGGCAATTCTATTTCCGCCTGCTGACCACCCGTGGCTGGAACATATTTGATATTAATACGTTCCTTTGGTGCGACAGATGCACCGTCAGTTCCTTTTGCCATGTGTCTATACCAACGTAAGGGCTCTCGGGCCCGGAGAAGTAAAGTCGATTCCTACCAAAAGCGCGCCGTAATCCATAAAAACGGCAGCAATTCGGCAAACAAATATCCCCGTCATACTTCAAGTTGCATGTACGTTGGCTGCGTTCAGTCACCCGAATCACTTACCTGAGTAAGCTCATCGGGATTCCTTCTCTTGCCGCCTGCCTGAAACTCGAATTATTTAGGGTATAGCGTATTTGTTTTTCGACCAGCGAGATAAAATAAATTAAAACCGAATTAAAAAGCCATAATAAAACCGTAATTTTACGATTTATATCGGCATGAAAGCGTCACACCAAGCAGGAATTAAATACATTTATATTTTGATTTTGGATCATACACACAACATAAATGCACGGTCAACGCTTATATAGCAGAGCGACTAAATAGAACAACTAAAAAACAAAACATATCAAAAACAACAAATTAAAACAAACTTAAGTAAAAATAGGAAGAAGAAAAAATAATATATCGCTGATTTTCAATCAACGGAAAAGGGATATATATCATGCCTTTTAATTTCGTTAAAAACGAAATACTTAATACACTAACAAAAATCACCAATAACAAAAACCTCATTAATTTTAATTTAGTGGAACTATTTACCCTCTATTTTTTACTTTTGACAGAACAAATCACCCAATTACCTTAATGAACTATTTCCCTGTTAAGAAATAAATATTAGATAGTTTAGCAATCATTGATTTTTTAATTAAAATTATTAGTTTTTTATACTATTAAAAATATCACAAATAGCACAATTAACCATTGGTGTATTTAATGCGTTATTTCATAACAAAAACTGCCAAAAATGGCAGTGAAATGATCTTTTTAGTGTCGTTTTCAGGTTAAAAAATAGCGGCTATCCGGCAGGATAATATTTCAGGTGATACTGCCCTCTCTGTGCGTGATAGAGAGGGAGATGAGGGGCTGGTATGGAGCGATCAAAACAGAACGACGTTAAGCGGTGCGGCTAAGCGAAAGCTCACCCAGATTTCTCAGTGATTGCTCGATCTCCGCTACCCATTATAGGGACAAGGGTAAACCCGGCTTTCGGTGTTGATACGGTTCGGAGATACGCGGCGGGTTAGCCCATGCAATGACTTAACATAAGCGATCCAGCATGTTTGTACTGTTCTACCCATCCAGGATTTAACATCATCGACAATTTGTCGGTAAGTCGCCATAAACGTCCACGCCCCTCTGGTTGATAATTTTTCCACCTGATACCGCATATACCGAAAGTGGCAGCGTGTTAAAGCTTCATCTGGCTCCGCCAGCCGCTAGAGCGCACCACGAATTCTGCACCATGATTTTCTACGGCGTTTAATAAAAAACGCGCAGAGAGCTTCCCTGCGCGTATCACATCTGATGCGGCTCTGAACATGACAGGCTGAATCAGTTTATTTCAACGGCAATTAGATATCCGTGAGCAATTCATGTTCCGCTACCTCATGCACAAAGTTGTGGTAATGGAAGAAAAGCGGGAAATCGCGCAGTTCCTCTCCGCTCTCAGGCAACCAGTCGCGATAAAGAGCCTTAGCCAACTCGGTTAACGCATCATGCGATCCTTGATGGCGCAACACCGCACATCGACCAGAAGGGATGACACTATTTACCACCCCGAAGCGACTGTCTTCCGCAATCGCTGACGTTACTGTTCCGCAAATATGGAACTCAAATTCGTCCTGCGGTGTTAAGGTAGGATCATGTGGTGCAATACCGTATGTCTGGCTGCTGGTAACAGGCGAATACCCCGTGTTTTTTCGCCATTCAATAAAGCGAGCAGCAGTTTCGTTTATTAGTTCCGGTTGTCCATAATGAGTCAACATTGCGACTGGTGTCGCGGGAAAATTGATGATTTTGACCTGGCCTTGCATTGTTTGTCTCCTGAGTTTATAAGGTTCGGATATGCGTTTATGCCAATCTACCCAAGGGGGCTGCTGGCGAAATTGCGTCGGTGATAGACCGAACATTTGCCTGAAAGCACGACTAAATGATTCAGCATGCTGAAAACCGGCGTCGAACGCGATATCAGTGATTTTCTCTAACGGATTAAAAGCCAGCCGATAAGATGCGCGTTTTAAACGCATCATCTGGATGTAACGACCAGGTGGCATCCCACAATAACTACAAAATTGACGATGGAAATGAAATGGCGAGAAGTGAGCGACTTCACTGAGTTTTTCCAGTGATAATGTGTCATCGAGATGACAGTCAATATAATCAAAGACCTGTTTAAAACGTCTGGCGTAACTATCAGTTTTATTATCACACATGGCTTCCTCCGTGCTGCTTAATATGCTCGAAGGCGATTCAGTTTGCCTGACTGATCTTGCCCAAAGGACGTTCAGAGGAAATATTTACGAAAAAAACGCGTCAGAATCGTTCTGAGCGAGGTAGTAGGGCCCCTATGTAAGATAGGCTACGCGATTTCACTCTGAATGAATTTAATGTTAATTAAATCAATAAGATACTTAACAACAGGAGTCTAGCCAGACTATTCATATTATTGTTTTTATTGATTATTTTTTGTTATTAAAATTTCATTTATACACATCGGCGCTTGAGTCCCAAAAAGCAAATGCAAAACTTCGCTGTGTAATATGCACAATACCGACCAATAAAACGACTTTTCACAAAACTGTTCACCCTTTTAAGCTTTCATTTTTTATCTTTATTTTTAGCTGGTTAAGTGGTAACAGTGAGTGAACAGGCGACGAGTTACTCATCACCCATTCAGGTAAGATACTGCCAGGCTGCAATTGTGGTACTCTTTATCGCATATATATGCGGATTAAAGGTGAAAGCACATGCGCTATGAAATGGCGGTACTCGCCGCTCTGGTACAAGAGGATTCTCCTAATACGCAATCTATCGTCACCGCTACAGGTATCTCTGAAAGAAAAGTACAGGACGTGTTAAACACGCTCCAGTCAACGATGGATATCAGCATTACACGAGTAAAAAATGGCAAGCGGCAAGCCTTGTCTATCGCCTCATGGGGCGTGTTTGGCGACGGGGAACGGCTAATCGAGAAACTGAAAAATACCGATCTGTTGATATTCAAACAACATCGTAAAATCACCACAAAAGCATTGCCAAACAAAACGCGATCCTCGCGCATGGTGACGTTGGAAGAAAAGCGTGATTACTACAACCAGGTGAAACTCAAAAACTATCGGGACAGTATGCGTCTTGAAGGGTTTAGCGTTGAGGATACTCCGCTTCCCGCTGACAAGCAGGAAAGGGATGCGCTGAGAAAAAATCTGATTGCTATGTATAAAGCGGGTGGTTATGTCTGATAAATACGGCTCAGGGCAAGATCCTTATACCTACCCCGATAGCGATGTTCTGATAAATAAGCTCGGCATCAACGATGACAGTCAATTCGATGATGCCGAACGTCAGCTATCCGAATTGGCCGTTCTCGATATTGAATTTGAAGAGCCTCCCTACGATCTACATTATTGGTGTGATTTGCACGGGAAAATATTCGGGGATTTATTCGATTGGGCAGGAGAAATACGGCGTATCGATATTTCTAAGGGGCAAACACGTTTTTGCACCGTATCCCGGATTGAAATTGAAGCCAATAAAATCTTTATGCAGCTCTCCAATGATGATTTTTTACAAGGCCTTGAGCGTCCGGCCCTAATCACTCAGTTAGCTGAATATTATTCAGATTTAAATGTGGTTCATCCGTTTCGGGAAGGTAATGGACGTTCTCAGCGTTTATTGTTCGAGCATATAATTATCAATTGTGGCTATGGTGTCTCTTTTGAAAAGATCGGCGTTCAGGAATGGTTAGCTGCTAATGTGGCTGGATACCACGGCAATACTCGGCCATTAGCCGATATTTTTGAGAAAAGTATTCTCTGAGCACCCAATAAAAAGATTTTTCACAACACTGTTCCCCTCTCCACCACGGATTTTTATTTTTACTAATCAATAAATTAATGAGTGATGAGTCGGCGAAGCATTTGAGTGAGCACACTACTAGAAGAATTTGATGCGATTTTAGAACGCAATGGCACAAATGTGGCACAAGTGGAGAACGTGATTTACATGAATGCTAGATAAACTATTGATTTTATGGTGCGATAATAGGAGCAATACCTATTGCATATTTTATTGACTCTGAAGGGTAAATAACTGTTCTATTTTAGCTAGTACCCCCAATGGATTTTGTGTGCAATTTAAGGCTTACGTTTATAGGCGGTGAAGGGATACTGTTCTCTTCTTCCAGAATTAAATTCCATTTAAATAATTATCACAATAATTACAACTCAAACAACCATTTAAAATCATACACATCGCACGATAACCACTATTGACTCATCGACTAAAAAATGCAGAAATTACCCATCCCATAAGGAAAAAGGATTTATGGGGTAGGATTATGGATAATATTAAGGAATAAATAATGGCAAATTTGATCTATCTGAAACTCACTGGCATCAAACAAGGTCTGATCTCTGCGGGTTGTTCAAGTGCAGATTCCATAGGCAATAAATATCAGGTTTCCCATGAAGACGAGATTTTTGTTTATGAGTTAATGAACCAGATAACAAGACAAGATAACGTTTCACTGTATCCAGTTGAAATAAGAAAACCAATAGATAAAGCGACTCCACTTATTGCACAGGCACTAAGCAATAACGAGAAATTAACTTGCGAATTCCTTTTTTATAGAACATCACAATCCGGTGGCAACGAACTGTATTTTAAAATGGTTCTGAGAGATGCAATTATCACGGGTATACAATTCCATTATCCGAATTCATTAACACATAATGAGGTTCAACCTCACGAAAGTGTCTCTTTTAAATTCGCATCTATAGAATGGGAACATGTGGTAGCAAGAACTAAATAACTTCGCCAAATA